>JAUXRH010000005.1 GCA_030682075.1 Nitrosomonas sp.
TACAAATTCCTTTGTTGTTGAGTGATGTGTTTGCCTGACAAATTCACCTCCTTTTTAAGAGGTAACTTTACATGCTTCTAATTTCACTCAACCGGCCAAGTTAATTGTCGTCATACCGGACAGGATAATTGTCGCCTAATAAGCCAGAGTTCATTGCCCGCATTCACAGTGAGTTGGCGCAACCGGGTACTTGCGGTGTGGGTTACAACACCTTGCGATTTGACGACGAGGTGACTCGTCATACTCTCTATCGCAACTTCTACGATCCCTACGCACGCGAGTGGCAGCAAGGCAATTCGCGGTGGGACCTTATCGACCTGGTGCGCATGACCTATGTCTTGCGGCCGGATGGCATAGCCTGGCCCAGGCATGATGATGGCAGGCCCAGTTTCCGGCTTGAGGATCTGGCTGCGGCCAACGGTATAGGTCATGAGTCCGCTCATGATGCGCTTTCCGACGTACGTGCCACCATTGGTTTGGCGCGCCTGATTCGTGATCGGCAACCACGCCTCTATGACTGGCTATTTCAGCTTCGCAACAAACGAAAGGTGGCTGAACAGTTGGATCTGGTTGGGCACGAGCCTGTTTTACATACCTCACGCATGTATCCGTCGGAGACGGGTTGCACTGCGTTGGTTATGCCGTTGGTTGGGGAACCCGGCAACAATAACAGTGTGTTGGTCTACGATCTGCGCCAGGATCCGAATCCTTTCATCCTAAAAACCTCAGTTGAATGGAGTTTAAAGTGCGCTGATTTTTATTTTTGGCAAGGCACAATGAGGCGTAATAACGTGTTATTACAACGAACTGTAACGCAGCAAAAATTAAAAAGCGGCGTACTATAAACACCATAGTTTGACTCACCATTTGGGTGAGTCGGCATTTGTTCGAATTGTCTCATGTATTCATATCGTTAGTCATCTCGGATAACGGTCAACTGAGGTTTTTAGGTTCATGGGTTTGGACGTGGAGGGTCTCCGTGATCGCCTGTTCACCCGGGCCGAGGATTTATCAGAGGGTGTGGAGCGTCTGTCGGTCAAATCCGTGAAGATCAACAAGTGTCCGGCCCTGGCACCCCGGAAGACGCTCGATGAATCGACTGCCGGGCGTATCGCAATCGATCTGGATGCTTGTGCCCGGCATTGGGAGCTATTGAGTGCGGACAAGGGCTTCATACAGCGAGTAGCACAAGCCTACAGCAGCAGGGAATTCAGCCCCGCCGGAGATGTGGATGTGGCGCTGCATGATGGTTTCCTCAGTGATGCTGACCGTTCGCTGCTGACCAGGGTGCGCGACGCATCGAAGCAGGAACTTGCGCAAACACGTTTCGATTTTCACGATAAACGGTTACCAGAACTGTTGTTCCGCTACCGTGCCTGCAACTGGCCAGAGACATTGTCGGCCGAGGAAGCGCAACGGTGGGAGGCGTTTTGTCGCCATCGCCTCCAGGATGCAGATGGGGGTGGCAGTATTACCCTGGCGGAATACCGCGAACGGATTGCTCAGTTACGGATTGCGTGTGACGGTGATGCAGCTGCACAGCGGATACTGGGTGCAATGGATGAATGAGGGAAGGGGCTTGCATAGGGGGGCGACAACTATCCTGACACAAGGGCAACCCATAAAGAGCGCCCATCAGGATGTCGCCAAGTCTTCTTTGGAGGGCAAAAAATGTTGTCCAAATGTTGGCCAAACCATGCCCAATGTAGCCCAAATCATGCCCATTTCTGGGCAACATATATTTGTAACACTTTGTTTTTATTAATAAAAATGGTGGAGACGGCGGGAATCGAACCCGCGTCCGCAAGTCCTCTACAGACAGTTCTACATACTTAGCCATATTATTTAATTTGACCTCGGCAACCGCTAACTGGCAAGCTGATGACAGGCGAGTCACCTTGCGTTTAACATTCTGTAAAGTGACCCTACAGAATGCGATCCTTGTTAATGACTCTGCTGTCTGTTGCCAGACCCGGCGTTAAGGCCCGCCGGTGCAGAGGCTAGCCGTTTTTTAGGCGGCTAAAGCGTAGTTTTCGTCGTTTGCGACTAAAGTTTTCCAGATGGATTTACGAGGTAGTCTGGTCCTCGGTATGCCCTGCGCTGCTTTGCAACCCACGTCGAAACCAAGTCGTCCCCGGTAATCTTTGCGGTATTCATAAGATAGTGACGGAATTGAAAAGTTCAATCCTATCGGTCGTGCATTCTAACATCTAAAGGTAGGTAAGCAAGTCTTGTGGATGGTCAATCAGATATTTTGCCCCCCAGGTTTCTGGTGACTGGCCATTGCCAAGGTAACCGTATCTGGCGATGATTGGTTCCATTTCTGCTGCCAGGCTGGCTGTTACGTCACGCATATCATCGCCCAAATAGATACAATCGGACGGAGCAACGGCCAGTTTTCGACTGGCAACCAATAATGGTTCAGGATGCGGTTTGGTGTGTGTGGTTTCGTCACCACTAATGACGCAGGCGGCCCGTAGCTGCAACCCCAGTTGTTGTATCAGTGGATGAGTAAAACGAGCAGGTTTGTTGGTCACAATGCCCCAAGGTAAACTGCGAGCATCCAGTTGATCCAATAGCTCGATCATGCCTGGAAATAAACAGGTGTCATGACACAGATGCTCGGTATAAAAATCCAGGAATTCATCGCGCATCAAGTCATAACCGTCATCACCGGGCTTGATATTGAATCCAAGTCCTAACAAGCCACGCGAGCCAGCGGATGCTTCGGTACGGATAGCAGCAATGGGTAAGGGGGTGAACCCACGCGCAATGCGCTGTCGGTTAAGTGCATGGCCCAGATCCGGTGCGGTATCTGCGACTGTTCCGTCGAGATCAAAAAGAACGGCTTTAATCATCAATTAGTATCACCTGATTAGGTGCGATATGCCATGATGTAGTTCACGCTGGAATCCGCTTCAAGCGCGTAGACTTTGGTTAATGGGTTGTAGGTCATGCCAATAATCTTTTCTTCTGACAGATTCGCTTTGCGCGCCATGCGCGCAAGTTCTGAGGGTTTAATGAATTTGGCATAGTCGTGCGTGCCACGTGGGAGCAGGTTGAGTACATACTCTGCGCCAATGATGGCAAACAGGTAGGATTTTGGGTTGCGGTTGATGGTTGAGAAGAAAACCCAGCCATTTGGTTTGGTAAGCTCGGCACATGCTTTTATGACACTCATGGGGTTCGGGACATGTTCCAGCATTTCCATGCAGGTGACGATATCATAGTGCTGTGGTTGTTCTTTGGCGAGTGATTCTACGGTGATCTTGCGATAATCAACCAGGTTTCCACTTTCCAGAAGGTGAAGTCTGGCGACTTTCAGGGCTTTATCACTCTGGTCAATACCGGTAACATTTGCCCCTCGTACTGCCATGCTTTCTGACAGGATGCCGCCACCACAACCAACATCAAGTACGGACTTGCCTTCCATCCCCGCAAGTTTTTCAATGTAATTTAGCCGTAATGGGTTGATTTCATGCAACGGTTTGAATTCACTATTAGGATCCCACCAGCGGTGAGCCAGTTGACTAAATTTCTCAACTTCCAGCGGATCAACATTTATACCCTCATTATTTTTCATTGGTTTTCCTTTGCCCATTATTGTGTGCCAGTTGCTCTGATACGTTGTTGCCAGGATGTTGCTCGGTGATATAGTTCTAATTCATCCAAGGTGGTTAGTTGCCTATCTTTCAGCAGTATTTTACCATTTACCCATACATGGCTCACATGTTCACGACCAGCGGTATATACAAGATGTGAAACCGGGTCATAACAGGGGATAAGATTAATATCAGAAAAGTCTACCGCCGTGATATCTGCAGCTTTTCCAGTAGTTAGTGAACCTGTTATTTGGTCTAGTCCTAATGCACGGGCACTGGCTAGCGTTGCCATCTGCAGCGCTTTGTATGCAGTCAAAACATCGGCACGCCCACTTTCGGCCTTGGCGAGTAGTGCTGTCAGTCGCATTTCCTCAAACATGTCGAGACGGTTATTGCTGGCAGCGCCGTCAGTCCCCAGGCCCACATTGATATCCTGATCCAATAATGAGGCAACAGGCGCGAATCCATTGGCAAGTTTCATGTTTGAAGAAGGGCAGTGGGCTATACTGCAACCATGTTGCTTCATTAACCTGATTTCTTCATCGGTAAGGTGCACCATGTGCACAGCGATCAAGTTTGGACTGAATAAGCCAAGCTTGTGCAGGCGTTCAATTGGGCGCATTCCAGTTGTTTCCAGACTAATTTTGATTTCATCCTTTGTTTCGTGCAGGTGGAGGTGTATTGGTAAATCAAGCTGTTCGGCGTAGGTAAGCACATTAGCAAAAGCCTTGTCGCTTACCGTATAGGGTGCATGTGGTGCGAAGCAGAATGACAGGAGCGGATGTTGATGATATTTGTCCCGTAAAGCTAACCCTTTTGCCAGGTAATCATCTGCATCACTGGCGTAAGTGGTGGGAAAATCAATGATAATCATACCAATAGCCGCACGAATTCCGACTGCCAGTGCAGCTTCTGTTGCAGCCTCTGGATAGAAATACATATCGTTAAAGCATGTGATGCCACCTCTTAACATTTCGGCGCAAGCTAAACGGGTCCCATCAAAGACAAAATCAGGATCAACGTGTTGACTTTCCGTCGGCCAAATATGCTTATTGAGCCATTCCATTAAGGGCAGATCATCGGCCAGGCCACGCATCAATGACATGGCGGCATGGGTGTGCAAGTTAATCAGGCCAGGAATTAATACATGATTGCCCAACACAATCCGTTCTTGCGGGTTAAACTGTGTAAGTGCCTGTACTATTGGTATAATCGCTATGATGATGCCCTTATCAATTGCAATGGCATGATTTAACAATACAGTGTCAGCAGGTTCTACCGGGACAATCCAGCGCGCCTCGAGTAACGTGTCGATGTTTACAAGATGGGTCATTCGTGTGGATACTGTTAATTAATGGATGAATCGACCGCAATGGCTAGAACCTGCAATCTCATCGCTTCCTGATGGATCGTTTGCTCAATACTGGGTTTTATGCCTTGATGGGAATGATTTTGTCGCATAATCCATCTGGTTTAGGAAAGCAAAGTCAGGGGATTCCTAAAAAAAAGCCCTGCACAATGGCAGGGCTTTTTTTGATTTAGGAATGAGAACGTTTATTTAGCGTGTACCCGTTACCTCGATCTCAACTCGGCGGTCAGGCGCGAGACAGTCTTTTAACGCGTTGCCGCTTCCAAGACCATGACAAGCGTTGCCTGTTACTGGATTGGCTTCACCTCGGCCTTCTGCAAATACACGGCTAGGGTCTATGCCATCAACAGTTACCAAATGATTCTTTACTGCTTCAGCGCGACGTAAAGAAAGATTTTTGTTGTAATTATCAGCACCGATACGATCAGCATAACCAATGGCGGTGATGAGGTCATATTGAATATTTGTCAAACCTCTGGCGAATTCATCCAATGCTTGTATGCCTGCTGGCTTTAGTCTGGCACTATCAAAATCAAATAATGCGTCAGCAGAGAAAGTGACCGTTGGATGTGCTACTGGCGGCGTTGGTGCTGGTACCGGTGCTGGTGCTGGTGCAGCAGCAACTTGTTCTGGTTTTTTAACCAAATCAGGATCGCATTCAAATATTGCCATGGCAGGCGTCCAGTAACCGGTGCGCCAGCATTCGTCGTAAGCGTTTCTGACGACTACGCCGCGATCATCAACAGCATAAGCTTCAGCCTTATTTGCTGTGCTTTCGTGTTCGTCTGCGGCGATGGCGGTTCCGGAGAATATCACCGGTAAAACCAACATTCCTAGTAGATATTTTTTCGTTGATATTATCTTCATAATATTGTCCTTTTTAGAGAGAAGTTTAGTTCTAAAAGCTGCCCGTTGTTGGCACAGATAAAAAACGGCATTGCCAGTTAATATAATGATGAAAATTTGCAGTTTATATTAATATGCTTCTATTCTGCACATTGTATCATTATGGATTTATATGATTAATTTTGTCAAATCCAGCTGTTGTTAAAACGCAACATAGCATGGGGTTGGTTGTATGATTTTTGCCACTTTAACGTATTATTTTTTAGTAAAAAAAATTATTATCTGTTTGTCTTGTTCTTGTTTGCCAGTTAGTATGCCATCGTTTTACGGTACTATCACACGGAAATTCAATTATCCTTGGAAATAATTTCAATGACTGAACAAGTTGCATCAATAACTGTGTCTGCACAGAATTTATGTCGTGATTTTGGTAAATATGTGGCCGTGCGAGGTGTTAACCTGGAATTAAAACGAGGAGAAGTGCTAGGGTTACTTGGTCCCAATGGCGCAGGCAAAACAACGACTATGCGCATGCTCACGGGTAATCTTGCGCCGAGTAGTGGCAGCATGGAAATCTGTGGCGTGGATTTTCTGGATAAACCACGTGAAGCTAAGGCATTTATTGGTTATTTGCCAGAAACACCGCCGCTCTATCAGGAAATGACAGTAGATGAATACTTGAAATTTGTCGCCAAGCTGCATCGGATGGCCTATCACACGATCTGTGCGGCACTGGATAATGTCAAACCACGTTGCGGTTTGGATGATATGGGTAAACGTCTGATCAGTACCTTATCAAAAGGTTATCAACAACGTGTGGGTATTGCACAAGCAATTATCCATGATCCTGATGTAATTATTCTCGATGAGCCAACAGTGGGTCTTGATCCCAATCAAATGCGTGAGATTCGTACGTTGATCCGTGAACTGGGTGCCGTGCGTAGCGTGATTCTCTCAACACATATTTTGTCAGAAGTTGAAGCTGTATGTGATCGAGTCCAGATTATGCATCAAGGGCGCATCGTATTTAGTGATACGCTAGCTGGGTTGAAGCAGAGAGAAGCAGATCTGGAGGAAATTTTTTCACAGCTCACCGCGAGCAACGAACACGCTGGAAGCTATTAATCACATGATTGCTACGATTGCATGGAAAGAACTGAAAGTATTATTTTCCTCGCCATTGGCGTGGACGCTCCTTGCGCTGATGCAGTTGGTATTCGCATGGATTTTTTTAGGTCGTCTTGATGCATTTCTGGAAATACAATCACAATTAATGCTAATTGCTAATCCACCTGGCGTAACAGAGATTATAATCGTGCCAGTATTTGCGATGGCTGCCATTGTTTTGTTGATGATTACACCGCTGTTAACCATGCGCCTTCTGGCTGAAGAGCGGCGTAATCACACCCTGATTCTGCTTATTTCTGCGCCGGTTACCATCACCGATATCATCCTGGGTAAATTTGTTGGCTTGATGATTTTTTTTATTGGCATGATTGCACTGGTTATAGGGTTATCCATTACATTGCTGGTGGGAGGAACGCTGGACTTTGGTTTATTACTGAGTAATATCGTCGGCTTGCTTCTGGTTGCTGCCTGCTTTGCTTCATTGGGACTTTATATTTCCAGTCTTACCGATAATCCGGCGATTGCCGCAGCAGGGTCATTAGGTTTGCTGTTGGGATTGTGGGTGGTAGATATCGTTGCAAGTGATATGGATAGCTTTGCCCGAAATTTTTCCCTGCTTAAACATTATGAGAATTTCAATCGTGGCATGATCGATACCTTCAGTATCGCTTATTTCATCCTGTTTATTATTACATTTCTAATATTAACCATCCGTCGTTTGGATGGTGAACGATTGCATGGTTAGGCATACAGTTCAAATT
Organism: Nitrosomonas sp.; assembly: GCA_030682075.1. Taxonomy (GTDB): domain Bacteria; phylum Pseudomonadota; class Gammaproteobacteria; order Burkholderiales; family Nitrosomonadaceae; genus Nitrosomonas. Next base: position 7,707 of record JAUXRH010000005.1, read on the forward strand.
TCCTTTTCATATTATTTTTAATATTTTCACTGGAATGATTACACTCAACAAAAAATTGCGTTTGCATTTACTGCTACATAATTCTTTGTTTGTCATTTTGTTATTGTTGCTGATTACTCTGTTGGGTTATTTGGCGTTTAATACCCGTGCGCAGTGGGATGTCAGTCAGAATGGCCGTAATAGTTTGAGTCAGGCAAGCCTTTTTGTATTGCAAAAACTGAACGACCCAATTGAGATTACTGCTTATGCAACAGAGCAAGATGCACAATTCGGCGATCTTCGTCAGACCATTCGTGACTTTATCGTGTTGTATCAGCGAGCAAAGCCTGATATTACGCTGACATTTGTTAATCCGGTGGAGCAACCAAAGCTTGCGCAAGCTGCTGGCGTAGGTGTCAATGGTGAAATGGTGGTCACATTTAAGGGTCGACGTGAACATCTGACCGTCATTAATGAACAAGTATTTACCAATTTATTAATGCGATTGGCACGTGACGAAGAGAAACAAATAATGGTTCTGGCAGGCCATGGTGAGCGTAAGCTCGACGGCAATGCAAATTATGATTTGGGAGAATTCGGTAAACAATTATTAGTGAATGGTTTTAACAGCAGAGCGGTTAATCTTGTGACTGAACAGGATATGCCGATCTATGCCAGTATGCTCATCATTGCTTCACCTCAAACGGATTTATTGCCGGGAGAGGTGGACAAATTACTTGCCTATATTGATCGCGGAGGTAATTTATTGTGGCTGATAGATCAAGAATCCTTACGTGGATTGTTGCCTCTGGCAGAGAAACTACAATTAACTCTCAGTCCTGGGGTGGTTGTTGATCCTCAGGCACAACAACTTAAAGCGCCTGTTACATTTGCGTTAGGCATAGATTATGGACAGCACGCCATAACCCATAATTTTGATTACATTACCGTATTTCCTTTTGCGCGCCAGATTGTTATGAACGAGAACGAGGAGTGGCATGGCGTTTCTCTGATTGAGGTGGCGCAGGAGGGTTGGGTGGAAACCGGAGACTTGGATGGCGATGTGAGTTTTGATCAGATGTATGATGTGGCTGGCCCAATCAGTATTGCTGGTGCATTGAGCCGCACGGTTGAAGACCGTGAACAACGGGTTGTCGTCATTGGTAGCGGGCATTTTCTTGCTAATAATTATCTGGGTAATGGCGGCAATCTGGATTTTGGCATTAATCTTGTTAACTGGCTTGCTGGTGATGAAGATCTCATTACCATTCAACCACGTGCTACGCGTGATCGTAATCTGATTTTAAGCGAATTGACACTTACTATTATTGTGGTTGGTTTCCTCATTGTGCTGCCACTTCTTTTCCTGCTGAGTGGAATATTTATCTGGTGGCTTCGGAGAAGAAGATAAAACTATGGCATATCACGCGCGAACCAATCTGGTTATGCTGGTCACCATTGCTGGTCTGGCAATTTTTCTTTATATCAAGCCGCAATCTCAAGACCCCCAGGGATATAAACTTTCGTCACTGTCTGTAGATGCGGTAGACCAGATCCGCATCGTGCATCAAGACGAAAAAATAATATTGAAAAAAACAGCAAATCGCTGGTATCTGACAGAGCCATTGCACGCCAGTGCAGATGAAATAAAAGTGAAGCGCCTTTTGGAGATATTATCAGTCAGGAGTAATCATCGCCTCCCCTTGGACGATTTGGAACGGTTTGGCCTGGATAAGCCCAATGCACAACTTTATATCAATCAAGAAATCTTTAATTTTGGTGGGATAACGCCCATTACCCACGAGCAATATGTCGCAGTGGGGGAGAGCGTTTATCTGGTTTCTCCACGATATGCTGTCATGTTGCCATCGCAACCGGTTAATCTTGTTAGCCCAAGATTGCTGCCAGAAACTGAGGCACCTGTCCGGTTTGATCTGGCTGGTTTTAGTGTCAGTCAACTTGATGAAACGTGGGTCATCAGTTCCGATGCATCTGGGCAGTTACTGAGTCCAGAAGAAATTTTTCGTTGGGTTCAATCATGGCAACTGGCGGTCGCCACGCATCTTTCTCTCAGTATGGAGAAACTGGATAGCGTTGGAGTATCCGCTGAACAACAAGAAATAAAAATATCGCTACAAAATGGACAAAGTATTCACTTCAGAATTCAACAAAATGAACCTGAGTTAATATTGACCCATGTTGAGGAAGGTATCAGTTATATTTTTCCGAATGAATTGGGTAAACAGTTGTTGGATCCATCCTATGCAGGATCAAGGCATGCTTTACCCTAATGCCAGAGTTACCCGAGGTTGAAACAACGCGGCGTGGTATTGAGCCCTATTTAACGGGCCATCATATCACTGGCGTGATCATACGAAACCCAAGTCTGCGCTGGCCGATACCGAGTCATTTAGGAAAAACACTGATTGGGTTAAAAATCCATAATGTTGCAAGGCGCGCAAAATATCTTTTAATCGATTGTGGTGAAGGTACGTTGATTCTGCATTTGGGGATGTCAGGCAGTTTGCGGTTGTTAACGGCAACGATGCAACAACAGACATCACCACAAAAACATGACCATTTTGACCTGATTCTGGATAATGGTACAGTTCTGCGATTGAAGGATCCACGTCGTTTCGGTGCGGTTTTGTGGCAAATCGATGACATCATGGCTCATCCGTTGTTAGCCAACCTTGGGCCGGAGCCGCTCACGACAACATTCAATGAATCGCTGTTGCATGAAAAAACACGAGGTTGTCGCGCCAATATTAAGGTGATGCTAATGAATAATCGTATTGTCGTTGGTATCGGTAATATTTATGCAAACGAGGCTTTGTTTCGAGCAGGCATTAACCCAAAAGTTGCTGCTGGCAGGATTGGCCTCAATCGTTACAAGCGATTAGTGCGGGCGGTAAAGGAAATACTTGTGCTGGCAATTGAAGCGGGCGGCAGCAGCCTGCGTGATTTTGTCAATAGTGACGGTAATCCGGGTTATTTTCAGCAACAGTACTGGGTATATGGTCGGGCTGGGCAGCCATGCCGAAAATGTGGTGCAATTATCCGGCAGATAAAACAAGGGCAGCGTTCAAGTTTTTATTGCCCAAAATGCCAGCGGTGAATCCAGCCTCCCAGTAAAGAATCTGTAATTACAAGTTTTATATTGAGAGTGGTGACTGAATGAATATAACGTTTATCGGTGGTGGCAATATGGCCGCAGCACTGATTGGTGGGATGCTGCAGCAGGGCTTTTTAGCGTCACAAATAAAGGTGGTGGAAATTAGTGCTGAAAATCGGGAAAGAATAAAACGTGAATTTGATATTGAAGCCGTTCCGGCGCTTGATTCCTGTGTGATTGGCAATGATGTCATTATACTGGCAGTTAAGCCACAGCAGCTTACGGAATTGGCGCAGCAATTGGCGCCGTTACTGAAGAACCAGCTGGTTATTTCTATTGCTGCGGGTATTCGAGCCACAGATATCAGTCGTTGGTTAGGTGGTTATCCACGTATCGTACGTGCTATGCCTAATACGCCAGCTTTAGTTCGTGCAGGCGTTACTGGTCTTTATGCCTTGCCTGCAGTAAATGAGCAAGAAATGAAAGATGCAGAGACCATTTTAGCTGCTGTGGGTACTGTGCTGTGGGTTGGAGAGGAAGAAATACTGCATACCATTACGGCCATATCCGGTAGTGGGCCAGCCTATATTTTCTATTTTATTGAAGCAATGCAGCAGGCAGGCGTAGAATTAGGATTGGCGGCAGATCAAGCGCGTCAATTGAGTTTGCAAACTTTTTTTGGGGCTGTCAAACTGGCTGAGCAGAGTGGTGAAGATGTTGCTGTGCTACGTTCTCGGGTAACTTCAAAAGGTGGAACAACCGAACGGGCGATACAAACTATGGAAAAGAATGATATTAAGCGTAAGATCATATGTGCGATTCATGCTGCAAGTGCACGTTCGCAAGAACTTAGTGATGAATTTGGCAAAAAATAAACCTAAATTTTGTTTTATAAACCAATCAAGTGTGGAGGTTTAACGGGGGTGCCCTCAAACAGGGGTTTTTAGGCACCTTACTTAAACCGTAGATACAGCTCTCCAGGGAATGCATATGTCATATCAGATTTCTATTTTTCTCATTGATACTATATTGGGATTGTTTTCCCTCGCATTATTGCTACGTTTTTATTTGCAGTTATTTCGTGTACCTTCTTACAATCAGTTACCCAAATTTCTATTTGCAGTGACTGATTTTGTCGTGCGCCCTGCACGTCGAGTGATTCCGGGCTTTAAAGGTATGGATCTCTCTACGTTATTACTGGCATGGCTGGCAGAATGTATTATTATAACCAGTACCTACCTACTGCAAGGCTATAATTTTGGCGCGAATATCGGCGGCTCTGCTAGTGCAATCGGATTGCTGGGAGTGGTTGAGATTGTCAAGATGTCGCTTTATATTATATTGGTTATGATTATCGTGCAGGCAGTATTGTCCTGGATTAATCCACAAAATCCATTGGCACCTCTGCTGGATAGCTTTACCCGACCATTCTTGGGTGTTTTTCGGCGACGTATTCCATTGATTGCAAATGTTGATTTGTCACCGTTATTTGCATTAATTGTTATTCAATTATTATTAGTGGTGGTAGTGGGTTTGCAGATGGAAATTTACACCCTGTTTTAATGGCTGCCAGATGACTTGGTATCGCAGCGATTATGCGGCTAATCTTGTTTTGACGTTACATTTACAGACGGGAGCGAAGCGTACTGAGGTGTCAGGATTGCATGGCGATGCGCTTAAAATAAAACTTGCCGCTTCACCAATTGAAGGCAAAGCAAACGCTGCACTATTAAAATTTCTCGCAAAAAGTTTTGACGTGCCATTATGCCAAGTAACCCTTAAACAAGGGACGAAGTCTCGACATAAGATCGTTGAAATTCGGAAATCTACGCGAGGCCCAGATGCCTTGTTTAAGCCAGTGACGGGTTAAGCGATAAATAATCGAATCTGGACAGGCGTTCAGCTCACGAATTATTTTTTCTTCTCGTTATTCTTGTAGAGGAAAGTGGTGAAGCTTATTCTATGGCGTCATGCTGAAGATGGCGTGCCGGATGCTGCACGTAGACTGGCAAGTAAGGGTTTTAAACAAGCGGAGAGTATGGTGGGATACTTAAATCAAGATTGCCAGAAAAATACACGTATTATTGTCAGTCCGGTCAAACGTGCGCAACAGACTGCGATGACATTAGGCAGGTTTCTTGCAACCAACCAGGAAAGTTGCTTTGGGTGCAATAGCAGAAATGGTTCTTGCCGCTGCTGATTGGCCTGATATGAATGGTATGGTCGTGATTGTTGGCCATCAATCAACGCCGGGGGAGGAAGCTGCAACTTTATTGATTTCTGATGATCCAACGCTTTAAGCTTTAGAACAGGCGAGATAAAACGGCTTAGTAATAAGGAGATGTGAGGGCGGGAGTTATTGAATCCGTTGTTCGTGAGGTTAGTTCTCCCCGATATGCTTTGAGCGTGGTGTATTGAAACGTTATGCACTGAATCTATATATGTTTTATCGTTATTAATGTCCCAATTGATTCTTTTTAACAAACCGTATGGTGTGATTTGCCAATTTACAGCCAATGCCGGGCATAAATCGCTAAAGGATTTTATTTCATTATCAAGCGTTTATCCAGCAGGCCGACTTGATGCTGACAGTGAAGGTTTGGTACTGCTAACAGATGATGGTAAATTGCAGAATAGAATTAGTAGCCCTGAATATAAATTACCTAAGACTTATTGGGTGCAGGTGGAGGGAATTCCAGGTCAGGTTGCATTAAAAAAGTTGCGCCAAGGTGTTATATTAAAGGATTTTAAGACACAGCCTGCGCAGGTTTGTTTAATGGATGAACCGGAAGGTTTATGGCCACGTACGCCATCTATTCGTTATCGTAAAAATGTACCGACAAGTTGGATCGAGTTAAAAATTACTGAAGGTAAGAATCGTCAAGTACGGCGTATGACAGCGGCTGTTTTTTTACCTACACTTCGGTTAATTCGTTATGCGATTGGCAAGTATTCTTTGTCTGGTATAGCTCCAGGTGAATGGTGTTTGCAAAATGCTTCATTATAAATCTCTGCGCACTATTTATTGGTAATAAGTAAAGAGTCGTGGTTCTTTTATGGCGCTGTAAGTGTTGGAAATAAAGGTGGATTGCGAGGTGGATAGCCTGATAATTAATTTTAAGCTTTATTGGTAAAATTACTTTTCTTGACTAGGCACTTGTTTACCTTTAAATTCGACCATAGTTTCTCATAGGGAAGTTTTTTAAAAGTAAAAGGATTAATTATATGATTTCAGAATTTCTTGATTTGATTTCAGGGGTTGTAGATATGCCTTGGTGGGGATATGTTGTTGTAACTTTAATTTTTACACATATCACTATTGCCAGTATAACCATTTATCTGCACCGTCATTCGGCTCATAGAGCGCTGGAGTTACATGCGATCCCGAGCCATTTCTTTCGTTTATGGTTGTGGATGACTACGGGTATGGTGACCAAGCAGTGGACAGCCATTCATCGCAAGCATCATGCCAAGTGTGAGACTGAGGATGATCCCCATAGCCCAGTAATTTTGGGTATAAAAAAAGTTTTTTTGGAAGGCTCTGAGCTTTATCGTAAGGAAGCCAAGAATCAGGAAACGATGGATAGATACGGTTATGGAACACCTGATGATTGGATGGAACGGAATGTTTATACCAAGCATAGCGCTAAGGGTGTTGCATTGATGCTAATTATCAATATCCTGTTATTTGGTCCTATTGGGATTACGATTTGGGCGATTCAAATGATGTGGGCACCTGTTATGGCTGCGGGAATTATTAATGGTGTTGGTCATTATTGGGGGTACCGCAATTTCCAGGCAGAAGATGCCAGTCGCAATATCGTTCCTTGGGGTATTTTGATTGGCGGGGAGGAATTGCATAACAATCATCATGCCTACGCTACGTCTGCACGGCTATCTAATAAGTGGTATGAATTTGATATTGGTTGGATGTATATACGTATTCTGGAAATGATGGGCCTAGCCAAGGTCAAGAAGGTTGCGCCTAAATTACGTTTAGATAAGGCTAAAACCAAATGTGATATTGATACGCTCCATGCGGTTATTTCTCATCGTTATGAGGTATTGGCTAAATATGCGCAATCATTGAAATCGATACTTTCTAATGATTTTGATCATGTGAGGGAAACAATCGCACAACAGGGTGTGGATCGTCTGACATTAAAGCGTTGGATTCTGGCGGATTCTAAGACTTTGCAAGAAGATGAGCGTGTTAAGTTGAGTGAGGTTTTGAGTAAAGCTAAAACACTTGATACGGTATATACCATGAGAGAAGAACTTGCCGCGATTTGGCAACGTTCAACGGCATCTAAAGATGAGTTGGTAAAACAGTTAGAAGACTGGTGTCATCGTGCTGAGGAAAGTGGTATTGAAGTGCTAAAAATATTCTCACAAAGATTACGTAGTTACGCATAGCACCATAGAGAGAAAAAAGAGAGTCAGGCATAAAAAAACCCGCCAAGTTTTGTGCGGGTTTTTTTATGCTCTTAGGATACTATTTTAGTTTGGTTTCTTTGTATTTTACGTGTTTTCGTACAACCGGATCAAATTTCATAATTTCAAGTTTCTCTGGCTTCGCACGTTTATTTTTAGTCGTTGTATAAAAATGACCAGTGCCCGCTGAGGATTCAAGCTTAATTTTTTCACGCATTGCTATTCCTTAACTTCTTAATGGTTCTAAAAGATTGTATTTATTAATAATCTAAATACTTTCCCCACGTGACCGCATTTTATCCAATACTGCATCTATGCCCTTCTTGTCGATAGTACGTAATGCGGCATTAGATATACGTAAACTGATCCAGCGATTTTCACTTTCTACGTAAAACTTACGACGTTGTAAATTAGGTAGAAATCGCCGTTTAGTCTTGTTGTTAGCATGGGAAACGTGGTGGCCTGACATGGGTTTCTTGCCTGTGATCTCACATACTCGTGCCATCGTAACGCACTCCAAAATTCTGAAAAAGTGAATTATATCCTGATTCAGTGAGTTTCCAAAGTTAAATCAGACCATTCTCAGCAAATGACATAGTAGTTCCGTTACCAACTATAAAATGATCCAGCACCTTGACTTCTATCAAGGCAAGCGTTTGTTTAAGTGATTGTGTTAAGATTTTATCTGCATGGCTTGGTTCTGTAACACCAGAAGGGTGATTGTGAGCAAAAATGACGGCTGCTGCATTGTGGAATAATGCCCGTTTTACTACTTCACGTGGATAGACACTGGTCTGTGTAAGCGTGCCCTTAAATAGCTCTTCAGTAGCAATGGTGCAATTCTTTGCATCAAGAAATATTGCAATGAAGACTTCATGCGCCTTATTCTGAAGTGTAAGGCGCAGGTAGTTGCGAACCAAATCTGGAGAATTCATGATATCTCCGTTTTTAAGCTCATCACCAAGGGCACGCCGCGCCATTTCCAATACGGCCTGTAGTTGTGTATATTTGGCGATGCCTATTCCGGGTAACTGGCAAAACGCATGTTGATTGGCAGCAAATAAGTTTGTTAAGCTACCAAACTGTTTGAGCAAATCTCGCGCTAGGTCTACCGCACTTTTGCCCACCATACCGGTACGAAGAAATATCGCAAGTAACTCAGTATCAGAAAGGCTTGATACACCATTCTTTATAAGTTTTTCACGTGGTCGTTCGGATTCGGGCCAATCTGGAATAGCCATGAGAATAAAGTAGATCTGTAAATAGATAAAAGAAAGATTGTAATTCCGTGAATTTATTTGAAAGAATGATAAGTTTAATACTACGGAACATATAGAAGAAAATTTATGACTAGTTTATCCGCTCATACTGTAAAAAGCTTGCTACTTGGAATAACAGGTGGTGTGGCCGCCTATAAAGCCGCAGAGTTGGCGCGTCTTTTGATTCAAGGTGGTGTCGATGTGCAAACCATCATGACGCAATCAGCTTGTCATTTTATTGGTTCAGTAACGCTACAGGCATTGACTGGGAAACCTGTGTTCACGGATATGTGGCAGGCGAACAATATCAGCAATATGGCGCATATTAATCTCTCGCGAGAGGTGGATGTCATTCTGATTGCGCCAGCCAGTGCTGATTTTATTGCTAAACTTGCCAATGGGATAGCAGATGATTTGCTGGCGACACTGTGTCTTGCACGGGATTGCCCGTTGCTGATTGCGCCCGCGATGAATCGTCAGATGTGGGAGAACCCTGCGACACAACGTAATCTGGCGGTGCTGCGGCATGATGGTGTAAAGATATTCGGTCCTGCGGACGGTGCGCAAGCCTGTGGTGAAGTTGGAATGGGGCGTATGCTTGAAGCCAATGAATTAGTAGAATCAATCCAGGGAATATTTCAACCTAAATTATTACAAGATCAACGTGTACTCATAACGGCAGGACCAACTTTTGAAGCCATTGATGCCGTGCGTGGGATAACCAATGCAAGTTCTGGAAAAATGGGTTATGCCTTGGCGCGCGCCGCATTGGATGCGGGCGCTGAAGTTACACTTGTTTCTGGTCCCGTATGCCTGGCGCCGCCAGCTGCAGCTAAATGTGTCAATATTGTAAGTGCCAGAGATATGCTGGTCGCAGTTAAAAAGGAAATGTCGCGAACGGATATTTTTATCAGTGTTGCAGCAGTTGCAGATTACCGAGTGGCTAGGACCAGGAAACAAAAAATAAAGAAAACTGATAACGCATTGATGCTGGAGCTTGTTCCAAATCCAGATATTTTACAGTATGTGGCAAATCTTCCAGAAGCACCATTTTGTGTAGGTTTTGCAGCAGAGACGGAAGATTTAGAGAAGAATGCTGAAATCAAACGCCTGAAGAAAAAAATACCATTGCTTGTCGCTAATCTGGCTCAAGATACGATTGGTGCCGATGACAGCATGTTAGTTCTGTTTGATGATGAAGGTAAACAATACCTGTCAAAAGCACCAAAAATTGATCAGGCGCGCCGCTTGATCAAACATATTGCATTTTTATACAAAAAACAGAGATCCTGAACTTCTATGAAAAAAGTTGATGTTAAAATTCTTGATGCACGGTTGAATAATCAGTTGCCTGCTTATGCGACAATAGGTTCCGCCGGACTCGACTTGCGAGCCTGTGTCGAGCGGGCAATAATGATAATGCCAGGGGAAGCTGCGCTCGTTCCAACGGGTATTGCAATTCATCTTGCTGACCCAGGTTTTGCGGCAATGATCTTGCCACGCTCTGGATTGGGTCATAAGCATGGTATCGTGCTGGGAAATCTGGTGGGATTAATCGACTCAGATTATCAGGGGCAAATATTTATTTCATGCTGGAATAGAGGACAAATATCATTTGAGTTAAAACCGCTGGACCGGATCGCGCAGCTCGTTGTGGTACCCGTTATGCAAGTGAGCTTCAATGTGGTTGATGATTTTGATCAAAGTCATCGAGGTGAAGATGGTTTTGGTAGCACGGGAAATCATTGATGCGTTTAGTGACATTTTTATTTATTTTTCTTTATTCAATTGTAGTAACTGCTGATACCTCAACCAAGCTGATTATTCCTCTAAAAATATCAGTTAGTACCCTAACTGCAGAAGTTGCTCATACTCAGATGTTACGTGCGCGAGGGTTGATGAACCGAACGTCGTTGGAAGAGAATAGTGGGATGTTATTTATTTTTCCGGAAGCTGGTTATTACAGTATGTGGATGCTTAATACCAATATCCCACTGAGTGTCGCCTTTCTTGATGAGAAAGGCGTAATCCTCAATCTTGCCGATATGATTCCTCATACTAGAACCACGCATAATTCCGCTGGTTTGGCTAAGTACGCGCTTGAAATGAATCAAGGATGGTTCTCCGCAAGAGGAATAAAAGCGGGTGAAAAAGTCATTGGCCTGGAAAAAGTACCTACAGCAAACTAGTCAGGTTTACTCGGTTCAGCGGTAAATTTTCCCTGACTTTCACATCCTCGGAAACATTCCTTTGAGTCCACGCATCATTTTTGACATACCACCTTTATTCATCATTTTCATCATTTTTCGGGCTTGTTCAAATTGTGACAATAGGCGATTGACTTCTTGTACAGAGACACCTGATCCAGCCGCAATTCGTCTTTTGCGAGATGCTTTTAGAATATCTGGTTTGGAGCGTTCTTGTTGCGTCATGGCATTAATGATACCTTCAGTGCGACTTATTACCTTATCATCAATATTGATGTTCTGTGCGGCTTGGCTTAATTGTGCAGGAAGTTTGTCCATCATTGCACTCATCCCGCCCATTTTCTTCATTTGCTGAAACTGCATCTTGAAATCGTCAAGATCAAATCCCTTGCCCGATTTCATTTTTTTCATCAGCTTCTGGGCTTCATTCTGATCGGCGTTTCGTTGCGCTTCCTCGATCAAGCCCAGGATATCACCCATTCCCAGAATGCGGGATGCCATACGGTCAGGATAAAATGCTTCCAGTCCAGTTAATTTCTCAGCGATACCGGTAAACTTGATTGGTTTTCCGGTGATGTGACGGACTGATAATGCGGCACCACCGCGAGCATCACCGTCGAGCTTGGTAAGAATCACACCGGTTAAGGGTAAGGCTTCAGAAAAGGCCTTGGCGGTATTAACTGCGTCTTGCCCTTGCATGGCATCAACCACAAATAAGGTTTCAATCGGTTGCAGCAGTGTTTCAAGTTCACGAATCTCCTGCATCATGGCTTCATCTATACCCAGTCGCCCAGCAGTATCAACAATCATGACATCATGATGATGCTTGCGGGCATAATCCAATGCAGCGATACCAATTTCACCTGGTTTTTGTCCTGCTTGAACCGGAAAAAAATCCGCACCGGCTTGCCCCGCCAATAATTCCAACTGTTGAATCGCTGCTGGGCGATAAATGTCACAGGAAACCAGTAATACTTTTTTCTTCTTTTGCTCTAATAACCATTTTGCCAGCTTGCCGCTGCTGGTGGTTTTTCCGGCACCTTGTAATCCTGCCATAAGAATGACTGCAGGAGGAACAGTGCTGAGGTTGATCTCAGCCTGCTCTCCGCCCATAATCGCAATCAATTCTTTATGCACGACACCGACCAGTGCCTGCCCGGGTGTGAGACTATTCATTACTTCATGACCGACTGCCTTTTCCTTAACACGTGCGATGAAATCTTTGATTACGGGCAAGGCCACATCAGCCTCTAATAATGCCATGCGGATTTCACGCAGTGCTTTCTGGATGTTACTTTCCGTCAGTCTGGCTTCGCCACGTAACGTTTTAATAACGCCGGAAAGTCGGCCGGTAAGATTGTCAAACATACTTAATACCTCACTATAAATATAGATGTAGAACGATGCTACACAACAAAACTAATTAAAATATCCGGGTTAGTACTTTGAATTTATTAATGTGCCATGTAGACTAAACGAATATTTATGCTTCTTAATCGATAATATCAATGCCTAGTATTCTAACTTATCTCGCTGCATTTTTACTTTATACACTGGTTGGCTGGTATTTCTGGCGAACTAAATGGAATGGATCCGCATCAGTTACTAACGCGCGTGATGTTTTGGGGACAGTGTGGGAGCGCTACGCTATGCTTGCACCGTTGTTATTACACGGTATCACACTTTATCAATCAATATTTGTTGGTGAAGGATTAAGTTTTGGCGTGGGAAGTGCTATTTCTTCCATCGTCTGGTTAACTGCGTTTATATATTGGTTCTCAGGATTTTTTTATCGTTTGAATGGCTTACAGACCTTGTTTGCGCCGGTGGCGGCCGTTGCTGCGATTGCGGTATTGTTGCCGTTAGTTTTCCCCTCACTACGCCCGCTGATAAATACTGGGCTCCCTGCATTTAAAGCCCATATGCTGGTGGCTATGATGGCTTACAGTTTACTTACTATCGCTGTATTACATGCGTTACTGATGATGGTAGTGGAGCGTCGCTTACATCATCCAACGACGCCATCAATATTGACGAATCTGCCGCCGCTTCTGGTTATGGAAAAGCTGTTATTCCGTATTATATGGGTAGGTTTTGTATTACTGACACTGACCTTATTCAGTGGCGTCATATTCTCTAAAGAAGTATTTGGTCAATCGCTGACATTTTCACATAAAACGCTGTTTGGTTTTATTTCCTGGGGCGTTTTTGGTGCTTTACTTATGGGCAGGCAACTTTATGGTTGGCGCGGACGTATTGCTGTTCGCTGGACTGTGGTCGGCTTTATAATATTGCTTCTGGCCTATATCGGCAGTAAATTTGTATTAGAAATTATACTCAGCCGTTAAAAAATCAGCGCACCTTGTCTGCAGCTGGTCTGGCCAATATTTTAGCTACAGCGGCCTAAGATGGTCATTAAGTGTTTTTTGAAGTGATTAACATCAGTCGTGACTGCCCCGTAAAGGGATGGTAATGATGTTTAATCGTGCCAGCCGACTTCTTGAGACACAATCAAAAGGGTTTGCTGCGCTGGTATAGTTTTGTAATGCCATTGGTACAGGCACATGCTAACAGTGCATTACTGCATGATGCTATCCCTAAGTGGGACGGGCTGTTTATCTGGAAAATGACTGAACTGGTATCCTTGCCAGAGTCTATTTGCGATAAATGCGGCAACGGTATCAGCATGTTGCTTTAGACCGGGGTTTCCCAACTCATGTGTGGTTTGCTGAAAGAGTTGAAGCCAACGCTCAAATAAGGTTGCTGTTAATTCAGGCAGTGCAATATGCTTCGGCATAGGCGCGCCACGGAAACGGCTTGTTCCACGTAACTGAGCTGACCAAAAATTAGTCATTTGAACAAAATGAGCATCCCAGTCAACAACATGTTCTTCAAAAATAGGACCGAGCGAAGGATCTTTTCTGGCTTTTGCATAAAACGCATGAACGAGTAATGCGACCTCTTCTTCAGAATATAAGTTGGGGTTGGGTGTTGGAATTGCAGATTGGGTCATAATTATGTTACTGGTAGCTAAAAAACAAAAAATTGATTAAGTTAATAGACGCACAACAACTGATTAAAAAGAATAGACTAGTTTATCACTTGGAGGGTGTGGTAGTGCAACTTTCGATATTCTGATTATCTAACAACGGAATAGATCGATTATTTCATATCTATAAACAAGTAATCTGCTGGGAGAATGAATCAATATGAAAATTCGGCGTGGAAAGACGTTGCTTGATGACCCGGCGCTGACTAAATCAACGGCCTTTTCGCGGGAAGAGCGTGATCGATATGGCTTGCGTGGCTTATTACCTTACGATATAGCCGACATTAATAAACAAAAAATGCGTGTTCTGGGTAGCATGCGTTGTAAAAATAGCGACATCGAGAAATATATCTTTTTAAGTGCGTTATTGGAGCGTAACCAGCGTCTTTTCTATCGCACCATGATAGACCATATCGAAGAAATCATGCCGTTGGTTTACACCCCAACCGTAGGTGAAGCATGTAAGGAATTTGCACATATTTTCAGAAAGCCACAAGGTCTTTACATTACACCTGAGGATCGTGGCAACATTGTGTCACTATTTGGAAATTGGCCAGAAACAGATGTCCGGATAATTGTAATAACGGATGGAGAACGTATCCTTGGTCTCGGTGATCTGGGTGCAAATGGCATGGGAATCCCGATAGGCAAAATTGCATTGTATATCGCCTGTGCCGGGATTAATCCCGCGCAATGCATGCCAGTCATGCTCGATGTGGGTACCAATAATCTTTCATTACGGGATGATCCACTGTATCTGGGTTATCCTTTTCCCCGCCTTACGGGAGACGCTTATCGCTCGCTGGTAGACGAATTTGTAAATGCAGTTCAATCTTGCTATCCAAAAGCGCTCATCCAGTTTGAAGATTTTCTCACACCCAATGCTTTTGAATTTCTGGATCGCTATGGGAAAGAGGTTCGCTGTTTTAATGATGATATTCAGGGTACAGCCGCAGTTACACTTGCCGGCGTTTATACATCAGGCCAAATCACCCATAAGAAATTTTCCGATTTGACCATTATGTTTCTCGGTACCGGCTCTGCCGCCAGTGGCATCGCTGATCTAATGGTTAGCGCCTTTTGTAAGATAGGATTAAGTGAGGAGCAGGCTAAAGCGCGGCTTTGGTTTGTTGACAGCAAGGGGCTTGTCGTATCTGGCCGCAAGGACATTAAGCCGCGTATCAGGCCATTTGCACATGATTACCCGGCATGCAGTTTTCTGGATGCGGTGAGCGCCATAAAACCCGATGTTTTAATAGGGGCAACGGGTGTTGCTGGGACATTCGATGAAAATATTATTCGGAAAATGACTGAGTTCAATGAACATCCTGTCATCATTGCCCTATCAAACCCAACTTCACATACCGAATGCACTGCTGAAGAAGCATACCGATGGAGTGGTGGGCGGGCAGTTTTTGCGAGTGGCAGCCCTTTTCAGGCAGTTAAATACGGCGACAAAGTCTTCAAGCCGGCACAAGGGAATAACGCATACATCTTTCCTGGAATTGGTCTTGGTATGCAAGCAAGCGCCGCACGTCTGGTTTCTCCGGCAATGTTCCTTGCTGCAGCGGAGGTGCTTGCAAGCACAGTTTTACCGGAAGAAATTAATGTAGGCGCGATCTACCCTCCGCTTACACGAATTCGCGAAGTGTCACACGCGATTGCGGTAGCCGTTTGTCGTGTGGCATTAAGTGAAGGCCTGGCTGAAAATGATTTGCCAGATGATTTGCCAGCTTTTGTCAGGGCTTTAATGTATGAACCAGGTTACGAATAAGCAAAGAAGCAAGTTCATTGAATAGCGGGGTTAAATAGATTGATGACGCCATCCAGACCGACATAATTAATGGTGTAAGTGGCTTTTTTCTGTACGATGGGTTTTGCATGGTAGGCAATGCTTATACCGGCTTCTGCCAGCATTCCCAAGTCATTAGCGCCATCACCTATTGCGATTACTTGTTCGCGTTTTAGGCCAAGTTCATTACGTATCGATTTTAAAACGTCAGCTTTCCCTTGAGCGCCGATTATTTTTCCCATTACTTTTCCGGTGAGTTTGCTATCCTCAATTTCAAGTGTATTGGCGGCAGCGTAGTCCAACCCTAGTTTTGTTTTAATTCTAGTGGTGAAGAACGTGAATCCACCTGAGATAACCATTGATTTGAGGCCGGCTATTTTTATACTTTGTAACAGTTTTTCAGCACCTGGACTTAATTGTACCCGCTCATCGTAGACCTTTTGTAACGTGTCCTGATGTAATCCCTGTAACAAGGCAGTGCGATGTATAAGACTTTCCTCAAAACTAATCTCACCGCGCATCGTCCTAAGTGTGATTTCTGCAACTTGCGGTTTAATATGATGCATATCAGCGATTTCATCGATAGACTCAATGGCGAGTAGTGTCGAATCCATATCCATTGCGATCAAACCAAAATCAGTAAGCTGTGTTGTTTGATCAACAAAAGCATAATCCAGGCAAGCATCCGTACAGTATTGTGCTATGTTGATTGCTTTCTGTTGATTGGCATTGACCAGACGAAAAGCCCTGCCAGTAATTTGTTCAATTTGATCGGCACCAGCGAGTTTTGCAAGGGTTCTTAAGTCATTGTTTTCAATTTCCAGCCCCTGAATAATGAGATTCATGTAGTAACTAAGTGTTTGTAATCATGTAATTGGTAAGGATTCATCCCATACTGCAATCTGATCCCTGCCTGCATGTTTGGCGGCATAAAGTGCGAGATCAGCCGCTTTTAATAGATCTTCTGCGGATTCAAAACAGGTTGAGCCATTCATATTGGTAACTACACCAATGGATATCGTGACACTCACCGTTCGGTTATCTTCGAGTTTTTGCGAGATTGCAGTAACACTGTCTTTCAAACGTGACAGGATGTTTCTGGAAGTGGCAGATGTTGATCCAGGTAGGATCAAGGCAAATTCTTCACCACCATAGCGACTTAAAGTGTCGTCTTGACGAATCTGAGCATGAATTGCCCTTACCGTAGCGATAAGAAGTTCGTCACCCACAACATGGCCATGTGTATCATTGATTATCTTGAAATGATCAAGATCAATCATTGCGACTGTAAGCGGCGTAGCGTTTCGTGTTGAAAGGTCAAATTCACGCTGAAGTACTGCATCAAAGTGACCTCGATTGTTGGCGCCGGTTAGACTGTCACGCTGCGATTTTTCTTCGAGTTCGCGGACTCTAGACAAGGTTTGTATCGTCAGTAGTTCTTTGGCTTCAGCCAGGATTCCTGTAATCTCTGATGGGTGATGGATGGTGATTTCAAATAAATCTTCAATTGTGACCACTCCAATTTTCATGATATCAATAACATCCACTAATCCGCTACTATCAAGATCAAGCCAGGATTCCGCTGCCTTAGTTACCGCTTTGATTCGCCCTCTTTCGCCAGGGCAAAGAAAATAATCTGCGATGTGACCAGATACGGCAACACAGGCATGAATGGCTGGCCTCATTTCTTTTGATGCAGGTTCTTCATGGCTGACTAAGCATGACGTTGAAATATAAGCAGGGAGATGCCATTGCTTAAGTAATGCATAGCCAATTTCATCATGCCCTCTGCCAAATGCGGCACGTTCATTTATCACTAAAGTATCATGATCAATTGTCGATGCAAAAACAGGTCCATAGTCTTCTGGTACCAGGGCACTTAGCGCGAGAATACCAATATCTTGTAAAAGTCCTGCAAGAAATAAATCATCTGGATTTTTAAGGCCCAGTTTTTCACCGAGTGCGCGACAGGCAAGTGCTGAGGCAACTGAACGACGCCAGAACGCATTGCTATTAAAGGTATTGTTAGCCTGATTAGGCTGTTTCATTAACGAATTTGCCAGCGAGAATGAGAGCGCGGTTACAATCACGGCATGGGTGCCCAGTACATTGATTGCCTGACGGATATTGTCAACAGCGCGTCGCGTTTTATATAGTGGTGAATTAGCCGTCTTAAGTATTTTTGCAGCAAGCGCGGGATCAAGTGAAATATATTCGCAGGCTTTATTTATATCGACATCTGGATCATTAGCCAAGTCAATAATCTTAACTGCGATTGCGGGTAAACTAGGCAATGTTTTGCAGAACTGAAGTCGCTGAGTTAGATCATCGGACACTCTCACATCCTTTTTCGTCTGGGCATATCTGGTACCTAATTGTTCTGTTTGGAATTTTCTTCGTGCGATTTTACTTTAATTGTGTGGGTATAGGGAAGAAAGGTATGGCAGGAAGAAATGGCGCTATTTATTGAGTGGAGGGTTGTCCATTTAATTTTGTCGCAAGTATAACGTCACTACTAATGACTTGCTTTGACTTTATACAAATAGTCCGGCGATAATCAATATTTATCTGCTATGTAGAATTCGTAGTGGAATCATTAATAAAGGAAAGGAGTGAGACGTGGACTTTGGAATAAAAGTGGGGATCCCAGAGAAACAACGCGGGGCCTGTGTCGTGGTGGGTATATTTGAATCGCGCAAGCTGTCTGATCCTGCAAAAACTTTGGATAAAGCCACCGATGGATACATCACCGGCATTTTACGCAATGGTGATATGGAGGGGAAAGCAAGCACGACTTTGCTATTACATAATGTGCCGAACACGCTGTGCAAGCGGGTGTTATTGGTTGGGCTTGGTAAGGAAAAAGATTTTGGAGACAAAGCGTACCTTGATGCAATGCGTGCGACCTTTAATGCATTAAATAAGACAGGCGCTGTGGATGCGACACTTTTTCTGACAGAAATTTCTATTAAAGATCGGGAAGACGACTGGAAAATTTCCCAGACAGTTATTATCGCGATGGAAAGTATCTATTGTTTTGACCGCCATAAAAGTAAACCGGAAGAAAATAAACGACTGCTCCATAAAGTGACATTGAATGCAACGGATAGTGCGCGACTGACTGTTGGTAAAGAAGCCATACAACAAGGGCTCGCGATTGCTCATGGCATGAATTTGGCCAAGGACCTGGGTAATCTTGCGCCTAATATCTGTACGCCAACGTATCTGGCTGACCAGGCGAAGGAAATAGCCAAAACACATAAGCTTAAAATCTCTGTGCTGGAACAAAAAGACATGGAGAAGCTTGGCATGGGAGCATTGCTGGCCGTTGCACGTGGTAGCCGTCAGCCCGCTAAATTGATAGTCGTGGAATATCAAGGCCATAAAAAAACGGAGAAACCCGTTGTACTGGTAGGCAAGGGGGTTACTTTCGATACCGGTGGAATTTCATTGAAGCCTTCACCGGACATGGACGAAATGAAATACGACATGAGTGGCGCGGCCAGTGTTTTGGGGACATTAACAGCAATTACGGAAATGAAGCTTGCGATCAATGTTGTTGCAATTATTCCTGCAACTGAAAATATGCCGGATGGTAATGCAACAAAACCCGGGGATGTTGTTACCAGCATGTCTGGACAAACAATCGAGATCCTGAATACTGACGCCGAAGGTCGATTAATTTTATGTGATGCACTCACCTACGCAGAACGCTACAAGCCTGAAATGGTCATTGATATTGCGACCCTGACGGGAGCTTGTGTTATTGCATTGGGCAATGTGGCAACAGGTTTGATCAGCAATGATGATAAGCTGGCACAGGAATTATTACGTGCGGGACAACAATCTGCCGATCGTGCCTGGCAATTACCCTTGTGGGATGACTATCAGGATTTGTTGAAAAGCAATTTTGCAGATATTGCAAATATCGGGGGACGTACTGCAGGGACAATTACGGCCGCTTGTTTCTTGTCACGCTTTACCAAGGAATATCGTTGGGCACATCTGGATATCGCAGGCACCGCATGGAAATCCGGCAAGGA
Source organism: Nitrosomonas sp. (assembly GCA_030682075.1). Taxonomy (GTDB): domain Bacteria; phylum Pseudomonadota; class Gammaproteobacteria; order Burkholderiales; family Nitrosomonadaceae; genus Nitrosomonas. Next base: position 27,585 of record JAUXRH010000005.1, read on the forward strand.
GAAAGGATCAACTGGACGGCCAGTGCCATTGTTGACACAATTCTTAATCACACGTGCCAGGGAAATGAATTAAGGATGAGATCAGCGGAGAATACACGGATGCCATTATTGGGCCATACGCTTAAGCTGATGGCCGAATCTGGTGTTTGCGCTGTCATCCAATGACACAAATCTATTTTTATTCGGGTACCGCCGATAAGCTACACACGGCTTGTCGGCTAAGTACCAAGGCCGTACAGCAGGGGCTGAAAGTAATGATTTATTCACTTGATGCCGCACTTCTCGAACGACTTGATAAATTACTTTGGACATTTTCTCCCGCCAGCTTTATACCGCATAGTCATGTTGATGATCAACTGGCCAGCGTGACTCCGATTGTGTTGGGTCAAGAAACAGAGCAGACAACACATTGCGATGTATTACTTAACCTGGATGATCAGTGCCCTCCTTTTCTGGATCGTTTTGAACGCTTAATTGAGATTGCAGGAACTATCCCGAAAGATAAACAGGCAGCACGGCAGCGCTACCGGTTTTATCAGGGAAAAGGCTATAAAATTCATCACTACAAGCTGGAAGATTAAGTGAGTTGATAGCCACGCGTCACAACTTAAGTCATGAATAATCAAAAAATATCAACCGATTCCAACGACGCACTGAATAGTGCGCAGGAATAAGTAAATTGAGAAAAATGCTTTGAGCGGATTGCGTTGACCAAGGCGCTGGAAAAGCCTTTAGCGCACGTTTGAAAAGCTACCGCGTTATGACACAAGGTTGATACAGCAACCAGCGATTTTCTCCTTACGTTATAATGTAAGTCTCCTGCATCACAATTAATTTTGAACGCCATGGATCACGAACTCGCAAAAAACTTTAATCCAGAACTCATCGAAAATAAATGGTATTCCGTTTGGGAATCAGCGGGTTATTTCAAGCCGACCGTTACCGGAACCACCGAAACATACTGTATCATGCTACCGCCACCCAATGTCACCGGTACGTTGCATATGGGGCATGCATTTCAGCATACGTTGATGGATGCGTTGACGCGTTATCATCGAATGCTCGGGTGTGACACGTTGTGGCAGCCAGGAACAGATCACGCCGGCATTGCTACCCAAATCGTCGTTGAACGCCAGCTGGATCAACAGAATATTAACCGTCGTGATCTGGGGCGGGAAGCGTTTCTTGAGCGGGTATGGCAGTGGAAAGAAGAATCTGGATCTACCATTACTCGGCAAATGCGACGCTTGGGTGCTTCCTGTGATTGGTCACGTGAACGTTTCACCATGGATTCGGAATTATCTCGTGCGGTAACGGAAGTTTTTGTGCGACTGCATCGTGATGGATTGATCTATCGGGGCAAGCGGCTGGTTAACTGGGATCCGGTGCTACAAACCGCTGTTTCCGATCTGGAAGTGGTATCAACAGAAGAAAATGGATTTCTGTGGCATATCCGCTATCCACTGGAGCAGGCGGATGGTGTACATGTTGAAGAAACAGCAGGGTTAATTGTTGCAACCACGCGTCCAGAAACCATGTTGGGGGACATGGCGGTAGCTGTTCACCCAGACGATGTGCGTTACCAACAGTTGATTGGCCGTCATGTGCGGTTGCCGTTATGTGAACGAAGTATTCCTATCATCGCAGATACCTATGTGGACCCCGCATTTGGCACCGGTTGCGTGAAAATCACGCCAGCACATGATTTCAATGACTACCAGATGGGGCTGCGACATAAACTTGTTCCACTGAATATTTTCACACTGGATGGAAAAATCAATGATCTTGCACCTGTTGAATATCAGGGAATGGATCGTTTTGATGCCAGAAAGAAGCTCCTTTCTGAGCTGGAGGTCCAAGGATTTTTAGTCGAAACCAAGCCGCATAAACTCATGGCGCCACGCGGTGACCGTACTAATGCGATCATCGAGCCTATGTTAACTGACCAGTGGTATGTGGCAATGGAAGGTTTGGCTAAACGTGGGTTGGAGGTGGTTGCAAATGGTGAAGTCAAATTCACGCCGGATAACTGGAGCCATGTTTACAATCAATGGCTGGAAAATATACAAGACTGGTGTATCTCACGACAGTTATGGTGGGGGCACCGGATTCCGGCATGGTATGACGAAGATGGCAATATAACTGTGGCCCATAGCCTGGAAGAAGCGCAAAAACTGTCTGGAAGAAACAATCTCAGGCAGGACGAAGACGTGCTGGATACCTGGTTTTCTTCTGCCTTATGGCCATTCTCAACCTTGGGCTGGCCGGAAGAAACGCCCGAACTTAAAATGTTCCTGCCGACTTCGGTTCTGATTACAGGTTTTGACATCATTTTCTTTTGGGTCGCACGTATGGTGATGATGTCACTGTACTTCACAGGCAAGGTGCCCTTTAAGGAAGTGTATATTACTGGACTGATTCGTGATGCGGAAGGCCAGAAGATGAGTAAGTCCAAGGGTAATGTGCTGGATCCGCTGGACTTGATCGATGGTATTACGTTACCTGAATTGATTGCGAAGCGTACCACGGGATTAATGAACCCCAAACAGGCGGCAGCGATTGAGAAAAACACACGCAAGCATTTCTCGGGCGGGATTCCGGCTTTCGGTACGGATGCATTACGCTTTACTTTTGCCAGTCTGGCTTCTCATGGCCGGGACATTAAATTTGATTTGCAACGATGCGAAGGTTATCGGAATTTTTGTAATAAGCTGTGGAATGCCACCCGATATGTATTGATGAATTGTGAGGGTGAAGATACGGGACTGGATCATACGTTGCAATTAACCTATTCTGATGCAGATAAATGGATAATCGGTCGTCTACAGCAAGCAGAAGATGCGGTTGAGCAGGCTTTTGGTAATTATCGCTTTGATCTTGCCGCACGGGAAATCTATGAACTGGTATGGGATGAATATTGTGACTGGTATGTGGAATTTGCCAAAGTACAATTAAATTTTAACGACGACTTGGTGCATCGGGCTACCCGTCGTACCCTGGTGCGGGTATTAGAAACCATGTTGCGACTGGCTCACCCGGTTATTCCTTTTATTACCGAGGAGATTTGGCAGAGAGTGGCGCCACTTGCGGGAAAACAAGGGGCAAGCATTATGTGCCAGCCGTATCCCAAAGCCGATTCGGTGAAGATAGATAAGGCCGCCATTAAAAATATCGCACTTCTCAAGGATATGATCAATGCCTGCCGTACCCTGCGTGGTGAAATGAATCTGTCCCCAGCACAGAAAGTTCCATTGTTAGCGTCAGGAGATCAACGGATTCTGGAAAATTTCTCTCCTTACTTGATTACGTTGACTAAGCTTTCTGCTGTTGAAATTATGCAAGGCGAGTTACCCAATGCCGATGCGCCAGTTGCAATTGTCGGTGAATTCAGGCTGATGCTGAGAATTGAAGTGGATGTGAATGCAGAACGTGAGCGTTTGACTAAAGAGATTGCCCGAATGACCGTTGAAATCTCAAGAGCAAGAACCAAGCTAACCAATCCCAGTTTTGTTGAACGTGCGCCGGGAAAAGTGGTGGCGCAAGAAGAGAGTCGCCTTGCCGAGTTTAATGCAAGATTGGAAAAACTGAATGAGCAATTGTACAAATTGGGCTAAGCGCATGGTCTTACAGTAATGCTTCGATTGTAAATTTAAGTATCTGATTTTTAATGCGTATACAAATATGCTGAAGAAAATAAAAGTGACTGATGCCCGTTTGGGCATATATCTGCATGATATATGCGGAAAATGGATAGAGCATCCATTCTGGATAAAGCAATTCCAGCTAACGAAACAAAAAGATCTTGATAAGCTCACTAACAGCGGTTTGAAAGAAATATGGATTGATACCAGTAAAGGTATAGATATCGTCGTCAGTGTGGCAGGTAATTCAAAGCCTTCAGAACCGGAACCTCCAGAACCCAGGCCTGATAAGCAGCCGAAAGAAACTGCACCCGTTGCCAAGAAGTCGGATCCGCATGTATCCCTACAAGAAGAGTTGGTTGTTGCCAAAAAGCTTCATGCGAAGACAAAAAATGCGGTTATTGCCATTTTTAACGAACTGCGCATGGGTAATGTGTTTGAAACTGAGGTAGCGGAGCAGTTAGTGGACGAAATTAACAAGTCGGTAGCGCGTAATGGTGACGCGTTACTCAGCCTGATTCGACTCAAGAATGCGGATGAGTATACTTATTTACATTCTGTGGCTGTTTGTGTACTGATGATTGCACTGGGAAAGCAATTGGGATTAGAAGACAATATGTTAAAGCAGGTGGGTATTGCAGGGTTATTACATGATATTGGCAAAGTGCGTATCCCCAGTGAAGTGCTTAATAAACCAGGAAAATTAACGGATGATGAATTTGACCTTGTTAAAACACATTCATTGAGAGGCTGGGAAATCCTTAAAGAATCATCTGGTATAAGTGAGCAAGCTTTGGACGTTTGTTTACATCATCACGAGCGTGTTGATGGAAATGGTTATCCAGATAAACTATCGGGTGAAGCATTAACCTTATTTGCGCGTATGGGTGCAGTATGTGATGTGTATGATGCGATTACCTCGGACCGCTGCTACAAGAAAGGTTGGGAGCCTGCGGAATCAATCCGCAAAATGGCATCATGGAAAGAGGGGCATTTTGATGAGGCTGTCTTTCATGCCTTCGTTAAAACAATTGGTATTTATCCGAATGGTACATTATTAAAACTTGAGTCTGGACGCTTGGGAGTGGTCATTGAGCAGTCAAAGAAAAAATTGACGACACCCTTCATTAAAGTGTTTTTTTCTATTCGTTCGAATGCGCATATCCCAGTTGAAATCATCGATTTGTCAAAATCTCAAGATCGTGTCGCCAGTGTAGAGCAGCCGCTACAATGGGGATTCGATCTGGATAAATTCCGGGACATTGTTGGTCCCCATTAAAAATCTACTCTAATTCCCGCTTCACCAGCAAATTGGTTAAATGCGATAAACGACGCTATCGTGTCAATTGTTTTCAGTATTTCTGATACTTCAATGCTCCTGTTATGTCGTTTTCTCAAGGGCTGAATGATTCATATCATGCGGGTTCAGGCTCACTTTGCAGGCAAAGTTAATATTTGCAATGTTGTGGAAGGAAGCAGGCCATAATGTCTACAACCTGCTTATTGCGCTAGCAAAGTGGTTTCATTCCCAGGAGTCTGTCGGACTTAAGTGATCGTAGCGAGCAAAGTGGGAAAGCGAGGACAGATTGGCCGGATTTTGAGGCGCATAGTCATTCTATGCAACGAAAAATCAGGGTAATATGAACCGCTTGTCCCATTTGCGCCGTAGATCAACCTTAAGTCCGACAGACTCCT
>JAUXRH010000006.1 GCA_030682075.1 Nitrosomonas sp.
AGACCAGGCGCGAATAAAAAATATTGACGCAGCATATGATGGATAGGTAAGGGAATATTTTTTGTGAGCAACGAAGTATGGTGACGAAACGGGGTAAGCAGGCAAGCCGCAAAGCGGCTGCTCGCAAATATGGATTTTTAGAGGTGCCCTGATAATTAGTGTTTATTTGCAGCGACCAACAACGAACGCTAACATAGCCTTATTTATTTGTCCTGGTCAGTATTCCAGGAGCCTGTCGGACTTAAGGTTGATCTGCTGCGCAAATGGGACAAGCGGTTCATATCACCCTGATTTTTCGTTGCATAGAATGACTATGCGCCTCAAAATCAGGTCAATCTGTCCTCACTTCCCCACTTTGCTCGCTACGAACACTTAAGTCCGACAGGCTCCTGGAATCTAAATTCCATTTCAATAAATAAAAACAGTATGTTAGCATAATGAAAAATAATGGCCTGATATTGTCAAATGAATCACTGACGATTTTAAAACAGATTTGACTGGAATGCTTCATCTGTAGGGTAACTGTAACTAATACAAAAATACAAAAGAGGAAACATGCGCATTTCAACACTCGCCAGCCTGCTGGTTCTTTTTACCGCGATCAGCCTGCTTGCGGGCTGTTCAATTTCGTATTCCACGGGCAAATCATCGGACGCTATCTCCGCCAGTTCTGATTCCATTTCCAATTCGTCAGACAGCGATGACGACAAGACGGCAGCCTCAACGGCAAGCACCTATGCCGAGGATGTTGCTACAGCCACCGTACGCTATGCGTCTAATCAGAAAGCGCATGAGCAGTTCCTGCAGACCATTTCAAACATTGCGCGAAGTCATGGTATCGTGGACTGGGAGCGGGAAAAAATAACCTATACGGCAATGGGCAAAGGACTGAAACGGGCTGGAATCAACAAACAGGGCATTGCCACGCTGGGCTACTTTCGTACCCTTGCCGACAAGTCGGATTATTCCCTGGTATTAAAGGGATATCACCAGTCATAATCAAACATTCTTCCTCAGGTTCAGGTTCCTTAATTTATTCAGTCGGTCTGTTGCTGCTCCTGTCAATCGGCCTTTTATGGGCGGGCAGGGTAGAGTCCACAGTCGCAACGACCCTTGACTTTATTTACGTTAACGCCAATACCGGCGAAGCCGCCGGTGGTCATACGGCATTACGGTTGGGTTCAACCGTGTTTCACTTTCAGTTCTTTCCTCAGGGCAGGTTCCTTCTGGTACGTGAATCCTGGTCCCATTTTCATTATGTCTACAACGAGCTTCGCAACCGTTCGGTCTTCATTGACCGGGTTCCTTTAACACCTGAGGTATATACCAGGCTGAGGCATCATTTTACCGGCCTGCTCATACAGCAACAGCAGAATCTGGATCAATTGCAGGAAGCTGAAATTCAGCAACAGCTGTTAACTCAACTGGCCGACGGTGTGGAACAGCTGGAACTTGAGACCATCGGATTATTTGATCCTGAAAGCATTGAGGATATCGACATGCGCAGTCTGCATCAGAGGGTGCGTCATGAGCTGGGTGATCATTTTCTTTCAGACAGGTACCAGCAGGTGGAACGAAAGCTCGCAAATCTGGCCGCCGAACCTGAACAACAAACCCATGGCGTGTCCTGGGCCGCGCGACTGCAGGGGTTACTGCTTGAGCGGGAATTTTTCCAGAGCATGGAAGCGGGTGTGTCGTTGGCGCCGGAAAGTGTTGTTGAATCGTCGGCAGGGGCGCCCAATCTGACCTCTGAGCAGCGGCAGGTTCTGGAGCGATACAGGGGAAAACTCGCCACATCCGTTATCGGATTATTGCAGTCCCGTCGTCCTGACCGGGCAAGATCACTGATGTTGCAGACGGCAAGATACCTGATTGTTAGCCGCTCACTGGCGAATGGCGCTCTGCTGACCCTGGATCCTTTTTCTTCGCGTGCAATCCGGGTGTCGGTTGAGCAGAAGCGTGAACTGCAGGGGCTACATACGCAACTGCAGTACGATGCGGCCCAGGCGCAGCGCAGTTTTTTTAAGGAGGCCACGCATCCGGATATTGCCTACGCCATACTGGAATCTTCCCTGGGTCGATTGCATGAAATAGCGCAAACATTACTTCATGGTAGTTCGGTGCGGGTGGAGCCGGGAATCCTGTTGCCTGCCAGAAAAGGTGCTGTATCCGTGACTGGGCTTCCTTTTGTCCGTGCCAGGCTGCCTGCATTAGCCGCAGAAAATGCAGCGAAGCTGTCACAATTGCGGCAGCAGGTGGATAGGCAGTATGCCTATGAATTGATTCATCGGAATTGTGCCACTGAGTTATTACACGCGTTGAACTCGGCCTTTATCGACAGGATCATCGGCCAGAGAGAACTGGGCGGATGGATGGCGCCGGACGCCGGCCTGGCATTTATTCCCAGCCAGTTTCATACACAGATAGCCGAGCGCTTTCCAGTCCAGGAAAAAAAAGTCCTGCCTTCTCGCCGCTTGCGACAATTGGAGGTGATGTACCAGAGCGGAGGTGCGTTACAGATCTGGCTGCGGGAATCAAACACCTTCAGTTCTACCTTATATACGCCCAGAACCGAGGACACGCCTTTTCTCTTTTTCACGGATGACACCCTGCTGCTGCGACCGATCCTGGGGATCACAAATATTCTGTGGGGCGCTGCAAGTAGCGTTGGTGGCATATTTACCTTGCCGATAGATGGCGGCGAGCGGCTCCATCAGGGATTGCGCGGCATGTTTTACAGTCTGCCAGAATTGGTATTCAGCAACATCCGTAAAGGAACTTACGGCTTTGCCGAGACAGCGACAGCTGGGCCATGAAATTGATATTGAGGGCACCTCTAAAAATTCAGAGTTCTAAACAAGACCAGGCACGAATAAAAAATATTGACGCAGCATATGATTGATATGTAAGGAAATATTTTTTGTGAGCAACGAAGTATTGTGACGAAATATGGATTTTTAGAGGCGCCCTTAAGGTTGTTTTACAGAAAAAAAAGGGACAAGCGGTTCAT
>JAUXRH010000015.1 GCA_030682075.1 Nitrosomonas sp.
CATGGCAACAATTGATCATCATGTACAAAGCTTCTTCGTGCAAGCCCTGCAACTCGATGTCAGAACATTGAGGCTGGAAGCCAAGTGAATCAAGCATTCCAATGGTATTGTCAGGTTAAAATGAACTTCGAAACGTTAGTAGTAACAAACTTTGTGGCGACACGTGTTAGCGGTTTCCCTGCCACATTTTAATGTAACACTAACCCAAATCTTGCACCAACTGGGACAAACGGATCATATTACGCCAATTTTTCGTTGCACAGAATGACGATGTGCCTGCAAAATTGGCTTGCATTAGTTTAGGTGATTGGCGCAGTACGATACGCTCTATTCATGTAAGCTAAGCTGCATGATGATGAGATAAATGATATTTGAATATTAACCCGCCGGGATGGGGCTTGTTCAAACCTAATGGAGTATGGAATATGAACAAATGCTCGGGTTTTGCTCGTTGGAGTCTACGGTTTGCACTGGTGGCCGTCGTTTTTTCGGTTGTTGCCGTTTTGGGGCATCGGTTAGGGGTTATGGATTTCCGCTTGGCTCTGTTTAGCCTTGCAGGTGGAGCTGCCTTGGGTCTGTTGGCCGTGATTTCTGGCATCATTGGCATGATCACGACATGCCGGGGAAAAATTCCCGGCATAGGCTTTGCATGGGCTGGGTTAATTCTGGGTCTGGTTGTAACGGTACCTGTTTTTCTGGCCATTCAGACGGGTACCAAAGTACCAAGTATTCATGACATCACCACCGATTTGCAGGATCCGCCGAAATTTGTGGCAATCCCAAATTTGCGTACAGCCGCGCATAACTCACTCGATCGAAAAGTGCCGACTGAACTGTCGGCTTTGCAGCAGGAAGGGTACCCCGATCTTGGCCCTGCCTTAATCTCCAGGCCGCAGGGTCAGGTTTTTGAGAAAGCGCTTGCGCTCGTCAAGGCGCGGGGTTGGAGTGTGGCCGCTGTTTCCGCTGAGGATGGTACGATCGAGGCGACGGCTACGACGCAGGTCATGGGCTTTAAAGACGATGTGGTGATTCGTGTGCGGGACGAAACGGGCGGCGCAATTGTGGATATGCGCTCCGTTTCCCGTGTCGGAAAAAATGACTTGGGCGCGAATGCAGTGCGTATCAAGGAATTTTTAGCGGATTTACGCAGTGGAGAGTAACGTCGGCCCTCTACCAAGCCGTTGAAAACTCACCTCCTCCGATAAAATTTCATAGAACTCTCACCCCACTCTCTTAAGAAACACCTCCCAACCAGCTGATTTTAAAAATCGGAATTAAGCGGGCTGTTCATTGACGACGAGTTTCATTCCCATTTTTTCAGCACGCTGGGCTAGTTGCCGCAACACTCTTTCGCGATAGCGTTCTTCGT
>JAUXRH010000016.1 GCA_030682075.1 Nitrosomonas sp.
CGAGCAAAGTGGGAAAGCGAGGACAGATTGGCCGGATTTTGAGGCGCATAGTCATTCTATGCAACGAAAAATCAGGGTAATATGAACCGCTTGTCCCATTTGCGCAGTAGATCAACCTTAAGTCCGACAGACTCCTAGAGGCAGCTCAGGATAATCGGAGCTGCTCAGACTTTTACCGTTCCAATCAGTGCAATCATCGTAATTGGTACAAATTTTATTATTAATATTTCGTACCCATCAAGTTAGTAAACTATGAAGAAATATCTGTTTGGATTATTGCTGCTGCTTTATGCTGGAACGCTTCCAGCGAGTCAGGACAATGACTTTATCGCGGCACGTAAAGCATTTCAGGCAGGAGATGCCAGGTTATTAGCTACGTATGCAGAACGGCTGCAAAATCATGTATTGATGCCTTACATAGATTATTTTCAATTTCGTTTATATCTAACAACGACCGATACAGCTTCAATCAAAAAATTTATTTCCAGGTATCAGGACAGTGTCATCTCGGATAGGCTACGAGAAGAATGGTTGAAAATTCTGGGTAAAAATCAGCAATGGGAACTATTTTCCGCAGAATATCCGATGTTGGTTAATACGAATACTGAACTCTTATGCTATGCCTACCAACATCGACTTGATGCAAAAGACAACGATGTGCTAAAAGATGCACATGCATTATGGTTTACTGCAAACAGTATGCCCGATAGCTGTACACCTGTATTTAATGTCCTCATTGCCAGCGGACTGATTTCTGTAGAGGATGTCTGGACGCGAATAAGAATGGCACTCGAGGCAGAACAAACAGGGGTTGCCCGGTTCATTAACCGGCATGTGCCCAGTCATCAGGCGCTTGACATCACAAAATTAAATGCAGCAGCCCAGAACCCACTGCGTTATCTGGAAGCACAGCGAGGCAAAATTAAAACGCGTGCAGATCGTGAAACCGCACTGTTTGCATTGCTGCACCTACTCCGTAATGATACCAATCAAGCCTATGCTCATTGGTCCAAAGTGCGAGAACAATTGACGGCATCTGATCGCTCATACTTTCTTGGTCGACTGGCTTATCGCGCAGCCCTCAGGCATGATCCACGTGCGCTGGGGTGGTTTGTCGAAGCGGCTAACTCAGGTACCTCATATCCGCTTACTGACACACTGCTCGCCTGGAAAGCTCGTACCGCACTGCGCGCAGGAAACTGGGATATTGTATTAAAAAGTATTGAAAGTATGTCTACTCCAGAACAGCAGATAGACACATGGCGTTACTGGAAAGCACGTGCACTCAAAGTAAAAGGCGAGACTCTGGATGCCAATACCCTACTTATTCCATTGAGCACCGAACACAGTTTCTATGGTCAACTGGCAAAAGAGGAACTGGGAACAATACTGAGTACGCCAGATAAATTGCATGAACCCAGCGCAGAAGAAATTACGGCCATGCAACGAAGACCCGGTATTCAGCGCGCACTGGCTTTCTATCGTCTCAATCTGCGTACCGAAGCTTACCGCGAATGGGTGTGGGCAATTCGTGATTTCGATGACATGCAATTACTGGCTGCTGCTGAGGTTGCTCATCGTCATGGAATGTATGACCGCGCCATCAATACTGCGAGCAGAACCGTATCACAACACAATTTTAATTTGCGTTTTCTGGCACCTCATCGTGACACATTAAAAGTTATCCTGCAGCAACATGCGCTGGATGAAGCTTGGGTCTATGGACTGATCCGCCAGGAAAGCCGCTTTATTACCGATATCAAATCCAGTGCCGGCGCAATGGGCTTGATGCAGTTAATGCCCGCCACAGCAAAATGGGTTGCACAGCAACTGGGCATGCAGGATTACCGTGAAAGTCTGGCCGTTGAGGTGAATACAAATTTAAGATTGGGTACCTATTATCTCAAACATGTACTCACGACACTTGACAATCAACCACTACTGGCCTCAGCCGCTTATAACGCCGGGCCAGGGCGCGCCAGACGCTGGCGTGACGTCAATCCACTGGAAGGGGCCATTTATGCTGAAACAATCCCCTTCAATGAAACGCGGGATTATGTCAAGAAGGTTCTGAAAAATTCAATGTATTATGCCCAAGTATTGAATCATGACCACAGCGCACCAACACTAAAGGAACGCCTCGGTGTCGTTAATTCAAAATAAAAATCAGCTTTAAAGCGATTCACCTTGGAAACTTATCTGGTTGGCGGCTCAGTTCGTGACGAATTATTGGGATTGCCCATCAAAGACCATGACTATGTCGTTGTAGGCGCCACACCAGAAGTTATGACACGGCTTGGTTATCGCCCAGTGGGTAAAGATTTTCCAGTTTTCCTGCACCCTCAAACGCAGGAACAATACGCGCTGGCACGTACGGAACGTAAAGTTTTACGTGGTTATAAGGGATTTGAAGTTTATGCTTCGCCCGAAGTCACCTTAAAAGAAGACTTGGCGCGGCGTGATTTAACTATTAATGCGATTGCCAAGGATAATGATGGAAATATCATTGACCCATTTAATGGCGTTGCTGATTTAGAAGCCGGTTTACTCCGCCATATCAGCCCTGCTTTTTCAGAAGACCCCGTACGGATACTGCGCACGGCACGATTTGCGACCCGCTTTGGTTTTCAAATCGCACCGGAAACACTCAAATTGATGAATGAAATGGTGCATAACGGCGAAGTTGATGCCTTGGTGCCAGAACGCGTATGGCAGGAAATTGCACGCGGGTTAATGGAAAATCACCCTTCCCGCATGTTTTATACCCTCCGTGAATGTGGCGCACTGACCCGCATCATGCCTGAAGTCGATGTGTTATTTGGCGTTCCCCAGCCCGCACAGGCACATCCAGAAATCGACACGGGGGTACATGTCATGATGGCGATCGATTACGCCGCCTCACAACATCATTCATCCTCGGTACGTTTTGCTACGCTGACACATGATCTTGGTAAAGGAACCACGCCACCAGAGGAATGGCCACGCCATATCGGTCATGAAGCACGCAGTGAGCAACTGGTCAGGGACTTATGTGAACGCATCAGAGTCCCAAAGGATGCGCGCAATCTTGCATTACTGGTTGCACGATATCATGGTAATGTTCATCGGGCCGGAGAACTTAAACCAGCCACGATGGCGGATATGTTGCAAGCAGTTGACGCCTATCGGAAACCGGCAAGATTCAAAGAATTTTTACAGGCCTGCGCCTGTGATTTCCATGGACGCCCAGGCTATGCTGCAAGGCCTTATTTCCAGGCTGAACGATTACAAAAAGCATTTCTCGCGGCTAAAAGTGTCGATGCGGGTGCGATTGCCGCAGAATTAAGCCAAAAACTCCTGGATCCAACAGAACGGCCCGCCGCAATCAATACTAAAATACGTGAAGCACGTATAACCAAAATAAAAACCGAATTAACCTAAGCAGGACCTGAAAAGTGGTTGCGGTGATGCTGTTGCGTCATACGGCACGCAATCCGGCATCCAGCGATTGGATCGGTATCAGGCTTCGTCGCATTGCGCCCGGCACGCTATCCTGCACAACGAATGATTCGGTATTCCCCAGATGCGGGTATCTTAAAACCTTCGCAGCAGGCATCGATACTCACCGTCACTTTGTTGTTTTCTTTATTCCCGCCAAACGGCTGGACATCAAATCACCCGCCTCATAGCAAGCTGTCCATATAATAAAATTATATAACTTTGTAATAAAATATTGGTTTAGATTATATAAGAAGAGTGCTATCTTGCGCCCCTATTGATACTTTTAACAGTCAAGCGATGTAGATGGATACCGATATCGATTTAGAAACAAGGCTTGTTGCAGCAGCACGCACTGCCGTCAAGCGGGTACCCACAGACATCGCTCAGGAAATTCTGCGTGTTGTGGCCAGCATCGAATATGGATCGGTCGAAGTCGTCATACATGAGGGCAAGGTCATGCAGATTGAGTGTCGGGAAAAAATTCGCGTGAGCCAGACAGGACTCGGACGTAAGGCCTCGAAATCATAAAACAATAAGCTTCAAGTTTGTCTGACCAGGATCAAGCTGACCGTACCATTAATAAAATAACACCGACCAAAGAAATTGGAGGTGAAAGAGCAAAACGATACCAGTGACTCAACCGGATTGCCGGAGAGCTCATTTAGGAGAATAAAGTGAAGTTTTTCTGGCTTTTTTTACATATTACCGTTTTAAGCACCCTAACGGTCTGTCCTGCTGAGGCGTTTTCAGATCGTAACCTGGCTATAACGCCACAATCAATCCAACCGAGTATTCGGCAAGTCGTTCAGGCGGATGGAAATGATTTATCCAAAGGGGCGATTAAGCCCAAGGAGCAACCAGCAACACAACCTGCACCTGCTAGAACTGAAGCGCCTCAGAAGACGACTTATTTTCAGCGTGCCCGCAGTTATGCCACTCACCCTGAATCCGACCCCCCTCGTTATGTGCGCAATCTGGCCAGGACGGGCATTGATACTTTCAAGGATCTCGATTGGCTGGATGTCGGCCTGGATTACCGGGTACGGTATGAGTTGCGTGATGGCGATATACGACGCAACAAACTCACAACCGATAACAATTTCCTGTTGCGGACGCGCGCATTTATAGGTATCAGGAATATTGTGGATCCATTCCGCATGGCCATTGAATTTGAAGATGCACGCGCCTATAACAGCGAATTTCCAAGAGATAATCGCGACTGGAATCCGTTTGAACTGATTCAAACCTATGGCGAGTTGTATTTCAAGGATGCCTTGGGACAGGATGATTTGGGCAATCAACGCCCAATCAGAATTCGGGGCGGTCGTATGGCTTGGGAAGCGGTGGACCGACGTCTGCTCGGCAATAACCAATGGCGCAATACCACCAATAATTTTGAAGGCTTTCGTGCCACCTTCGGGCAAGAGGCCAATGACTGGGAACTCGATGCGTGGGGGATGCAGCCGGTTATTCGTGACATCCATGAATTTGATGGACGCAATAAAAGTCAATGGTTTTATGGCGCGGTTGGACATTGGCGTAAGTGGTCTGACGTGATCACGCTACAGCCCTATTTCATGGGCCTTAAGCAGGATGGCAGGGATGGAAGGCAGGCTGAGCGTGATATCTATGCGCCAGCGATACGTGCTCACGGCGTGTTGCCGAATACCAATATTGATTACGATCTGGGCGCGATTTACCAGTTTGGCCACGATAATGGTCTAAAGAAATCCGCCTGGTCTTATTTGATTGAAGCTGGATACACCATCAAACACGACTGGAAACCACGACTCAGCGCCTTTTACGGTTTTGTGAGCGGCGATCGCAATCCCAATGACAATACCGATAATCGTTTCGATCGGTTTTTTGGGTTTGCGCGCCCCTGGTCACCCGATGATTATCTCGTCATGGAGAACGTCAAGGCGCCCAAGCTGGTATTCGAGTTTTCTCCACACAAAGATGTGTCCATCGACGGGGGTTATAGCTGGTTCTGGCTGACCAGCGATACTGATCGCTTCAACAATCTGTTGAGCGTTTCAACCCCCAGCGCCTTTAATCGTGACGCTACCGGACAGAGTGGAGATTTTATCGGGCAATCGATCAACGCGCGCATCAACTACAAGCTGGCACCGCTGGTCGACACAACTCTCGGGTACTCGCACTTCATGAACGGCGAATTCGTAAGAAACAGGCAGCAAGCGGCACTCGGAGAAGTTGCGGATAGTTCAAATTTCTTCTATGCCGAAGTATCAATCAGAGCTTTTAAATAATTCAAATCCATTACACCCAAGGAGAAAAGCATGAATATCAACAAATGGTTAAAAATCACTCTATTCACAGCAAGTTTACTGATTGGCGGCCATGCAACCGCTGACAAAACATTACTCAATGTTTCTTATGATCCAACGCGTGAGCTTTACCAAGAGTTTAATACCGCCTTTGCCAGGTACTGGCAGGCAAAAACCAACGAAAAAGTGACTATCCGGCAATCGCATGGCGGCTCCGGTAAACAGGCGCGATCCGTCATTGATGGTTTGGAGGCGGATATTGTGACATTGGCCCTGGCTAATGACATCAATGCCATTGCAGAGCATGCCAAGCTGCTTCCGGAAGATTGGCAAAAGCGGTTGGCGCACAATAGCACGCCCTACACCTCAACGATCATTTTCCTGGTACGCAAGGGCAATCCCAAGGGAATCAAGGATTGGGATGATCTGGCCCGTCCGGGTGTGGCGGTAATTACACCCAATCCGAAAACTTCCGGCGGCGCGCAGTGGAATTTTCTGGCGGCATGGGAATTTGGCAAACGGCACTTTGGCGAGGACAAAGCCAAAGGATTCGTCAGTGATCTCTATAAGAATGTGCCCGTGCTCGATTCCGGCGCACGAGGCTCAGCCACAACATTCGTAGAACGGGGGATCGGCGATGTATTTATTTCCTGGGAAAACGAAGCATTTCTCGCGCTCAAGGAATATGGCGCGGACAAATTCGAGATCGTCGTGCCGTCGCTGAGCATTCTTGCAGAACCCTCCGTCGCGATAGTCGACAAAGTGGTTGACAAAAGAGGCACCCGCCAGGTTGCGGAAGCCTACCTTCAATATCTCTATTCAGAAGAAGGACAGGAGATTGCCGCCAGGCATTTCTACCGCCCTACTGACGCAAAGATTGCTGCAAAGTATGCCAGCCAGTTCGCGACGATTGAGTTATTCAAAATAGATGATGCCTTTGGTGGCTGGAAGAATGCGCACAAGGTTCATTTTTCCGATGGCGGCACATTTGATCAGATTTACCTGAAGTAATGACAAAGTAGCGCGCTGCGGCGCGCTACAACATATAAAGGACTGAATATGACCGTTCTCATTGTCGGCGGGGATTATGTTACATCGCTCAAGCATCAAATTTCCACCCAGCGCCATGCGCGTATCGAACACTGGAGTGGCCGCGAGACAAAAGGATTTAACCAACGGTCACTTCCAAACGAAACACGATTAGTTGTCGTTATTTGCGACTACGTGAGTCACAGCCTTGCCAACTCAGTGAAGGAAAAAGCAAGCCGTAGCGGTATTCCGTTAGTTTTTTGCCATCGCTCGGTCAATGAGCTGAAACACAAGTTACTGAATGCCCATTAAACAGACAAAGAGGATTGTTGTGAAAGTTTTTGTGGAAGCAAAGATCAATTTCAGAAATTCCATTAATGGATCCAATTGGCAACAGACAAAAATGATAGAGCAGGTCAATTCAAAAATAATTGACTTGCCCTATAGATAGCAGATAGCAACATCAATTTAAGCGGGAGTTATTCCATGAATACATCAACAAACAAAACTTTCGTTGTCGGGAATGAATTTGAACTCATCAAATCAGCGACTGATTACTCGCTAAATCGCGCTGAAAACGGTTGGATAAGCGGGTATTTCTATCATTGCGAACTCACCAGTGTCTTTCAACCCATTTTTAGTACGATCGAAGACAAAACGATTGGTCACGCAGCTTATATACGTTCAAAATCAAACGGAGAGACTGAGCTTTGGCCTTGGCAGGTTTTTTCCCGGGCATCCAATGATAATCAACTGGTTGATCTGGATCGTTTATGCCGGGCAATTCACGCGTTGAATTATTATTTCAACAACACTTCCAAACTGGACAACTTGTTTGTCGAAGTACATCCACGCCTTCTGGAAAGTGTTAAAGATGATCACGGTCGTGCCTTCGAAAATTTTCTTGATCTGATCGGTGTGAGAACTTCCCGGGTGGTCATTGAAATCCCGGCCATCGTCAATCGCAACTGGAAGCTGCTCAAGCATGTAATCATCAACTATCGTTCTCACGGTTATCAAATTGCAGCCAATTACAGCGGTACTGGCAGTGATTGGATGACCGAGCCAGGTAGTTTGTATCCGGATATCGTGCGGATTGAGGCGGGCGATCTGTTACGGCATGAAGCACTAGGACCATTGGTGGATACCATACACGGCCATGGGGCAAGCTTGCTGGTACGGGATATCGAAACATCAGAACAACTAATTGCTGCCAAGCAGGCTGGTGCAGATTATCTGCAGGGGAATTTACTAGGTAAGCCGGTATATACGATCAAAATTATCGAACCACACCACCTTCTAAAAAAGCAAATACAGACTAAAGAATTTAACAGGAGTTAGATTTTGAATACCTTTAAACAGCACAGTATCCTGCCTGGATTCAATCTGGCGCTTGGATTTACGCTGCTATATCTAAGCTTAATCGTATTGATTCCACTCTCAGCAGCATTTATTCGCACTACTGAGCTTACCTGGCCGGAATTCTGGGCCGCTGTGACAACACCGCGTGTCGTTGCCTCATACCGGTTAACGTTCGGCGCTTCGTTCGCTGCCGCTACGGTCAATGCAGTATTTGGTCTACTGGTGGCCTGGGTGTTGGTACGCTATCATTTTCCTGGTAAAAAGCTAGTGGATGCACTGGTGGATCTTCCCTTCGCCTTGCCCACTGCGGTAGCCGGTATTGCATTGACCGCACTTTATGCAGGCAATGGCTGGATCGGTCAGTTTCTTGAGCCGCTAGGCATCAAAGTTGCTTTTACACCGCTTGGGATTTTTGTAGCACTGACTTTTATTGGCCTGCCATTCGTGGTGCGAACAGTGCAGCCGGTACTCGAAGATATTGAGCCGGAACTGGAAGAGGCTGCCGCGACGCTTGGCGCCAATCGATGGCAGACCTTTACTCGAGTGATCTTCCCGGCACTCTTTCCAGCTTTGATGACCGGATTCGCGCTTGCTTTTGCTCGTGCGATTGGTGAGTATGGATCGGTTATTTTTATTGTCGGCAATATGCCAATGATTTCAGAAATCACCCCGCTGTTGATTATTACTAAACTGGAACAGTATGACTATGCAGGCGCTACGGCATTATCAGTCGTGATGTTAGTGATTTCGTTTGTTTTGTTGCTGATTATCAATCTGCTGCAATGGTGGAGTCGCCGCCGCAGTATTACATCATAAGGTGGTCATAATGACGGCGATTACTTTTCCTCCATCTTCTGAAGCCCATAAAGAACGAGCCACCCAGGAACCGACGTGGGTACGCTACGCCTTAATCGGGTTAGCGCTCGCTTTTCTAACGTTATTTCTCTTTATTCCTCTGATATCCGTTTTTTACGAAGCGCTGAAGAAGGGAGTCGATGTCTACCTGGCCGCAATCACCGACCCAGATGCCGTCTCAGCAATTCAGTTGACGCTCATCGTTGCGGCCATTGCAGTACCACTTAACCTGATATTCGGTGTTGCCGCTGCCTGGGCTATCGCCAAGTTTGAATTTCGTGGCAAAAATCTGCTGATCACGCTCATCGATTTGCCTTTCTCCGTATCACCAGTGGTCTCAGGGCTGATTTACGTGCTCATCTTTGGCTTGCAGGGCTGGTTGGGTCCATGGCTGGCGGAGCATGACATCCAGATTATATTTGCGGTACCTGGTATTGTCCTGGCTACCGTTTTCGTCACGGTCCCGTTTATTGCACGCGAGTTGATTCCACTGATGCAGGCACAAGGTACTGAGGAAGAAGAAGCCGCTGTCGTATTGGGCGCGAGTGGCTGGCAAACCTTTTATCGGGTGACGCTGCCCAATATCAAATGGGGTCTGCTGTACGGATCTATCCTTTGCAATGCACGCGCGATGGGGGAGTTTGGTGCGGTATCAGTGGTCTCTGGTCATATTCGTGGCAGCACCAATACCATGCCACTTCATGTCGAAATTCTTTATAACGAATACAACTTCGCAGCGGCCTTTGCAGTGGCCTCACTGTTGGCATTACTGGCGCTGGTAACGCTTGCATTGAAAACACTGGTCGAATCCAGGAACAGGCAACATCAAAAACAAAGAGGACATCAATGAGCATTGAAGTACTTAATCTCTCAAAAAAGTTTGGAACTTTCACTGCGCTGCATGAGGTTAATCTGGAAGTACACTCGGGTGAATTGCTTGCATTGCTGGGTCCATCGGGTTCTGGAAAAACGACGTTGCTGCGCGTGATTGCAGGACTCGAAAGAGCCGATCACGGCCAAGTACTATTCCATGGTGAAGACGCAACCAGTCAGCATGTGCGCGAACGCCAGGTTGGCTTTGTATTCCAGCACTATGCGTTATTTCGCAACATGACCATTTTTGAGAACGTCGCTTTTGGTTTACGCGTACGGCCGAAGAAATTTCGCCCTTCCCATACGGAAATCCGCGATCGTGTCATGAAGTTATTGCACTTGGTACAACTGGATTGGTTAGCCGATCGCTATCCACACCAACTCTCTGGTGGTCAACGCCAGCGCATCGCCTTGGCACGGGCACTGGCGGTAGAACCCAAAGTTTTATTGCTGGACGAACCTTTCGGCGCGCTGGATGCCAAGGTACGCAAGGAACTGCGTTCCTGGCTGCGAAGATTGCATGACGACATGCATATCACCAGCGTATTCGTTACGCATGATCAGGAAGAAGCCCTCGAAGTCGCAGACCGGGTGGTCGTCATGAATGAAGGCCGGATTGAACAAATCGGCACACCGGATGAGGTATATGAACAACCGGCCAGCCCGTTCGTCTATGAATTTCTCGGCAATGTGAATCTGTTCCATAGCCGCCTCCACCGTGGACGGGCCTGGATTGGCGATATCGAAATTGACGCGCCTGAGCACGCCGAAGCTGAAGAACTCGCAGCCGTTGTTTACGTACGACCCCATGAGATCGAGATTGAGCGTACTCATAATGGTGAAGCTGCATTGGCAGCACGTGTTATTCACGTTCTTTCAGTGGGCCCAATCGTAAGACTGGAGCTGGTGCGTGAGAATGACGGAGAAAGAACCCCCATTCAAGTTGAAATCAGTAAGGAGCGTTTTCGTGAATTACATCTGGTAAAAGGAGATGAGGTTTTCATCAAACCACGTCGCCTTGATGTGTTCCCTAGGAGTCTGTCGGACTTAAGTGATCGTAGCGAGCAAAGTGGGAAAGCGAGGACAGATTGGCCGGATTTTGAGGCGCATAGTCATTCTATGCAACGAAAAATCAGGGTAATATGAACCGCTTGTCCCATTTGCACAGTA
>JAUXRH010000017.1 GCA_030682075.1 Nitrosomonas sp.
AACGAATGCGACGTAAGTGGGCCAGTTCCAGCATCAATGCCTGGTTTTTCGCTTCCAGCAGTTTGAACTCGTTCGCCTGTTTTTTCGTTTCGTCGAGCAACGCTTGAATCAGATTCGACACCTCGGTTTTAACCGCTGGCGTGAGGTTCAAATGATCTAATTCGATTGACTGTTTTGCGTGCGTTTTCATGGTGTTATTATACCATGAAACCCACGCAAAGCGGCATCAATATTGGCTTTCAGCTATATTTCCGCGCGCAAGATTGCAACCCCAAACGACGCCAATCCACCCCGGCAATCAACCACGCCCATTGCGACGAAGTCAGTTCCATTCCACCCGTATCCGAACGATCCCAAACGAATCGCCCCTGATGCAAGCGGCGCTGGCACAACCACACGCCGGTGCCGTCCCACAGCAGCACCTTGATGCGATTGCCCGCGCGGTTGCAAAACACAAACGCCGAACCCGCACAAGGCGATCGCTGCAACGCCTGCATAACCAATGTCGACAACCCGTCAATGCCGCGACGCATATCCACCGGCTCAACCATCAACCAAATCTTCCCCGGATTCGCAATCAAAGACACTTCAACAACTCCCCCAGCCAATGCGGCGAAACCGTCGACGGCAGTTCCAACACATGATCGCCCCGTCCGCGAAGACGCAGCGTATTCGCCGACATAGACATCGGCTTGATCGTTACCGGAACCAACACAGGCGACCGAGTAACCTGACCGGAACGATGCTTGCGAACCCAATTGCCAAACGTCCTGGTATTCAAACCATGTTCCCGGCAATAAGCCGCCTGAGACATTCCGCTGGTTTGCCATGCTTCGATATGAGTTCGTCGTGCTTCTGATGATGACATCGTTCCTCCTTATAAAAGGTTTGAGGATAGCGATGACGTATCAGGGTGTTAATGTGGATGGATTGGAGGCTTACGATCCATTTGAAGAACAACTCCACTTGCCAGCGCGCCTTGTAGATATCAGCAATGGTTCCGGCAGCAAGTTTAAAATTGTTGGGGAGAAAAATGTAATGTTTACCGGTAGCGATATCCCGATAACCGATACGGCGAAGTTGACTCGGACATTTCCTTTCTGCCTGGATACTTGTAAACCTGATGGCTTGATCGCTGGTCAGACCTTTGTTCTTCAAAACCGGTTGACGATTGATCACCCGGTACCGCGCATTGGCTTTGAGGCGTGTAACAAAGAATATGCCTTTTCCCGCCAGTTGGTTATACCCGTCATAATCATTGTAACCCCGATCGACGACTACAATGCTGCCTGATGGAAACGCCAGTGTGCGACCTATTTCAACGTCACTGGTTTTACCTTCCGTGATGGTGACAAACTCAGGAAGATAGCCATCGTGATTCAATCCGACATGAAGCTTGATGGCGCTTTTTGTTGAACGAAAGCTTGCCCATGGAAAGACGGATAGGCAAAGGTCTATGGTAGATGCATCCAGGGAATAAAGCGGATTCTTAAAACGAAACTTGTGACCGGACGCCATTCCTTGGCAACGACTCAGCAATTTCCCAGCCAGCGCTTCATACAAAGCATAGGGTTTATCTTCGTTAATGCGAGACAAGTTCGAACGTGTCAGTTTTTCACTACCCAAGTGATAAAGACGATGGGCTTGTGCAGAAACATTTTCCACGATATCACGCAAACTGATTCGGCCTGCCAGTTGTGCCATTGCAAGTGTCACAAATTGGGACCATCGGATGCAGCGCAGAAAGAGCGGCCTGAATGATGCTGCTTAGCGTCTCAAATTCATGTCTCGGTCAATTTTATATTTTATCTTCTGTCGACATATTAGGATAACTTGGATGATCTGAAAAGCGCAGATTCTCCAGATTGGACAACGTGACAAGATAAAGGGCATCTCTAAAAATTCAAGTTCCTAGGAGTCTGTCGGACTTAAGTGATCGTAGCGAGCAAAGTGGGAAAGCGAGGACAGATTGGCCGGATTTTGAGGCGCATAGTCATTCTATGCAACGAAAAATCAGGGTAATATGAACCGCTTGTCCCATTTGCACAGTA
>JAUXRH010000033.1 GCA_030682075.1 Nitrosomonas sp.
TAACGCAGCAAAAATTAAAAAGCGGCGTGCTATAAACACCATAGTTTGACTCACCATTTGGGTGAGCCGGCATTTGTTCGAATTGTCTCATGTATTCATATCGTTAGTCATCTCGGATAACGGTCAACTGAGGTTTTTAGGATCATGGCTTAATCGAACTTAATTCTCTTCATTACCCTTTCTGTCTCTTACTTCACCCTGATAATCAGTAAGAATGCCAACTACGATAATAACAAGACCCATTCCAATATAAAAATTCCTCGCGGTATCTTCATTGGCAAAGTCCAGGATAAAAGGTATGGCAATTAGCAAGGGACCAACCATGCGCTCAATCCAGCCATGAACGATAAATGGGATTATCTTGATAATACCCAGGGGAAAATCAGAAGTGAGTGTAACAATCAGATGAACCACCGCCAGACTATAGGCCAGCATGGCGGGGACCTGACTGAGCCCTAATAGCGTTGGGGCCAGTAGAAATAGAACGACGGTCAGAAAATCAAGATAACCGTGATTACGAGGCGAAATTACTTTCATGTTAATGCTCCTGTATTAATTTGTGGTCACGCCAATGGTCACCAGGTTGTACCTTAATACAGTTCTATCACGAATGTCTGTTAGCTACAGAACATAAAGGCTGCAAGTTATATCTGCTGTTTCAATTTATAAAGATTAATGAAGGCAACATCATTAATACAAATCTGTTCACGCGTGTAGTCAAGCATTCCACGACTCCTGAAATCATTCAAAATTGTGCTGACCACCGAACGACTTGCGCCGACTAAATCCGCCACATCCTGTTGCGTTAAATGAATCTCCAATGCATACCCATGCGTACACTTTATTCCGAACATTTCAGCTAATTCTAATAATGTAGCGATCACCCGCATCTCCACAGACTGCGTCAGAATCGTTCGAAGCTTGCGTTCGACTTTCTGCTTGCGCGCATATAGCTCCTCAAAAACATGCCATGCCAGCGCTGTATGCTGCGACATCAATACCTTGAAATCGTTATAGGCGATACGATAGAAATTAACTTCCCCCAATGCCTGTGCCGTCTCTTCTACCTCCTGACCGGCAGAATTATCTTGCGGGCAACCCATGACGTCGCCTTTTCTAAGAAGCGCAAGGGTAATTTCAGTTCCCTGCGCTGTTACATGAGAGAGCTTAACGATACCCCTTTTTATCCAGAAGAAATCTGAACAATGATCACCTTGGCGGTAAAGAAAATCTTTGTTCGAGACATGAATCTCCTGGATGGCGGGATAATCTTTCTGTAATTGTTCCAGACTCTTTTCGAAAAACTCATGAATTAATATGGATTTAGTGCTGAGCTCTGGTAGTGGCATTTACTGTTCCCATTGAATTCTGCATTCTTTATCTTGCAGGAATATAGCGTAAATAGAGTGAAATCAACTCTAACATCAGCAGGTCATTTCAGCACACACGCACACAAATACCCCCTGCTACCTTCCTGGCTGAGGCTTCCTTCGGCCGCCTTCGGATATGGAAGGATGCAGTTCAAATCGCGAATCAAAGGCAATCGTCACATCAACACGCCATCTTCGGGTTCAATCGGCGTGGGAACCGAGGATTCTCCAAGTTGTTGTCGCAAGTCAATCTCGATGTTTCGGCAAATGGAAGACATTGGGACATCTTCTAATTTTCGCTCGAATGGCTCCTCGGTCCGGCTTCCAATACGCTCGGTGATCGTAAAAATTGTCGCCAGGACGACATAAATTGGGAAAGCGCCCCATCCCAGATGCTGAACAAGCCCGTATGGAAGCAACAACACGAAGATCCAAACAAAGGACTTGGTAAAAAACCCATATTGGCGAGGCAGAGGCGTATTTTTAATCCGTTCGCAACGCCCCTGAGCAGCAAAAAACGCTTTAATGGATTCCATCAGTCCAAAAACATAAGCTGGCTGTTCTATCCACCCAGACCGATACAGTTCTTTCATCCGCAGGGATTGCCGATGGTTCAATTGCGTCGCCTTATTTGCGGCCTTGTTCAGCGCCTGAAATTCCGCGTCTGATAAAAAGGGTTTCAGCTGTTCCCATGCGCCTTCCTGCCGTAGTTGCAAGCGAAGGGCATTAAGAAAAGCCAGATGGCGATAGATGAGTTCGCGATGCATGTCTGCTGTGGCAGACTGGGATATTTGCTCCTGTTCTCCTGGAGGCCGGACATAGGCCATTACCTGGGAGGCAAAATTTCTAGAGGCGTTCGTTAAATCGCCCCAGGCAGTACGGGCCTCCCAAAACCGGTTGTATGC
Source organism: Nitrosomonas sp. (assembly GCA_030682075.1). Lineage (GTDB taxonomy): Bacteria > Pseudomonadota > Gammaproteobacteria > Burkholderiales > Nitrosomonadaceae > Nitrosomonas. Next base: position 2,276 of record JAUXRH010000033.1, read on the forward strand.
TTCATTGTTACGGAAACCCAGCAGAATGGCCATGGCAATTCCAAAGACGCTGATTTCGGTGTCAGGGAAGGTCAGGTGTTCAAAGTAAAATCGCGCATTCAAGGCACATACAAGATAGCCATAGATGAGAAAAAATAGAACATTAAGCCCCTCGATTTTGAGCATCCACTTAAACCGTATGGTTCGTCGGATAATCATAGGTTAATCCGGGTTCTTTCCTGACCAGGCGGCGGTCCGAAAATAACGTGTGTTTAAATTCAGCCAGGTTTTGATAGAACCCGGTGTTGCAATACAGCGAATATCTTTAAACCATTGCATATTCTTGTCCTCTTTTATTTATTTATTTATTTATTTATTTTGAACCATGCGGCGCACAAAATACTTCTCCAACTCAACCAGGAATAGTACCGAAGAAGCGACCAGCAGAATGCGTAACCAGACATTAAAGTCGATTGCGGTTGTGCCAAATAAGGATTGCATGGGGGCAAGGTAGGTAAAACCTAACTGAAAGATGATGAGAATGCCAATGGCGATCAGTACATAACGATTACCTGTCAACCCTTCCCAATTAAGGACCGATGCGGTGATATAACGCGAATTGAATAGGTAAAAAATCTCGAACATAACCAGTGTGTTCACCGCGACTGTACGTGCATGCTCAATGCTGACGCCGCGTTCCATTTCCCAGAAAAAAAGTCCAAAGGTTCCACTCATCAGAATCAGGGAAACAAAAGTAACGCGCCAAATAAGAAAAGGCGTCAGCAGCGGTTCATGAGCCTTGCGTGGCGGGCGTTGCATGACATTTTGTTCGGGCGGTTCAAAGGCCAGCGCGAGCGCCAAGGTCACTGCGGTAATCATATTCACCCACAGAATTTGCACTGGCGTTAAGGGTAATTGGTGAAAACCAAACAAAATCGCGGCAAGAACAATCAGTGCTTCGCCACCACTACTCGGCAGAATAAAGAGAATGGCCTTCTTAAGATTGTCATAAACCGTGCGTCCTTCTTCCACAGCATGCGCAATGGAAGCAAAGTTATCATCGGCCAGTACCATTTCGGCGGCTTCCTTGGCAGCTTCGGTTCCATTTTGACCCATGGCGGTACCTACATCGGCACGTTTCAAGGCCGGGGCATCGTTTACGCCATCCCCCGTCATGGCAACGATCAGGCCCTGTTCCTGCAACAGTCGTACCAGAAGCAATTTGTGCTCGGGATTTACCCGCGCATACACATCAACATCCTGCACACGCTGCCGCAACTCATCCTCACTCATCAAGTCCAGTTCTTGCCCAGTAAGTACGTCATCCGCATTAACGAGTTTCAGTTGCCGCGCGATCGCACAGGCGGTAGCCCCGTGATCGCCAGTAATCATCTTCACCCGGATACCCGCCCTATTACATGATTGCACCGCTTCAATCGCTTCCTCGCGCGGCGGATCGATCAACCCCAACATACCCAGCATAATCAGGCCATTTTCTACATCACTGAAGCTGAGCTCCATCTGTTCGAAGTTTACCGGCTTGATGGCAATTGCCAATACTCGCTGACCTTGCTGCGCCATTTCTTCAATGCGGGTCAACCAGTAATTTCTATCCACAGGCTGATCGTTATCACCCGCTCTCTGATGCGCACACATTTCTAATACACGTTCAGGCGCACCTTTGAGAAAGATAAAGGCATCGCCGGTGTGACTGTGGTGCAGCGTTGCCATAAAACGATGCTCGGATTCAAAAGGGATGAGATCAATGCGAGGATATTGTTTTGCTTCTGCCTCAATATCCAACCCCGCCTTTAAACCAGCCACCAGAAAGGCCCCTTCCATAGGGTCGCCATGGACCCGCCATTCACTGTTATTCTGTTCCAGCGCTGCGTCGTTGCAAAGTACGGCGGCACGAAGTACTTCATGCAGGAGCGGATGTTCCTCCGGCAGCACGTCTTTATTCGCGAGAGAAATTGCCCCGTGAGGATCATAGCCCGCGCCACTCAGCTCAAATAGACTATCAACAGTGGCAATCGTACGCACGGTCATTTCATTGCGCGTCAGGGTACCGGTTTTATCTGAGCAAATGACCGTTACAGCCCCCAACGTCTCGACCGCAGGAAGTCTGCGAATAATGGCATTACGCTTGGCCATGCGTTGCACACCAATCGCCAGCGTGATGGTCATGATGGCGGGCAATCCTTCAGGTATCGCGGCCACCGCCAGGCTTACAGCGGCAAGAAACATGTCCGTGACGCCATAACTGCGGAGCAATACACCGAATGCGAAGGTGGCCACAGCGAGTACTAATATGGCGGCGGTCAGCCAGCGGCCAAACTGGGCCATCTGGCGCAACAGCGGCGTCGTCACAGGCGTCACATCAGCAACCAGGGCACTGATGTGACCCAGTTCCGTTTGCGCGCCGGTCGCAACCACCACACCCGTCCCCTGTCCATGGGTCACAAGGGTGCCCGAATAAGCCATGCAGAGGCGATCGCCGATCACGGCCTCCTGTGCGACGGGTTGGACGATCTTTTCCACCGCGACGGATTCCCCCGTCAGTGCCGCCTCCTGAACTTGCAGCCCCTTGACTCGGAACAGTCTCAGGTCTGCTGGCACCTTATCACCGGATTGCAACAAGACGATATCACCGGACACCAGTTCTTCAGCCCGGATGCTCATTTGTCGGCCACCCCGCATGACCATGGCATTCGGAGAAAGCATCTGCCGTATGGCCTGCAAAGCATTCTCGGCCTTGCCCTCCTGCACGAATCCAATCACTGCATTGATAAGCACCACAGCAAGAATCACACCGGCATCTATCCAGTGCCCCAGCATCGCCGTGATGGTGCTCGCGACAATCAACACATAGATCAGGACATTATGGAACTGGAGGAAAAACCGTACCAGTGGGCCGCGTGTGCTTACTTCGGCAAGTCGATTCGGACCATACTTGGCCAGTCTATGAGTTACCTCTTCTGTGGATAGACCGTCTGGGGTTGTAACGAGCATGGCCAGGACTGCGTCAGTGCTGTTAATATGCCAATTCTCTGCTGTCGAAACCAGCGTATCTGACCGACCATTGGGCTTTCTCAATGCTTTATCGTAACCGCGACGTATGGCCATTGCGCCCACAACAGCCAGAATGACCAATAGCGCAAGGACAATCAACCCTTCCGTCGCCGTAACATCAAATCTCCATATAAGATCGTTATTCATCCGGGCACCTTTTCCTTGATATGATGATAGAGAGGATACACTAGGAGTCTGTCGGACTTAAGTGATCGTAGCGAGCAAAGTGGGAAAGCGAGGATAGATTGGCCGGATTTTGAGGCGCATAGTCATTCTATGCAACGAAAAATCAGGGTAATATGAACCGCTTGTCCCATTTGCGCAGT
>JAUXRH010000042.1 GCA_030682075.1 Nitrosomonas sp.
GCCGCAAAGCGGCTGCTCGCAAAATTGGATTTTTAGAGGCGCCCTGAAAGGAATAGCGCGTTAAAATTTATGACTACGTATATGTTCCAGCAATCCTTGACTTGCTGTCTCCACCCTATCCAGTACATTTTCAAAACCTTCCGTTCCGCCATAGTAAGGGTCCGAGATCTCATGATAAGAACTGGAGCTCTTGCTATATTGCATAAATAAAGCAAGCTTATGATTCAATTGACGTGGACAGCGATCCTTAAGAATGGCAAGGTTATCATTGTCCATTGCCAGAATATAATCAAAGTCATCAAAATCGCTTGATTGTACTGCCCGCGCACGTAAATTATGCATTTCGTAGCCACGTTGTTGCGCAGCCGCTTGTGCGCGTTTATCTGGCGATGCCCCGATATGGTAGCTATGTGTGCCCGCTGAATCTACCTCAATAAATTGTTCCAGCCCGGCCGCTTTGACATGATATTTGAATATTGCATCTGCGGTTGGTGAGCGACAGATGTTGCCCATGCAGACAAATAATACTTTTATCTTTTTATCTTTGTCCATAATCAATCGTTATTATGTTATTATTCAATAAGTTATTAATGATTTAAAGATTATCATGTTGTTCATTCAAGATCAATACAACTATAGGTAAGCAAATTGTTATCTATCCATCATTATAAACCAGGCTGGTTCAACGCTGAAGTGCAACTTTTTCCAGTGTAGAACACCTCTGAAAAATTCAGAGTTCTAAACAAGAGCAGGCGCGAATAAAAGATATTGACGCAGCATATGATTGATAGGTAAGGAAATATTTTTTGTGAGCAACGAAGTATTGTGACGAAACGGGGTAAACAGGCAAGCCGCAAAGCGGCTGCTCGCAAATATGGATTTTTAGAGGTGCCCTTATCCTGTCCGGTATGACGACAATTAACTTGGCCGGTTGAGTGAAATTAAAAGCATGTAAAGTTACTTCTTAAAAAGTGTTAGCGCAAAGTAGTAATGTCCCCTTGAGTTTGCTTTAAGTAAACTCTCAAGAAACACAATATATCCACATGATTAGTTGAATGATTTTTTAAGTTGATTGAGGAGCGGGAACGAGTTGCATGCCAAGTTTTTCAGCGCGCTTGGCGAGGTGATGCATAACACGCTGGCGATAGCGCTCCTCGTAGTAATCCTGTCCTTGGTCTGTATATCCGCACCCTTGGTTAACAGGGTGTAGATAAGACGAGCCAGTTTGTGGGCGGGATCAAGACGAGCGGCAAGCCGTCTGAAGTAGGCCCCAAGCGCCGACTGGCTTTTGTGAAGTGCGGCGGCCGCTAACCGCAAAGACTGAGCAGCGCGGTTGGTTGTGCGTTTGGATGCGCCCGAGAGTACTTTACCCCCGGAAATCTTTGTGCCAGGACACAGTCCCAGCCAGGAGGCAAAATGCTTCGCGCTTTTGAAACGGGACATGTCGGGACCGACTTCGGCAATCACCTTGAGCGTGGTCGCCGGGTTGATGCCGTTGATCCGGGTCAGATCGACACCGCACAGTCGAAACAGGTAAATTCGCACATCGAATTGCGGTGCATTCCTGGAGTTCGATGCGCGTCGACCCCGGCCCGGATCGCTATTATTATTATCATCGCCAACGAGCGTTGCCAGCATGCTTTCGAGTTTGGTGTCACATTCAGTCAGCAGCGTTCCATAATTATCAACTGTTGCAGCCACTGGCAGTCGAGAACATCTGACTTGCGACCGGGGACGTTCTTTACATGCCGTGCATTGACGAGATTCACGGCAAACCCACGCGCTTCGAGAATCTCGTAGAGCGGTATCCAGTACACGCCCGTCGATTCCATTGCCACCGTATCCACGCCACAGCACACCAGCCAGTCCGCCAACTCATCCAGGTCTTCGGTGAAACTTTGCAGTATTCCACTTTACCTCACGTCTCGCCGCATCGTGTTTCTTTCAAACGCATTGCGGCCAAAGGCCGATTATTACGCTCATTTCATTGTCAATATCTCAACCTGTGGATTGTTATTAAATCATAGCTTGATCCTTACAATTTTTTCTTAAAATAACCCCCTATCGTAGCCGGGAAATATTATTTGCGGGTACCTCTAAAAATCCATATTTGCGAGCAGCCGCTTTGCGGCTTGCCTGCTTACCCCGTTTCGTCACCATACTTCGTTGCTCACAAAAAATATTTCCTTACCTATCAATCATATGCTGCGTCAATATTTTTTATTCGTGCCTGATCTTGTTTAGAACGCTGAATTTTTAGAGGTGCCCTTGCCTCTAATATTTGATCAGTCGATTGAAATTCAGTCGCCACGAAATAATGATAATTATTCTATGTCGTGTTAATGTAATCTAATGAAAATGAGTAAAAAAGGATAATTGCATGACAACAAAACTTCGAAAAATCATCATTGGCATTTTATCATTATCGATTTGCTTACTATCCAGCCTGATCTGGGCTAAGGATTTACCTGTTCAGCAAGGCCTAACGCTGGATTTATCAATCAAAGCAGCTATGGTTGCTATCCAGCAATGCAAGGATGACGGATTTACGGTGAGTGTCGCCATTGTCGATCAGTCCGGGTTACTTAAGGTACAGTTAAAAGCCGATGGTGCAGGGCCACATACATTAGATAGCAGCCGTCGCAAAGCCTATACTGCAAACAGCTTACGCGGACCAACGCAGCAATTTGCTGAACTGACGGTGAAGAACCCGGAATTGCAGGGACTGGCCCGTATGAATGAACATATACTCTTGCTGGGCGGTGGTTTCCCTATCAAGATGGGCGGTGAAGTAGTGGGTGGCATTGGGGTCGGTGGCGCCCCAGGAATAAAATTCGATGAGGTTTGCGCCAGTGCGGCTCTGAAGGTTTTGAACGCGGACGATACGTTTGAGAAATAAAATTCTCTAAGGCACCACTAAAAATTCGAAATCTCGTCATTCCCGCGCAGGCGTAAATCCAGAAGCTACTGATTTATCTATTGTTTCAAAATTCAGGATTCCCGCCTGCGCGGGAATAGCGAATTATCAGAGATGACCCTCTGGATTCTAAAGCGGATGAGTAAAATTGCCTAAGGCTGAGCTTTTTATCATCAACGGCCTGTTAAATACCACCACACGAAAAAGCCGCGCCGCAATCTGGCACTGATGTTATATCTATCCAAATAATATTGAGAAAACGCTATCGATAAAATAAGAGAAGTTGAAATTTCAAAGGAACCTGTCGCACTCTTTAAAATCCTGAAGTTTGAAGGCATCGTCACGAGTGGCGGTGAAGCGAAATCTGTAATCGCTAACAGTCAGGTTTTAGTCAATGGCAAGGTAGAAACCAGAAAACGTAAACAGATTGTTTCCGGTGACATCGTAGAATTTGGCAATGAGAAAATTCGCATACAACTCAAATGAGTGAATAAACATACAGGAAATTAAGAAATGACGAAAAGTAAGAAGTACGATTACCAGGTAATACAAGACAATACGTGCTGGAGTGCCAAAATTATAAGGCAGGTAACATCGAAGAAAACGATCGTTTCAAAGCGTCAAGACGGATTCGCCACGGAATCTGACGCTGAAGCATGGGGACAAAGCGAAATAAAAGCATTTTTGCAGAATCTTAACGAACGAAATAAGCGTCGTTCCAGGCAAAGTGAGAAGGAACAAGAGCAGGAATAAGAAGCTTTACTTTTCGTCAATAAAGGTGCCAATGCAATGCAACGTGTTGGCATCAATTGATGATCAATCGAAAGCTTCCGAATATACTGCTATACCCACCGTTTATTCAGGCAGAGGTGGATACGAAGCTACCTGTGGCGCGAAGAAATTCAACCGTAAGAAAGCTGGCGCCAACACTGTTTGTTGAGTTAACACGTCGGCAATAGACAACTTCAGCGACCGCTTTGAAGTGGCTGGCATCCACTTTGATTATCTGGCTAATGTCGAGTGGCTGTGGCGTAGAAAAATTTACACCCGTGGGTGATAAATCCTCAAGCGAAACCTGTATAGGTTCCCCAGGCCAATACTCATAGATATTGGCTGCCACAGATTGTTGCATGCGGGGAAGGCTGCGACGCGGATCGTTGATAAAATCATCTGTCGGTGAAAATAATGGGCTGGCGCATTCCCAACAGAAACGTTCATGTTTCATAAAGTCTTCATTAGCGTAGGGTATTTTACAGAACTTGCAGTAATGCTTGATGATTGCTTGATATGCCACACTCACAGCAGTCTCTTGTGTAGTCCAGGGATTACCACCGCGTTCTGTCGTTGAGAATACGGTTACGGCATTGCTATCCGATGGCTTATTTAAGCCTTTTGCACCTTCCAATTTTTCAACACTTGCCGCATGTGTGTGCAATCTCAGCAAAGTATCGTATTGTACTCTCCGCTTTACATCTCCAACGACGTAAAAGGCTTCATCAAGTAACGGTTGATTTTTACCTGCCAATTGACTGGAAAGTGAGCGATAACTGGCTTTAATTATTTCCAGTTCTGCATCGTTCTGAACGTGTAATACGCGGTAGTAATTGCGCTGGTTACTATCGTGTCGTGTTGTTTTACTCTGGTTTGACGCGCCCGGACGACAACTGAATATACCGCCTGCCGACAGCGTTTTGATGTTGTATCGGCTGAGTAATTCAGCATCGTACGCCGCACGCGTTATAGGATTCCGCAGGGTAGCGTAGGCCTGGTTGATGATACCTGCATCAGCGTGTTTTCCGCCAAGATCGGGATGTAGTCGTAACTTCTGCATCAATGAACGATAGCTCTGCTGAATGACTTCACGCGAAGCATCTGGCTGAACCCGAAGAATTCGGTAGAAATTTCGGCGGTTATTATTCATAGAAAAATTGCTAGTTATGCGTTTAACAGTTAATACTAAAGTTTCGGAGTTCAAAAACTCCATAAAAGAAACTTAATTATTTGATTAGAATAAGAAAGTCGGTCTCACAAGGAGTATAATAATGGTTGTCTTGCAAACAGCCAAAACAACTCAGGAGACCGCGATGAATCAT
>JAUXRH010000064.1 GCA_030682075.1 Nitrosomonas sp.
AGGGCGTGATGGACTCATACAACCTTGGGCTCGTCCTGCTGATTCGCTGACAATCGAAGAGAAATTTGAGTTGCAACAACGCTTGAAGGACAAAGGACACTATGCCGATGAAATTGACGGCCTCCTGGGCAAAGGCTCGCGTCAGGCTATTCGGGCTTATCAGACGGCTGCTGGACTGACCATCAATGGTCAGCCATCACCGCAATTACTTGAGGCGTTGAGGGAATAGTTTGCTATTCACGGAAAATCAATGTCAACTTTGATATGATCAGATGAAAGAAGGGGCGAAGATGTCAAATGTAAGGCCTGAACCCTGAATTTTGGCAGACCGTTACATTATCGCCCCTTAGGACACCCAAAGAAAGAAAAAATAATATAGGGTAGCGTCCCCTTTTCCTTACGCGTTTGTTTACTTCGCCTTTGGTAATTTTGTATTTATTTGTGTGAATTGTTTTTTTATTTTATAGCCATGACTGCTCTAAATTCTCTGTACAAATATCATTCTCTGACCGCTTATTCTCTGGCATCACTGACAAACAACACTATCTGGCTCGCAAAACCCAGTAGCTTTAATGATCCATTTGACTGCGCGTTTTTTATCGATGATCGTTCTGAAAACATGGAAACTGTTAATAGCTGCCAAGTTGGCACACGCGATGTGATTCAAAACTTAGGCATCTGTTCGTTCAGCGAAGTACCTGACAACATCCTTATGTGGTCACACTACGCCAACCATCACAAAGGTTTTTGTGTTGAGTACGATTTCAGCGAAGGAACTCATTTACGCCTGCATGCCAGGAAGGTGAGCTATAAAGATGAATTGCCAATATTGAAGCCTTCTGACATTAAACCAAATATGGAACAAGATAAGATTTATTCGCTATGGCTTGAAAAAGCAAAGTGTTGGTCGTATGAGAAAGAATGGCGCGTGATAATGGGTGAAGGAAATAAGAGCTGTCGAGCCCTGTCGGCAGTAATCTCGGTGACATTTGGAGCGCGGATGCCTGAGTCAGATCGACTTATGGTTTCTCAGGCATTGAAACATGAATCTGATATTAAATTTATGCAAGCAAATCTTAGAGATGATAGATATGAAATTGAGATTAGCGATATATCATTTTAGATAATTCGCCCTGTTAAGCGTTAGACAAGGAAAAACGGGGTCAAGTCTTGTGGCACCACACTAATTCCCTTCTGCTTTTTTAATAACCCGACTCACACGCAAAAAACGGGGTCAAGTCTTGTGGTGTCAAACGGTGTCATGTCAAACGGTGTCAGGTCTTGTGATACAACATACATTCCACTCCTACTCCGTATTTTCAGCTGTTATTTGTATTAACGCAAGACGCGACCCCGTTGTCCTTTGGGTAAGTCCCGATTGATAGCATTTTTTCTTTACCATCGAACCGATATCGGAAACGCCACCATTTTGAACCGTTGGGCTGTATCAACAATGCCAGTCCATCGCCGTCAGATATTTTGTAGGGCTTATCTTTAGGTTTTGCCGCTTTAATGATGGGGTTATTTAGCTTCATATGCCGCCACAAAAAAAGATGTTTCTGCGGGGTTTGCGTCGTTTAGTGCTGTTTCGTGCTGTTTCGTGCTGGGTTAGTGCTGTTTCAATTGCCCTGAAACCCTTACCTGTGCTGGAAGTGCTGTTTGTGCTGCATTTTTTAACTTTATTTTCAATCTGTAGAAAATATATAGCCTGAGTGTTTGAGGAATTCATATGGGTAACTTTTTATGGGCAAAAAATCTACCCTCAATGTTACCCTCATTTTCGAAGTGTTACCCATGTTTTCCATTGTTACCCACAGTTAGCATGATTAGCTTGAAACTGTTTATCTATGCGGGTATATTGGGTGTTGCTGGGTAACGTTTGGCGTATTCATGGCGGAGGCGGTGAGATTCGAACTCACGGTAGAGTCACCCCTACGGCAGTTTTCAAGACTGCTGCCTTAAACCACTCGGCCACGCCTCCCATAAAATTGGAGCCTGAATAATACCTTTTAGAGACATCTTTTACCAGCAATTTACTGGGAGCTTATAAGAATTTATAATAAAAAGTTTAACTATCCTATATCTGCTCGCTGAAGATGTCCTAATAAACCAGGACAGGAAATTACTTTCCAAGCGCTTCAAGCTGCTCCGTCAATTTCTTAATTTCTTCTTCTGCACGAACTTGCTCCGTAGTGTCATATTGCACACCCAAGAAATAAAGTAAGTTCCCTTTGGAGTCGAACAATGGCGACAACACCAAATGATTATAGAACAGCCCCCCATTCTTTCGATAATTTCTGAGTGTTACTTCTACCGGCTTTCTATTTTTAATTGCTTCCCTTAATTGATTTATACCTTCTTGTTCGCGTTCCGTTCCTTGTAAAAATCGACAGTTTTTGCCTATTGTCTCTTCCTGCGTATAGCCAGTTATAGCTTCGAACGCTTTATTCGCGTATACCAGCGGCAAATCTTCTTGATCAGGATCCGCCAATGTTACGCCATTCACGCAAGAATCAAGGATTCTGGACAATATTTGCGGAATCAATCCAGGGTCTTTCTCAACGATGAAGTCCATGATTTTCTCTCCAAGTTATTCTATAGGGCACCTCTAAAAATTCAGAGTTCTAAACAAGACCAGGCGCAAATAAAAAATATTGACACAGCATATGATTGATATGTAAGGAAATATTTTTTGTGAGCAACGAAGTATTGTGACGAAATATGGATTTTTAGAGGTGCCCTATAGCTAGTCAATAAAACTATCCGGTGTAGATTGTATTGTTGATTAAGGGGATTCAAAGCATTCAGCCTCAATTAATTTTTTAATATTTCTTACCGACCTTTCAGTCCCATCCTGAACAGCAATTCGAATAAGCTTCTCAAAAGGTCTCATGTGTAACTCAAGGCTAAGCAATTCAAAAATAAAAGTAATACGGCTACTCGTCGCATTGACCGATTCTATAACATAATCACATCGGTAAGGGTTAGAAACGCCTTGAAAGCAAATGCGCGCTCCAGATTCAAAAACTTTAACCTTAAAAGTTGACTCCGAGCGGTTACCTTGATCAATGCGTACCTGGCGGCATAAGGTGTCTTGTTTTATTGGACCATCGGTCAATTTTTCCAACTCACGTACTTCTGGTGACCACCTAGGGTAATTTACGAGTAAATCAACACCAATAAAGTTAAAAAGTTTTTCGCCCGGACTTTGAATTACTGCGCTGGCTCTACCAACGACAGGGGTATCTTTGAATAAACCAAGCATATAATAGAGTCTCCTTCGTATATTCTGCTAAACCAGATAAGTATCTATCCCCATCAATAAGAAATCATACTGTGATTCCACTAACTCTTTAATTGCCAATGCCGGAATGCCCGTAATTACGTTGCCTGTAGAAACTAACCAGCCTACCGCATCTGCAGATCCGAGGCTAACAACATAGCCTATATCACGGTGCAAATAGGGTTCAAGCAGTTTAAGTGTCCCTGAATGGCGTAAAATATTCCGTGCTGCCAATTTCCCTTTGCGTACAGCCGATTGAGCGGTTAATGCATTGGAACCAAATGAATTATAATAACAACAGTCTCCAGCAGCAAAAATGTTGTGTAACGTTATATGATTTATCATAACCTGTCCGAAGGAATTTGCAACAAATAGCTTTCCCTGCTTTTTTCCAAGAAACATCAGTGACAGGTTGGATGGCAGCTCAAATTGTTTACCTGTTTGTTTTTCTTCCAGAAGAATTTTGTCAACTTGTTGTTCTTTACAATAGGTATTGGGATAAAAGTCAATTCCCAAATCATGCATGCGTAATTGCACATAGGAAGAAAATTCTTTTGGAAATTGCTCCAATACTCGATCACCCGAATTAATTAAACGCAACTTACTTTTAATTTTCTGTCGATCAAGAAATTGTTTAAGCTCAAATAGGAATTGTATCCCCGTTGCCCCACCACCAACTACCGAAATGAATGGCGCTTGTTTGTCATTCTTTAATAAAAAACTGCTCAGCAAATCAGAGCCGGCCAGAGTCAAGAAATCATCTAGACTACGAACATTCTCCAGATGATCGCTGGCATTCGTCTCACAACTCGATGCAATCAAAAGATAATCAAAAGCAAGTTCTTCACCATTTACGACCAGTGTTTTATCCTTCTGCCATTGTTGAAGTACGTTTTCATCCAGTGTCAGTGTTGCAGAGATATGACGGCAACCAAATCGATGTTCCAATTCAGAAAATGGCACCAGAAAATCTGACAGAGGATATCGAAATGTCTCATGTAGATGTGTGATCTTTATATGCTGATCTCTTGGGTCAATGATGACAATATCAATATTTGAAGCATAATGTGAAAGGACAGTCAGTGCCGCGATTCCTGCGTAACCACCACCTACAATCACAACATTCAGTCGTTTTTGACCGGGAATATAAAACGGTAGAAAAGCCACTATTTCTCCTAAGTTAAGCCAAGCCAATATCTGACTTTATAAAATTTTATCTCTTTTCCAATTTTCTATCGCCCATTGCCAAATTGACGAATTGTTACAATTAGCCAACTCATCTGGTGGTGCCTGACCCAAGTAACGAAGCGCTGCAACTAATAGTGATGGCGCCTTCGATAAATCTATTGGATCTGCTCGTGTTTGTTTACTTAGCTTCTCGCCCGAACTATTGGTGACTATTGGCAGATGCATGTAACTTGGGATGGCATAGCCCAGTAACTGCTGTAAATAAATCTGGCGCGGGGTGGATTCCAACAAATCAGTACCACGCACAACGTGAGTTATGTTTTGCTCTGCATCATCTACTACCACGGCCAATTGATATGCAAACGTACCATCCGCTCTGCGCAATACAAAATCACCCGTATCACTTTCGAGTCGCTGAGCAATTGATCCTCGTAAAACATCTTCAAAGTTTATGGGCTTATTGTCTGTTCTTACCCTTAATGCTGTGTGCTTTTTACTCGCCAAATTCCCACGGCATGTGCCTGGATAAATAGGGCCAATTTCCCCTATAATGCATGAAGCAGCAATTTCCTTGCGCGAACAAGTACAGGAATAAACTAATCCAAGCCTTCTGATTGAATTAAGTGCATCCTGATAGTATCTCTTGCGCTGACTTTGATAGATAACCTCACCATCCCAGACCATTCCTAAATTTTCCAGCATGTATAGAATCTTGCTCGATGCGCCAGGAACCTCACGGGATGCATCCAGATCCTCAATTCTAACCAACCATTCGCCATCGTGGACTTTTGCTTCTAAATAGCTACTGACAGCAGTAACTAAGGAACCAAAATGAAGCAAGCCAGTAGGAGATGGTGCGAAACGACCTCGATAAGCAATCGTCTCAGTTTGATTATTTTTCACGATACAACTGACCACTTCACTCAGAATCGACTTTCGAAAAATGAATTTCTACAATTCGTATTTTCATAACAAAATAAAACTTCAGGCTATTCAAAATAACATAAAATTAATTTCTCTCTCTCCCTAGGAGCCTGTCGGATTTAAGTGACCGTAGCGAGCAAAGTGGGGAAGAGAGGACAGATTGACCAGATTCTGAGGCGCATAGTCATTCTTTGCAACGAAAAATCAGGGCAATAGAACCAATTATCCCATTTGCGCAGCAGATCAACGTTAAGTACGACAGGCTCCCAGGTAAAATAAACCGATTTTCAATTTCTAGTAAAGGCATTTCTGTGCATATTCATATACTCGGCATTTGTGGTACTTTCATGGGTGGAATTGCAGCAATTGCACGTCAATCAGGGCATAAAGTTACCGGCTGCGACACTAACGTTTATCCACCAATGAGTACACAGCTTGAATCACAAAATATCAAACTTATCGAAGGATACTCAACCCAACAAACGCAACTACAACCAGATATATATGTGATTGGTAATGTAGTAACTCGCGGCAATCCATTGATGGAAGAAATACTCAACCGCAATTTACCCTATATTTCGGGCCCACAATGGCTAACTGAGCATATTTTAAACGATAAATGGGTATTAGCGGTTGCAGGAACTCATGGCAAAACCACAACCAGCTCAATGTTAGCATGGATACTGGAATATGCTGGATTTGGGCCAGGGTTCCTGATTGGCGGGGTTCCTGAAAACTTTGGCACCTCAGCAAGGCTGGGTAATATCACACCCACCAAATCTTATAGTAAGAATCCGGATGCAAACGTACGTGAACCCTCTCCTTTTTTTGTTATTGAAGCAGATGAATACGATACTGCTTTTTTTGACAAGCGATCCAAATTTTTACATTATCATCCAAGAACTGCAATTTTAAATAATCTGGAATTCGATCATGCCGATATATTCCCGGATCTTACTGCAATTGAACGTCAATTCCATCATTTAATTCGTACAATACCCAGTAATGGCTTAATTGTTTCCAACGGTCGTGATGAAAATTTACTTCGCGTAATAACCCAGGGATGCTGGACTCCTGTAGAAATATTTGGAACAAATGATGGTTGGCAAACTGAGATGCATACTGCAGACAATAAAACTGATATTTATTTCAAAGATGAACTTCAAGGAATATTACAATGGGGTTTGCTAGGTGAACACAATCGCATGAATGCGCTTGCAGCATTAAGTGCCGCTCGCCATGTCGGCATACCGGCCAAAACTGGTATTGCTGCATTGGAACAGTTTAGAAATGTAAAACGTCGCATGGAAATTAAAGGAATTGTAAGTAATATTACGGTATATGATGACTTTGCTCATCACCCGACCTCGATTAATACGACGCTGAGAGGCTTACGTAGTAAAGTAAACAAGGCAAACATCATCGCTGTTCTGGAGCCATGCTCTAACACCATGCGAATGGGTGTATGGAAGCATAATCTGGCAGAAAGTCTGACAGTTGCAGATAAAATTTTCTGTTATACCAATCATTCAGATTGGGATACGCAAGCAGCATTGCAATCTTTGGGAGAAAAAGTTACCTGTCTTGATGACCTCGCACAATTAATCCAAGCCATTTCTGGCGCAACTCAACCGGGTAGCCAGGTACTCATTATGAGTAATGGCTGCTTTGGAAATATCCATGAAAAGCTACTCAAAGAGCTGAGTGCGCGATATGGCGAAGATATTTCCATCGGATAGTGGGCACCTCTAAAAATTCAGTGTTCTAAACAAAACCAGGCGCGAATAAAAAATATTGACGCAGCATAGGATTGATAGGTAAGGAAACATTTTTTGTGCGCAATGAAGTATGGTGACGAAACGGGGTAAGCAGGCAAGCCGCAAAGCGGCTGCTCGCAAATATGGATTTTTAGCCTAGTAATCGGCCGGAGGCGGCAAGGCGTCAGGAAAAAAATGATAAAGTTAGTAAAATAGATCTTTTTTATTTTTTATATTTCTTATAATCAGTAACTTGTAATTGTTTCTTGAAAGAGGCGCCCTTATATAACAACAAGGCGAATCAGGCATGATAGAAGTAACGCCGAAAGGGCGCGAATATCAGGAGTGGCGTGGTGCATTGCCATCGTTACCCACTGGATCGACGTAATTCTTCTGACATTGCGTCTGTTATCCAAACCATTTAATGCTAGCCTACGCAGGGCGCAATCGTTATTGTGCCGAATGAAATGGGGCTTGCAGGGATGAATGACTTTTCGCCCAACTTGCAAAACATTCGGTGCAATGAGCTTTGCTTATGGGCACCCTGCATTACAATTTACGCGACTTGACCACTTTAGTTCGTCAAAGCGTCTGATTTACGATTCGGCAGGAGGAAACCAGCATGTCAAAATTTGTTGTTTGTGCACTGTATAAGTTTGTAGGCTTGCCTAAATACCAGGAGATTCAGCGTCCATTACAGGCGCAGCTGGTTGAGAATCAGGTAAAAGGAACGCTGTTGCTGGCGCAGGAAGGGGTCAATGGCACCATTGCCGGTAGCCGGGCAGGCATCGGGGTTGTTTTAGGATGGATGGAGACGATACCGGAGTTTGCGGACATAGCCGTCAAGGAGTCCCTGACGGACGAGATGCCATTTAAGCGCAGCAAGGTGAAACTGAAGAAAGAGATTGTCACCATGGGAGTTGAGGGGATTGATCCTAATCGGTTGGTTGGAACCTATGTGGCGCCACAGCAGTGGAATGATTTAATTAACGATCCAGAGGTTCTGGTAGTCGACACACGCAACCATTATGAGGTCGCGGTCGGCGCTTTTGCCCATGCGATCAATCCGCACACCACCACTTTTCGTGAATTTCCCCAGTATGTTTCCCAATATCTTGACCCATCGGTGCATAAGAAAGTGGCGATGTATTGTACGGGTGGCATTCGGTGTGAAAAATCCACGGCGTATTTAAAACAACAGGGTTTTGAGGAAGTCTATCATTTGCAGGGCGGTATTCTGAAATACCTTGAGGAAATTCCCGAGGAAGAGTCTTTATGGAAAGGCGAGTGTTTTGTATTTGATGAACGGGTTACCGTGAATCATCAGCTGGAAAGAGGCCGCTATGATCAGTGTCACGCTTGCCGCTTGCCTATTTCAGAAGAAGACAAATCAAGCGAGTACTATCAACAAGGGGTCAGTTGTCCGGCTTGTTATCATGTTCGTTCGGATGAAGATAAGGCCAGGTACCGGGAACGGGAAAAACAGGTGCAGTTAGCCGAAGCCAGGGGCGAGATTCATATTGGGGAAATAAGCTGAAGTGTGTTCACAGTAGAAAGAGAAAATGACCTACTTTGTTTTTGGATTGGAAGCCCTGCTGAATATGACAGGCTTATCAAGCCCTGAACCGGAGGCAATGACTATCAATGGTGCCAGAGTATTAGAGCTGTTACAGAAAATCAGAATGGCGACATCCCGCTGCTGATTGATTTGCAGCGAGGTTGTTGATCAAGCGTTTTCTGGTACGGGCTGAATTGCAGCGGCAGGAACAACGACAGTTACCTGTGGCGAATTGTTCTCTGGCGCTGGTTTTTCCTGCGGTCTGGATTCACTCAGTGAATTTTTGTCGGGATCTTCATCAAACCAACGGTACAACGTAGGCAAGACGACCAGGGTCAACAAGGTTGAGGTGATGAGTCCGCCAATGACCACAATGGCTAATGGTCGTTGTACTTCAGACCCCGGGCCGGTGGCGAACAGGAACGGTACCAGTCCCAGCATGGCTACCGTGGCGGTCATTAATACCGGACGGAAACGCTGCTCACAGCCGCGTATGACAGCTTCAGCAACACTGGCACCTTGTTCACGGAGTGTCCTCACATAGGATATCAATACCACGCCATTTAATACCGCAATGCCCCACAATGCAATAAAGCCAACAGAAGCAGGAACTGACAAATATTCACCTGTAATGAATAGTCCAATTACGCCACCGATAGATGCGAACGGCAACACCAGAATGATGAGTCCAGCCAGTTTGAGCGAGTTAAACAGCAGAAATAGCAGAAAGAAAATGGCTGCAATCGTCAGCGGAACAATCACTGAAAGTGTTGCCATAGCGCGTTCCATATTTTCAAATTGACCACCCCAGACGAAGTAATATCCAGTAGGTAGCTTAATTTCATGGGCAACACGCTCTTGTACTTCTGCTACAAAACCGCCTAGATCACGCTCATGGACATTAGCACCCACGACCACGCGGCGTTTGGCAAATTCACGTGAAATCTGCGCAGGTCCATCAACAACATTAATATCCGCCACGGCATGCAGTGGCACCAAAGACCCGCCCGGCACCGGCGCCATTGCACTATTGACAGGGCGAAGCAAAAGATCGCGAATAGTTTCTACACTGTTCCGTTGATGTTCGGGGAAGCGGAGGACAAGGGAAAAGCGCCGTTCTCCTTCAAATACGCTGGTAATTTCCTTGCCACCAATGGCAGTTTCAATCAATTCATTTACATCGGCCACATTAAGGCCATGGCGTGCAATCGCATTGCGGTCGATATCGATCACCAGTGACTGTTGACCCGATAAGCGTTCAATACGAATATCGCGGGCACCACGTACAGAAGACAGAATGCGTGCGACTTGTTCTGATAATTGACGTAATTCATCCAGATTGTCGCCAAAAATCTTTACGGCGACCTGTGAACGTACCCCAGTGACCATTTCATCGACTCGTTGTGCAATGGGTTGAGATAGTACTATCTGGACACCGGGTAATACGGAGAGTGCTTTACGGATATCTTCATCGACTTCTTCCTGAGTGCGGCCTGATTCCGGGTCCAGCGTCACAATCGGATCGGATTCGTTAGGCCCAGCGGGATCAGCGGGGGACTCTCCTCGACCGACCTTGGCAACGACACTTTTTACACCCGGAATGGCAGCAATCAGCTTCATCGCTTCAGTTTCCATCTTGATGGATTCATCCAGCGATATGGATGGAACCCGAATAATTACAGGTGTGAGTGCGCCCTCTTTCATCGTGGGTATAAAAGATTTCCCAAGGAGGGGGAATAAAATAAATGACAACCCCAGCAAACCAATTGCTACCATGATTGTAGTTTTTTCTCTGGCGAGTGCCGCTTTGAGTAGACGGCGGTATCCTGATTTAAGAACCGCAATAATTCGGGTATCGTGATCAGCGCCACCTTTGAGAATATAAGCACAGAGCACTGGCGATAGTGTTAATGAAACAATCAGTGAGACCGCTAATGCAATGGCGATCGTGTAGGCAAGTGGACTGAAAGTTTTACCTTCCATTCCTTCCAGGGTCATCAGCGGCAGGAAGACCAGAATGATGATGGAAATGCCGAAGATAACCGGTGTGCCTACTTCGGTAACGGCATCGACGATAGTTTTTAGCCTTGATTCCAATGTACCGCCAGCCTCTCCCAGACGGTGAAAAACATTTTCTACTACCACCACGGTGGAATCCACCATCAGGCCAATGGCAATCGCAAGTCCTCCCAAGGACATCAGATTGGCAGATATGCCATAATGATTCATTACAATAAAAGTTACGAGCGGGGTGATGATCAGTGTGGCCACCACGATCAAGCTGGAACGTACGTTACCCAAAAATACAAATAAAATGATGACTACCAGTAAAATGCCTTCGATCAAAACTTTGGTTACTGTCCATAGTGCAGAATCCACCAAATCAGTTCTATCGTAAAAGGGTACAATCTGCAGTCCGCCCGGCAACAAACCACGTTCGTTAATTTCAGCAACTTTTGTCTTAACGCGTTCTACAATTTCTTTGGCATTGCCACCGCGTATCATCATTACGATACCAGAAGCCGCTTCTGTGTACCCGCCCTTGATATTGGCGCCTTGACGAACTTCTGTGCCAAATTGCACTTCGGCTACGTCGCGGACAAATACAGGCACACCGTTTAATTCTTTGAGCACAATGTTTTTGATGTCGCCCAGTGTCTGGATTAAACCCGCGCCACGAATCAGATATTGTTCGGCATGTAGCGCGAGGATATTTCCACTGGCATTAGCATTGTTATTCGCAATGGCTAAATCAACTTGCGCCAGCGTCAAATCGTAATGGCGCAGCCGGTCTGGGTCGATTAGCACATGATATTGTTTAACATACCCGCCTTGAGAGTTGATCTCTGCTACACCTGGTATCGAACGCAACATGGGCCGTACTACCCAGTCCTGTATCGTGCGCCGCTCAATCAGCTCTTCTTTTGTGAGTGCGCGTTTGCCATCATCGGGATGATCAAGTGTATATTGATAGACTTCGCCTAGCCCTGTAGTTACCGGACCCAGCACAGGTGTAATCCCAAGGGGCATTCGGCTGGCAACACCGATCATCCTTTCCATCACTAATTGGCGGGCGAAGTACACATCCGTTTCATCGGTAAATACCAATGTAATAATGGATATTCCACTTTTGTTCAGCGAGCGCATTTCTACCAAGCCTGGTAGGCCGGTCATGGCAATTTCGAGTGGTACCGTCACCAGTCGTTCAATTTCTTCGGGACTGCGGCCGATGGCTTCTGTCGCAACCTGTACCTGAATATTGGTTACGTCGGGGAAAGCGTCAACTGACAGTTGTTGTGTTGCTCTCAAACCAGCGCCAACGAGAATAAGTGAAATCATAACCACAATCAAGCGCTGCTTGAGCATGGTCTGTATAATTGAAGCAAGCATTATTTTGTTTTACTCCAGTTCAGCGAGCTTACGTTCGTTGTCTAGGTGGAAAGCGCCATCTGTAACAATATCTTTTTCAATCGTCAGGCCACTGAGTACTGGACGATATCCGGCAACCTCGGCATCCAGTTCGACTGAAATTCGTCGAAAGTGATTGTTGCCCTTTGCGAGAAAAACATAGTCACGATTGGATTCTCGTACCACTGCTGTCTCAGGAACAACCAGCGTTTGCTGTGGTGTTTCCGTGATGTGCATACTAGCCAGCATGTCTGGCTTTAACTTGCGTTCAAGATTTTCCACTATTGTGCGCACTCGCACTGTGCGGGTCAGCGGATTTACCGTATCAGCAACAAAGATGATGACACCATCAAAAGCAATCTCACCCATCGCAGGGACTTGAATTTCCACATGCTGACCAAGATGCACATTACGCACAATTTGTTCTGGTACATCGCCCGCTACCCAAACAGAAGATAGATCAGCTACCTGAAATAACGGGTCAGCAGGTTGCACGACCTGGCCAATAACGACATTACGATTGATGATGGTCCCGTCTCTTGTCGATTGGATATCGATAGATGGCAAAATACGCCCTTTGCTCGCCAACTCTTTCATGGCATTATCATCGACACCGAGCAAACTCAATTGATCTTTTGCCGCTCCAGACTCAGCTCTGGCAATCTCTAACTCAGAATTCCGCCGTTCTACTTCGGCAATGGGGATGACATCGGCAGCCAAAAGATGGTGAGCACGATCGGCTGCTTTCTGAGTGAGTACCACCCGTGAAGAGGCGCGTAAGAAAGCAAGTTGTGCTTGAGTCAATTCTGGACTGGTAATGCGCGCCAGTCGATCACCCGTTTTAACATGGTCACCCAGTATGACGAACATATCGATGATCCGTCCGGTTACATACGATCCAATACGAACCAATCTTTCTTCGTCTACTTCCACCCGGCTGGGAACTTGTATTTTATCAGCCAGATCAATCATGCTGGGTTTTCCTATGATTATAGGCCTTGCCAGTTCTGGCCGAATCGTGATGCTGTTCAGATCTCTTTCAGCTTCTGACGCCTGTTGCTTAGCTTCTTTTTGAGAAGGCGTGGTTGATTCTTCTTTATTACATCCCATCAGCAATAGTGTGGGAATAACAACGGAACTGATAAAAATTAGTCTAATTTTCATTCTACAAGCAACTCCTTGGGATAATGTGCGCGCAAACGATCAATTTCGGCAGCGGCTGATTGCAGATCAAAATGTGCTTGCAGGGAGTCACCCAGGATTCCCCGGAGTATACGCTGAGTGTCGAGTACTTCGATTAAACCTCGTTCACCAAACCGGTAGGCGGCCTGAGCCACCTGGACTGCATTTTCAGCTTCCTTGATTAATCCGCCTTCGAACATTGCTACTCTTCGCTGTGCAATCTGCAAAGATTGCCATGCCGATTCAAATAATTGGCCGAGCTCATACCGGCGATATTCGAGCGTTTCTCGTATCCGCACGGAATCATAAATGGCGGTATCAATTTCACCGCGACGACGGTAAAAGAGAGGAATTCTGACACTCATGCCAGCGGTATTGGAAGTAAATTGAGCGTCCTGATAATTGGTGTATAAAATATTGAGCGAGGGTAGTACTGACGCGCGTTCCTGGCTGATCCGCTGTTCGGCGCGTTCCTGCTCAGCTTGTAAACGTAATACATCTGGATTAACGACGGGTATTTCCTGGCGCAATACATCCAGTGCTGGCAACTGAACTGGATCATTCAGCGAAGCATTGATTTCAAAATCAGTGGGTATTGCCCCAGCCGTCAGTTGCATCAGCGTCACCCGTGCGCGTTGTGCACCTAGTCGAGCTGCTTCTCTGCGATTATCCGCACTTTGTACTTCAGTATCCGCCCGAATGAGTTCAAAGCGAGCTAATTCTCCTCTTTCGACATTGATTGCGATACGTCGGCGAACATCCTCCGCTAGATCGTAAATACTCTCTTCCATAGTGGCCTGTTCTTGACGAAGCAATAATTCATAGGCACGGACGCGAAGTTGTGCCGCTAAATCGGCCCGTACCTGATTAAAGCTGGCGCGACTGGCTTCAACAACGGCTTCAGACGCACCAATGCGTGAACTCCGCATAAAAGGGTTTTCAATCGGTTGATTAACCGTCACTGAGCGTTGCATCGAAGTGGGGCCAGTTATAATTAATGGAAAACGATTGCTATCGGGGCCAGCCATCACCGTTACTTCAGGATTGAGAAACGCTGATGCAGCGACCACACCCGCTTGAGCCATATCTATTTGTGACCGGGCAGCAAGAACAAGACCATTTGCTTGCAATCCCAATCGTTGCAGTTCTTCAATCGTGAGTTGGGTTGTTTGTTGGGCTAATACGGATGGTGATGAAAAAGCGAAGATTAGACTAAGCAATAAATACCAAAACGGAAGAATCTGCATACGGCCTTTACAATTATTACAAAAGTTATCATTAGTTGCTAAATGGGTATCGATCGTAATGATATATGAAAATGAGAATTCCCAGTTAAATTAAATTCGTATCTATTCTGTCTATGACTCAGCTGTCATTTGTCAGGGTAATAGTCAGCGTAGAGCCAGATGATGGGGGGATTATTTCAGGGATAGGATGTTGTTTGTTGATTTACTGCGAGCGTGTTCTTGCAGAAACTGTTCAGGGCAAAGCGTGAATGGGTGGAAGCCAATATGGAATGTAATTCTAAAATGCTCAGCCTATTTCGCGAAACAGTGGCGGTGAAATGTCGTTCGATTAAAGCCTTGCGGCAGGCAGTTCACATTGGAAAACCTTAGATAGAAACGAAACGTTAAAAAATCAAACGATGCTTTCACAATATGGGGAGAACAGTGCTCAGCGTAATTGATGTTTTCGACTGTAGTAATAACAATAGCCTCCAGAGGAGGCTATTGTTATTACTACCCACAGAGCAGGTCGTAGTTGATTATATCTCCTGGATTACATATTCCAGATGATAAAACCGATAATGATAAAAGCTACTGTTGTAATGGCATACAGTTTCATTACACCCGCATCTGTATCTCTATTATTTTCGCTCATAACTATCTCCTTATTAAAATTTACTTCCTGATTTTGATTTACACTTCACTTGCCTTACAAAAGCCGAAAAAAACCGACCTTACTGCTTTAGCAGCCACTTAAATCACAGCGGCGCTATAACTTCTTACAAATCTCCTCTGCTCCCGTAGCGCCTTTATTGTGTTACCCCCTAACGTAAAAAAACAGAGGTAATTGGGTCAAAATCATTTACTTTCATCGTCTTCCATATTTAGATCATTATGCCCAATTATTTTGGATTCTAACCCACATTTCCTGACAATGAAAGTATTTTGATCAATAGAGGGACTTGCAGAACCCAATAAAGCGAATTGAATTAGTAGCCGGAACGGCAGAAAAAGGAAAAATAACTTGCCCGGAATGATAAAACAGATGCTTCTAAAATCAATTTTATCAATGAGATGAGCAAGCTGCGAAGCAGCTTTATCACGAACATGGTTTAATATACAAGGATCTTTATTTCCATGGTTATCGGAAGAATTGGGGCCACTAACAGGGAAACAACAGGAATTGGTGACCACATTAGAATGATGTGGTTACACTAAACCGAACACATTCCTTAAAATAACTGAAAGAAGGGGTGTATCTAACTCAAGTTTCGGAGTTCATTTTCATGAAGAATATCCATTCAAGTTATTGATTAATAATCAATAGAAGCCTCTAAAGTGGTAAAATGTAGTTTGCTTGACGAACTAACCCAACCACTCGGAGGCTTCGATGAATCGTGACA
>JAUXRH010000067.1 GCA_030682075.1 Nitrosomonas sp.
TAACAGGGAAACAACAGGAATTGGTGACCACATTAGCACATTGGAATTAGTGCGCATCGAAGAATTCATCTATTCCAGCCGAGGTTTTCCAAGTCGTCCGCCTCAAGACCGTACTGCCATAGCCAGGGCGTTTGTGACGAAACGGGGTAAGCAGGCAAGCTGCAAAGCGGCTGCTCGCAAATATGGATTCTTAGAGGTGCCCTTTAGATTAATCATTTGATTTATAAAATCCAGCTGGAGTGCAGTGGTATGAACTTCTTCTGAAGAACTTTGTGTGACTTACTCTGGGGTCTGTCAACATTTCTTATAATAAGAAAATGGTGGCCAGCCCAAGAAAAATAAAGAATCCACCACTGTCGGTAACGGCTGTAATCAACACGCTTGACCCAATGGCTGGATCGCGACCCAATTTACGCAGTGTTAACGGAATGAGGACACCTAATAAAGCAGCCAATAGAAGATTCAGCATCATTGCTAACGTCATGATCAGGCCCAGTGAAGCGCTCTGGTAAATTGTATAGGTAAATAATCCAATAACAGTGCCCCAGATTAAGCCATTGACCGCACTAACGCTGATTTCCTTGATAATTAATTTACGCGCATTGTCAGGATTGATTTGCCTAAGTGCAAGCGCACGTACAATCATGGTAATGGTTTGATTGCCTGAATTGCCACCGATCCCGGCGATAATTGGCATGAGTGCTGCCAGTGCCACCAGTTTTTCGATGGAGTCTTCGAACAAACCGATGACACGTGAAGCGATAAATGCAGTGACCAGGTTGATGGCTAACCAAGCCCAGCGATTCCTTACACTCTTTAGTACGGGCGCGAATAGATCTTCTTCTTCACTCAGACCGGCCAGGTTCAATGCATCGTTTTCAGCTTTCTCGTGAATAAAATCGATGACAGTGTTGACAGTAACACGTCCTTGCAGCCTGCCGGTGTTATCGACGACCGAGGCGGAAACAAGGTCGTAACGTTCAAAAGCATGCGTGGCTTGTTCTGCATTATCATCAGGTTGTAGTGTGACCATCTCTTTTGTCATGACTTGCGCAACTTTAATATCAGGGTCATTCACCAATAACTGGCTGACAAGTAATACGCCCTGAAGATGCTCATCCCGGTCGACGACAAATAACTGGTCGGTATGATCCGGCAGTTCATTTAAACGCCGCAAATAACGTAATACAACCTCTAGTTTGACATCCTCGCGAATAGTAATAACATCGAAGTCCATCAGTGCGCCCACCGCATCTTCTGGATAAGACATTGCAGCACGGAGATTCTCGCGTTCCTCTATTGATAATGATTGGAAAAGATCATTAATTACATCGAGTGGTAAATCCGGTGCAAGATCAGCAATCTCATCTGCGTCCAGTTGCTCTGCTGCAGCCACCAATTCTTCGTTACCCATGTCAGTGATCAGTGTTTCACGCACGGCATCGGAAGCTTCCAGCAGCACTTCGCCATCGTGTTCTACCTTGACCAGGTTCCAGATTATAAGTCGATCATCCAGCGGTAAGGTTTCCAGGATATGCGCAATATCGGCTGGATGGAGCTTGTCGAGTAAATTCTTTAGTTCTTCCAGGTTTCTTTTTTGTACCGAGGATTCCGCCAATTCCAGATCTGGTTTTTCCTGTAGATTGACAAACCCTTCTACCAGTTTGTATTTACGCAACAAGTAAGTTACTCGTTGTAAAAGAACCTGCAGATCTTCGTTCTCATTAGGATTATTTTTATCAGTCATGGCAGATTATCCAATAGCAAAATAGGGTTACTATTTTGAAAATATTCTAACTATATGTTTATATTATTATGACAAACAGGCTGATGAACGAGAATTATCAGCCTGTTTAAGCGTATGAATTGTACTTGAACTCTACTTGTGGACTAGCCGAAAAAGGCAGGATTAATGAACGGTTCCTTCAAAATTACCTCACGGAACTTTTGAAGAATGTATTCGTTTGAGAATAATTTCACTTTTCTTCAGCAAATGTGGTGATTTTCGATTCTCATCATAATAACGTGGATTAGTAACCATTGCAGCAAGATAAGTTGCC
The DNA here is from genome assembly GCA_030682075.1 of Nitrosomonas sp. Classification (GTDB taxonomy): domain Bacteria; phylum Pseudomonadota; class Gammaproteobacteria; order Burkholderiales; family Nitrosomonadaceae; genus Nitrosomonas. Next base: position 2,061 of record JAUXRH010000067.1, read on the forward strand.
TGTTTTGCGGTCAGTGCTGAAGCAGGGATATTATAATAATGGTTAGCAGCCGCTTCTATACCAAAAACACCGTTTCCCCATTCAATTATGTTCAAATAAATCTCCAGGATTCGACGTTTAGACAGGATTTTTTCTAGCATGACGGTGATCAAGGTTTCCTGTGCTTTACGCCATATTGTCTTCTTGTTGGATAGAAACAAGTTTTTTGCGAGTTGTTGACTAATGGTGGAGCCTCCAACTGCAAACTTATTTTCTTCTAAATTCTTTTTAAATGCACTCTGGAGTGCATCAACATCGAAACCGGTATGCTGCATAAATTTACCATCTTCAGAAGCAATAATGGCACGCTTCATATCGAGGGAAATTTGCTCATAAGCAATCCACTGATGGCTCAAATTAGCCTTGGGATTATTTGTTCGCAATACATTCAGTTGACTTTGCATAAAAGCGCTGGTGGTTGGGTCGTGGTTCTTCCAGTGCAGAATATGGCCAAAAATCCATAGCTGGTAGAGAAATAATATGCCGACAAGTATTGGAATAAGCCGCCAGGACCAGCGCTTGAAGAACTTTCCCATGGATTTAAGTCGTTCCGTTCTAATCTTGCCTGCCGGTCATAACGTTTCCTGAGATGTTGCGTGCACCCTGATCAGGCTTTCGGTTTGAGCATTTCAATGACATTTCTTGTTTCTGGTCTTATTCCTCGCCACAGAAAAAATGATTCTGCCGCTTGTTCAACCAGCATTCCGATACCATCAGCCAAGTGTTTCACACCCTGTTGCCTGGCAAATTGAAGGAAGTGCGTGAGTTCGTTGCGATACATCATGTCATAAGCGAGTGATTTTTCGCTGAAAATATCGGGTGGCAATGGCGGTAGCTCGTCATTCAAGCTGGCAGAAGTTGCATTAATAATAATGTCAAAGTGTTCGCCAGCAAAATCCAGATAATTACCTGAGATGATATTTCCTTGAGAAAAGAATTGCCGTTGTAATTCTCTTGCTTTAGGGAGGGTGCGATTGGCGATAGCCAGTATACGGGGCTTCTGTTCCAGCAACGGTTGTATCACGCCGCGCGCAGCACCACCGGCACCCATTAACAATATGCGTTTTGCTGTAATGGCGGTACTCAGGTTAAATACAATATCGCGTACCAGGCCGGCACCATCCGTGTTGTCGCCCAGAATTTGATCACTATCAAATTTGAGGGTGTTAACTGCCTGCGCTGTTCTGGCTCGTCCCGTTAGGAGTGTTGATAATTTGTAAGCTTCCAGCTTAAAAGGGACGGTTACATTCAGGCCCTTCCCACCTTGTTGGCGGAAATTGTTGACGGCTACCTCAAAACCATCTATTGGTGCAAGTATCGCTTCATACTGCAACGGTTGATCAGTCTGACGAGAAAACTCGGTATGAATCAGTGGTGATTTACTGTGAGAGATGGGGTTGCCGATAACGGCATATAAATCGAACATAGTTTAAAAATTTTATATGATGGGATATTAAATCAAACAGGGCTGTATTTATAGAAAACGAGAGGTCTGTTGATTACTGACTGATGAGCGTATCTGAACGAGCGAATACCCAGGTGCGGGTAATATGCAGAATATCTGTATCACGACTAATTTCAGGTGGAAAAGGCGAAAAACCGTTTTGGCCGGAGAGCCTGACGATACGTATTGCAGCTTCATCAAGAACCGTCTCACCGGAGGAACGATTAATCCCGATGGATTCCAGGCTGCCATCTGCCCGAATGCCAACGGTGAGCTGTAAGCTGCCATAAAGTTTCCCCTTTCTGGCTTCTTCAGGGTAATTTAGATTTCCAATGCGTTCAATTTTGATGCGCCAATCTTCGACGTAACGAGCAAACCGGTATTCTTTTGTACGCGCACCAACAAATTTACGTTTTGGACGTTTCTGGTAGGAATCATGATCTATCGCGATCTGTGCTTCCAAGCGAGCAATGTCAAGACTGCGTTGAAGTAGATTAGAGGTGTTTGATGTGATTTTCTTTTCCTCGAGTTGATCCGTGTGTGTATCTGGTTGATCTATCTGTTGCGTACTCTCGGCTGCGGTCATTAATTTTTTTGCCTCTCGCGCTAAATCATTTATTTTTTGCAAGGCGACCCTATCATTGATTACTGGCTTGCTTTTAGGTAGAACAGGAAAAGGTGTTTTGGCGCGGCGGTCTTCATCAGTGTTACCTCCGCCATCTAAATTGGCTTGTGCCAGGGTTTCTGTCTCGGCTGGCTTTGACAGGGTTTTACTATTGACCAATACAACTTCCAGGGAGGTGGCAACTTTGTCAAAGTTGGGTGCTGGAATTTTGAAATTAATACCAAATAATAGGAGGGCATGCAGAATCAATGAAATCAGAATGGCCCCATGCAAGCGATTCCGGGTGTTGTGAGAAGCAGTAAACCCGGCATTATTTATATTTGGAGTGACAGCCAACGGATTAAAACCTTAAAAATTAGTAACTATTCAACTGGATACTGTTAAGGCGTCAAACCAAACAGTGAATAACAGTGAATTGCTAAATAGTTGCAAAAATTAAATTTGGGAATTCTCTATGACGCCTACATTGTAGGCAACAACCATTTACTTGTCACATAGTTGATTGTCTGTTTAGATCTTTCATGCTTCTAGTTTATGCAGGAATCTCGCGCTCAAGTTTCGTTCAAGCAAATCGATTTGAGAAATTTCAAGTTCAACATTGGTTCCTGGTAATATTTCCGGTAATGACGGCACACGTATTACTAATGGTATGCGATCTAATCTCACCAGGTTTTCTTTAATGACTTGTGCATTTACGGTATGGACATCTTCCTGTAATAGCCACCGTAAACACCAATAACGTTCCATCGCTCGCTGGAATTCACTGTAGACACTGTAAACTGTCTCAAAATTTCGCATTGGAATCAAAATACCATCGCTCTCTTTGGTATAGGGCGGTGTTTCATTACGTAGCATGGCAATCAGTTGTCGCTGGTTAAGCAGGTCAATATATCGACGCATCGGTGAGCTGCTCCACGCATATTGAGAAACACCCAGGCCCTGGTGAGGCGATGGGGAGGTGCCCATTCTCACTTTGCCGCCTCCCTGGCTTCGATAAATGCCGACAATGTCAGCATCAGCCAATTGTTTGCCCCATTCAGTATTAACATAAATCATTAACTCTGATACGACTTTGTCTATGGGTGAGCCACGTCGGCGTTCATGAATAGTGACGCGATCATTTATTATTTCAAAACTGTAATCAATTTTCTCATTATTGATGTCATTAGTTTTGCCACGAAGCGCCTCTAATTTGTGGGCAAAGTTCCACAATAATAATAATTCTTTGGCATAGGGATAATCGAGTTTGTTTTCCCTGATGGTGGATTCATTAAAATCTTTTTCCAGTGTGTCATGCCGTAAATTCGCTGCGATATTTATTCGTTCAATGCGGCTTTCCGTCTTTATTACAGTAAAATCATCGGTCACATCCAGATATAGGGAGAGAGCAGGGCATAGCCGTTCTTCCCCTAGTGTGTAGTGGTTGATTATTGCTTCTGGCAACATGGTAATTTTATTGCCCGGCAGATAAACCGTCGATAGACGCTCAACAGCGGTCTGGTCTATTGATGATTGTGCTGTAATTCCAAGCGCTGGCGCAGCAATATGGATGCCAACTCGAAAACTACCTAGTTTCAGTGGCGTAACTGAGAATGCATCGTCAATCTCTGTTGTCGTGGCATCATCTATGCTGAATGCAGTGATGTCAGCGACAGGCAGGTCTAATGGATCATATAAGTCATTTTCTGAGTCAAGTTCACCAAAATCGGTACCTCCTGGAAAATATTCCTGTAGAAATTGATTAACATGGTAATCATGCGAAGAGGGTATCGCACCACATTTTTCCAATAACTTTAGAACGCTTAATTTAGTTGTCGTACATGTGGCATCAAGTGCTTTCCATTCGACTGTATTTTTATCCGGGCTATAAAGCAGGTCGGGTAAGTGTGGCTTGAATTCTTCAGGCAAGGTAAATGCATTCAGTTGTTCGACATAACGTGCCTGAAGTTCTGCCAAACGAAGTTTTTTCTCCTGACTGGCCAAAGCAGCTTTAAGTGCTTCCGGGAGAGCGGCTTTATAACGGCCGCGGCCCTTTTTGTAAAAATACATGGGCGCACTGTGTAGCAGTGTCAGTATTGCTGCAGTTTCTATCGCTGATGGAGAATGACCAAAATAATCTGCAGCCAAGGCGCTGCTATCAAACTCGGCATCGCGGGCACAACATTCCCAGAGAAAATCCGGATCCAGATCATTGACCAATTGTTGAACATGATTCATGAATTCGGCCAGCGGCGGTTTCTCGAATCGTAACAGTATCGATCCAGCTTTGATTTTAGTGCGTTTGCCGTGGGCGGCTTCTATTTGTAATGAGGTAGTATTATCAGCAAGAATCGCCCCAATCTTAAAAGCGCCCGCCTCTTCGTAAAAAACATTCATGAAATTATTCTTGTGTAGTAGTAGCCGAGAAAAAAGACAGGCGTATTCGGAACAGCAACGATCTGGATTTCATCGAAAATATTAATTGCTTATTATGTTAACACTATGAGAATAAGAAGAAAGGATAAGCAGCAGCAAATTTATATCTGGATATAAAGTTTGTTTCGTAATCCATCTGGCGCAGAATTGGTCGGCAGCACCCTAAATAAAATAGTTGAAGATTGTAATTATATATGAGATGCAGATATCCATATTCTGTAATTTCAATCCATCTATTAATAGTTACTCTTTTGGCGATCAATATCTATAAGCTTAGAAAAATCAGTTGATCACTAGCCCATAAGCGATCACATAAGACTCGGAAAAAATTAATATCTTGTCTGCCAAAAGGTGAATTCAACAACGCAGTAATCTTAAATCCAGCGTAAAACTGCGTTCAACTGTTTTTTCCAGGAAGGTAGTTTGGAAGCGGTATGTGCTGAGTATGAAAGTATTTTTAGGTTGCGCGAAGCAGCGGATGCGGCATTATCAGTGTCAAAGATTCTGAGCATTGGCAGAATGGCGCTATGCATTTTTAAGCAGTGACTCGATAGCAGATTTCAGTTCTGATTCAGGTAATGACGAAGCAAATTCACTTAAATTTTCTTTGCTGGTTTGACTTAGTTGCCGCTTTCTTCCGGGGAAATTGTCCATCTTGCTGGTATGGTGATATGCTTGCACCGCTATTTGAATTGAAGTAACCTCTCCTCCGAGATTTTTTATTTTTTGTAATAGGGAAGGTGAAATTTGCTTTAATCTTGTTGCAACCGATGCATTTTTTGCGAATATAATCAGTTTTTCATTAACAGGCAAACCAAGCGCGCAGTGTTTTTCTAAGTGCGCTGGAATAATTGTTGAAAATAATTTCTGAATCTCATTCAGTTCATTGATCTTATGAAATAAACCCTGATAATTTGTTGTCTTTTCAAGCGTACTTAGATAGGCGCCTACTTTGCGTGTGGTCATAGTTATATACCCGAGAAATATATGAATATTATTCTAATTTCCGATACGTCAATACGGACGAAAAATATTAAGGTAACGCGTACACACATTATCTTGATTACCTGTGTATTTTTTATTATTACACTCATGCTGGCACATGGATTGAATTATTTTTCACAGCGCTATACAGATAAGATAAATAATCCAGTTTTACGTTCATTAGTCGTTAGTTCGCAACAGAAAAGAAACCAGGATGCTCAATCTCATCTCCTTGATAACCTGGACATCATGGCAGTTAAACTGGGGCAGATGCAAGCAAAATTGCTGCAATTGGATGCCTTGGGTGAACGGCTGGCGAAATCTTCCGGTATCAAATCGCAGGAACTTTTGTTCAATCAAGCACCGGGTCAGGGTGGTGCGCTTTCTACTTTACCATTGGAAACAATTTCTTTCGGCGAGTTTAACCAGAAAATGAAAGCGTTGTCTCATGCGCTTGACGACCGTGCTGATAAACTGGGCGTGATAGATTTTATGTTAAGGCAGGATCGACTTGCAAAACGAGTTTTTCCCTCTATTATGCCGGTAGATACTGAGTGGTTTTCTTCTGGGTTTGGATACCGGATTGATCCCTTTACTGGAAAGCGTGCTTTCCATGAGGGTGTCGATTTTGCGGCTAAAACAGGCACACCGATAAAAGCAGCAGCAGGTGGCGTAGTGATCTACTCCGATCGTCATCCTGAGTATGGTAATATGATCGAAATTGACCACGGTGACGACCTAATTAGTCGCTATGCTCATGCATCTAAGCGCATGGTTAACCTGGGACAAATAGTATTGCATGGGCAGAAGATTGCTGAAGTAGGGAGTACAGGTCGTTCTACTGGCCCACACCTGCATTTCGAAATCAGACATAAAGATATCCCGCAAAATCCATCTCGATTTCTGAAGAGACTCAGTTAGGTTTTATGCAGGAATTACAGTGGGGTGAGGTTAAAGCCTCGCCCTTTGTTTTGTGACAAGACAAGTGTTAAAAATAGAATTTTTTTCGAGACTTTATGCTAAATAAACTACTAAAAAAAGTCTTTGGTAGCCGCAATGACCGAATGGTTAAGCAATATTTCCAAGTCGTACGTACGATTAACGAATTGGAATCTGCTAAGGAAGCGCTACCTGACGCTGAATTGCGTGCCAAAACAGACGAATTCAAGCAGCGTATTGCCAATGGTGAATCCTTGGATGCATTGCTGCCCGAAGCATTTGCAGTTGTGCGAGAGGCGAGTAAGCGCGTGCTAGGAATGCGCCATTTTGACGTTCAGTTGATTGGTGGCATGGTGTTGCACGAGGGAAAGATCGCTGAGATGCGTACGGGTGAAGGTAAAACACTGATGGCGACATTACCGGCATACCTTAATGCCTTGAGTGGTAAAGGTGTTCATCTGGTCACAGTAAATGATTATCTGGCTAAGCGCGATGCTGGTTGGATGGGGCAAATTTATCAATTTCTTGGCATTAGTGTGGGCGTTGTTTTTTCACAAATGCCACATGCTGAGAAACAGGCAGCATATGCCGCAGATATCACCTATGGCACCAATAATGAGTATGGCTTTGATTACCTGCGTGACAACATGGTGACTCATCCAGCAGAGCGTGTGCAGCGTGCGCTTAACTATGGCATCGTTGATGAAGTTGACTCAATCCTGATTGATGAAGCCCGTACGCCATTGATAATTTCTGGTCAGGCGGAAGGCGATACAGAAATCTATATCCGTGTAAATGCACTCATTCCGAAGCTTGTTCGTCAAGAGACGGAGGATAGCCCGGGGGACTTCAGTGTTGATGAAAAAAGCCATCAGGTATTGCTCAGTGAAGCGGGTTTTGAAAATGCAGAGAAATTGTTGGCGAAAGCGGGTCTGCTTGAACAGGGCTCCAGTCTTTATGACCCAGCTCATATTAACTTGATTCATCATCTCAATGCGGGCTTGCGCGCAAATTATCTATATCTTGCGAATCAACATTATGTGGTGCAGGATAATGAAGTTGTTATTGTGGATGAATTTACTGGGCGACTTATGTCTGGTAGGCGTTGGTCGGACGGACTTCATCAAGCGGTTGAAGCTAAGGAAGGTGTAACGATTCAGAAAGAGAATCAGACGCTCGCTTCAATTACTTTTCAGAATTATTTCCGTATGTATCAGAAATTAGCAGGTATGACAGGTACAGCTGATACTGAGGCTGCTGAATTTCAACAAATTTATGGGTTGGAAACGGTCATAATACCGACGCATCGCCCAATGATACGCGATGATCGCATGGATCAGGTCTTTCGTACGATGCAAGAGAAATACAAGGCGATTGTGATTGACGCTAAAGATTGTTACGAGCAAGGTCAGCCAGTATTAATTGGCACAACATCAATTGAAAACAATGAATTGCTGTCCAGTATGTTGACCAAAGAAAAGCTACCGCATCAGGTTCTGAATGCCAAGCAACATGCAAGTGAGGCTGATATTATTGTTCAGGCTGGCCGACCAAAAATGATTACAATTGCTACCAATATGGCCGGACGTGGTACTGATATTGTACTTGGTGGTAATCCAGAGCCGGAGATTAATCGCGTTAGCCATGATGAAAAATTAAGCGAAGAGATAAAAGAAGCACGCATTGCAGAACTGAATAAAGAATGGCAGGCCCTTCATGATGAAGTGCTGAGTAAAGGGGGGTTGCATATCATTGGTACGGAACGACACGAGTCACGTAGAGTTGATAATCAATTGCGTGGTCGTTCTGGACGACAAGGTGATCCAGGTTCCAGTCGTTTTTATCTTTCACTCGAAGATCCTTTGTTGCGTATTTTTGCTTCTGATCGCGTTGCCAATATCATGACACGCCTGAAAATGCCGGAGGGAGAAGCGATTGAGCATCCATGGGTCACGCGTGCGATTGAAAATGCGCAACGCAAAGTGGAAGCCCGAAATTTCGATATGCGTAAGCAGCTACTGGATTTTGATGATGTAGCTAATGATCAGCGTAAAGTCATTTACCAACAGCGCAATGAGCTATTAGAGTCAGAACAAGATATCTCCGAGACGATTGGTGCTGTACGTGAAAGTGTCGTGAATGCTCTCTTTAATCTTTACGTGCCCCCCAGAAGTGTTGAAGAACAATGGGATATCCCTGGACTGGAGAAAGCACTTGCAGCAGAATACCAGCTGCACTTACCAATACAGGAATGGTTGGAGAAAGAGCCTGATTTACATGAAGAAACGCTGGAAGCACGAATTATTGAAATTACTAATAAGCACTATCAAGATAAGGTTGAACAAATTGGTGAAGAAATCATGCGCCAATATGAACGTGCTGTAATGCTACAGAGTCTTGACACGCACTGGCGGGAACATTTGGCGGTACTGGACCAGCTGCGGCAAGGTATCCATTTACGTGGTTATGCGCAGAAAAATCCTAAGCAAGAATATAAACGGGAAGCTTTTGAGTTATTTTCCAATATGTTGGAAGAGATCAAGGCGGAAGTAACCAGGATACTCTTAACGGTGCAGATAAAGAATGAACGGCAGGTGGAAGAAGCAACTGAAATACTTCGCCCGCCGATGAATATGCAGTTTCAGCATCCTTCCTATGGCGGCGCTTTAAGTGAGCAATCGCCGGAACAAGCGGCTGAAAAAGAAGAAAAAACTCAACCATTTGTACGCCAAAGCGATAAGGTTGGTCGCAATAGCCCGTGCCCTTGCGGATCGGGTAAGAAATATAAGAATTGTCATGGCAAGATTCGTTAGATAAATCAATGGGGTCACCAAAAATAACTAAAATTATTTTTCTAAATGATTTTAATTCTTCTATTTAAGATGGATTTTCTATACTGCGAAGTTACGCGTTCTAATATTGATAGTATTTTTCAGTGAATTGTTTTAGAAGAACAATAATTCTAGTTTATTAAGGATTAAAAAGTATTGTTAGACGGGTGGAAACTAATTAATACAATTTAGGAGGCTAGGAGTCTGTCGGACTTAAGTGATCGTAGCGAGCAAAGTGGGAAAGCGAGGATAGATTGGCCGGATTTTGAGGCGCATAGTCATTCTATGCAACGAAAAATCAGGATAATATGAACCGCTTGTCCCATTTGCGCAGTA
>JAUXRH010000068.1 GCA_030682075.1 Nitrosomonas sp.
TACTGCGCAAATGGGACAAGCGGTTCATATTACCCTGATTTTTCGTTGCATAGAATGACTATGCGCCTCAAAATCCGGCCAATCTGTCCTCGCTTTCCCACTTTGCTCGCTACGATCACTTAAGTCCGACAGACTCCTGGGGCACCTCTAAAAATCCATATTTGCGAGCAGCCGCTTTGCGGCTTGCCTGCTTACCCCGTTTCGTCACCATACTTCGTTACTCACAAAAAATATTTCCTTACCTATCCATCATATGCTGCGTCAATATTTTTTATTCGCGCCTGGTCTTGTTTAGAACTCTGAATTTTTAGAGGTGCCCTCAAAATGATGCAAAGGCGAACCGTAGATAATATGAACAATACGCAAATCGAAGCCAACAAAGTAAGTTCTAATCAAGAAATTAAATGACACATTTTAAACAGTATCAATTAGTATTTGTTCATTTATCAGCCAAGTTTTGAGTTGTATAGCTAATGAAACTTCACTGAGGAGAGGTCATGGATCAAATAAAGAGGATCGGCACAAGTATTATTGCATTCGCTGTCCTGGTTACTCTGGCCGGTTGTACGTCATTCGGGTCATCAATCCTGACCGAGGAGCGTATCAATTACAATGTCGCACTTCAAATCACCAATGATGAGCAACTGCTGTTGAATCTGGTTCGGCTCCGTTACCTGGATTCTACGGCATTTATCGAAGTCAGCAGTATCACGGCACAATCTTCGTTTCAGTCGAGTCTCCAAGGCGGAAGGGTACCACTGCCAAGTATCGCACCTATGTTTGGTTTCACCGGCAATCTGGGCTACTCCACGCAACCCACGCTGGTTTATATACCCCTGCAGGGTGAGGATTTCATTCGTCGGCTGATGTCTCCGCTTACTTTGGAAAGATTGGTTTTACTCTATCACTCAGGCTGGGACATTAAACGTTTATTTTCTCTATGCTTAAATGAAATTAACGAGATCCACAATATCAGAGGAGTTCCACACCCAGATTCTGCCCCGAGCCGAGAGATTCAGAAATTTGCGCGCATAGTGGAACTACTGGGTAAGCTGGATGCCCGCAGCGGGCTTGATCTCTTAATGGAAACTCAGCCAGAAAGTGCGACACCGCAGTATTTTTTGCGTATCTTACTGAACGTTTTGGAAACTTCAGAGGCACAGAGCCTTGCTCAACTGCTTGATCTGCAACCGAACCAGACTTATTACCGATTAGCATATCCGTCCATTCAAACCGAAAAAGCACCCAGCCGGGATACCATATCCGTACAGCCTCGTTCATTACTTGGTATTATGTCCTTTCTCTCGCAATGGGTTGACATGCCAACACATGACCAAGAAAATGGCAGGATGGATGAGGGCAGCCCCTATGAGACATCACAGTCCCCCGATGGCGGAAAATCTCCTGATTTTCCGTTCAGCATCAAATCACAATCAGAACGACCGAACCAGGCTGCTGTTGCGGTCCGCTACCGTAATAACTGGTTTTTCATTGATGATGCTGACTTAGGGTCAAAAGGCACATTTTCTCTTTTGACCCAGATCTTTGCCTTGCAGGCTAGTGCTATCTCCGTGACACCTCCGGTACTGACATTACCGATAGGTCAGTAAGAGATTTTTGGAAAAGGGGACGCTACCCTATATTATTTTTTCTTTCTTTGGGCATCCTAAGGGGCGGTAATGTAGCGGCCTGCCAACAACTTTCTCCAATCCGCGAATAAATAGATTTTATTGCAAATGAAATTAAATGAAATAATTTTCTCTACAGATTAAGAAGTAGATGAGAACTGTCTCAGAATGGACTAAAAGGGACATCTTTTACAGGCATAAAGTCATGATGTAAGGTAAAGAAACTGAATTCATCCTATACTTCTCATGAAGTTACACGGTATCCTGGTTTCAGCTAATTCACGCTTGACTATTCTATTTTGCAACAGATTTGGTGATAAAACGTCGGTATTATTCTAAAATACCGGTAACCAGGAGTCTGTCGGACTTAAGTGATCGTAGCGAGCAAAGTGGGAAAGCGAGGACAGATTGGCCGGATTTTGAGGCGCATAGTCATTCTATGCAACGAAAAATCAGGGTAATATGAACCGCTTGTCCCATTTGCGCAGTA
>JAUXRH010000072.1 GCA_030682075.1 Nitrosomonas sp.
CAAATTCCTTTGTTGTTGAGTGATGTGTTTGCCTGACAAATTCACCTCCTTTTTAAGAGGTAACTTTACATGCTTCTAATTTCACTCAACCGGCCAAGTTAATTGTCGTCATACCGGACAGGTTAATTGTCGCCTAATAAGCGGCAATAGTCGTCGTCGATAACGAGGATTATTCCAATCGGCGACGGTCTATCGAAAACTCTTTTTGAAGTCTGAATAACGCGCAATGTTCAAAGTATCAGGTTAAATATGGCTTGGTAACAATAGGGGAAGCTATGGAAATGCCAGCCCATTTTGCAACAGAGGTAGTTTTGACTTTGCTCTTTTGTTTCTGCAGAAGCATATGACCGGAATGGCGCAAACTTGTTTATCTTTGCGCTGTAGATCAGCCTTATTTCCGACAGACACAAAACCCGCTCGCTACCACGTTGTCATCACTAAGGGCATCCATTTACTCCAGCGTGGTGTTGCTTTCTGATTTCTCCGGCCAAAAAAAACCCCGAACAAGTCGGGGTTTTTAATTTGCATCTGCTCGATTTTACTCGGGCTTAATATTCGAGGCCTGTTGGCCTTTAGGTCCGTTCGTCACATCGAAAGTAACTCGCTGCGCTTCACGTAATGATTTAAAACCATCACTGTTGATCGCAGAGAAGTGTGCAAACAAATCTTCTCCACCGCCATCTGGGGTTATAAATCCAAAACCTTTGGCGTCATTGAACCATTTTACAATACCTGTTGCCATGCTATTATTTCCTTAATAAAAGTTTACGCTTACGGTGATCCGTACCGTATGTAGCCATCAGAATATCAAGGGAAAAGGGTCAACCAGAGGTACCGCATTCTACAGCTTGAATCCAAAAGACCCACATAGCGTACACCTTATTTGTAAAAGATCAAGCTTTTATTAACAAATTCGCGATGAGCGTGCCAATAGAATAAGCTCGTGCCAGAATAAGCTGAAAGTGAATGCAGGGTCTGGTTATCTTATAAAACCAAAATACAATTTTATTGAAGGGCGCCTCTTTCAAGAAACAATTATAAGTTACTGATTATAAGAGATATAAAAAAGAAAAGGGTCTATTTTACTAACTTCATCATGTTTCTTCCTGACGCCTTGCGGTCGAAGGCCGATTACTACGCTAAAAATCCAATTTTTCGAGCCGCCGCTTTACGGTTTGCCTGCTTGCCCCGTTTCGTCACCATACTTCGTTGCTCACAAAAAATGTTTCCTTACCTATCAATTAGGTCCTGCGCCCAACTTTTTCTCACGCTTTGTCTTGCCTTGAAACTTGAATTATTTGAGGCGCACTGAAGATAATTAACAATGAGTACTTTATCTTTATGGAATAGCCAAAGATAAAAAAGTAAAACCCAGTAATACAATATTCCTCCGTCATACTGGTATAATACCTAATACCAATATCCGGATGCATATTAAACCTTAAACCGATACGTGTCCTATGCCATGCGCGATAATCAATCTCACGACTGCTATTTGATACACTTCCGTATAAAAAGATTTCACTCAAACTCAGCACCCAGATTTATTAAACTACTACTTCATTAAAGACTTTCGCTCGGATTCTCTTATATAATCACCCTTTATCAAATGCCATACCTCCTTCTTTTGATAGCTAAATGAGTTTTATCAATAAGCCGATGGCTAAAAAGCCAAACGCCAATCCACTGCCACCAAGACTCGCCAGACTACTGCGCGAATCCAGTTGGTTGATGCTGGTCGGTGCGGCGTTGTATCTCATTCTGATTTTTTATAGCTACGACCGTACTGATCCCGGCTGGTCACACAGTGGCAATCTGGATCAGCTGCAGAATGCCGGCGGCTACATTGGTGCATGGCTGGCTGATTTCTTGCTTTATTTATTTGGTATTTCTGCCTGGTGGTGGGTTGTATTCTTTCTTTCTGCCGTATCCTGGAGTTACCACCGCATTGATGTTGCAGGCATATTTGATAGACGCTCTTTATTGCTTTCTGCCGTTGGTTTTTTAACCTTACTGGCGGCTAGTAGCGGACTGGAGTCTCTCCGCTTTTATTCATTAAACGTAACCTTGCCACAAATGTCCGGTGGAAAACTGGGCGAGGCGATTAGTGGAAATCTCTCACAAATACTGGGTTTTACAGGTGCAACTTTAACCCTGCTAATATTGATCGCGATTGGCTTTAGCCTTTTCACTGGCTTATCTTGGGTACGTTTTCTTGAGAAAATTGGTGGTCTGATTGAAGATCATTTCTTATCGATTAAGAATCTCTGGCAAACCTGGCGTAATAAACCAAGTGATTCCTCACGTTCACATAAACAGGAAGAATTGTTTGATGTTGGGAAAAAACAATTAGAAACAAATGCTTCACTGCATATTGAACCACCAACGATAAGCGTTCCCAAATCGTCGAATGCACTCAAAGAGAAACAATTACCCTTATTTTCAGATCGGCCTGATTTAACCTTGCCGCCCTTACATCTGCTGGATGAACCAGAAAAAGATGCAGTCGTATTATCCAAAGATAAACTTGAATTCACCTCGCGCCTGATTGAACGCAAACTCAAAGAATTTGGCGTGGAAGTCAAAATAGTGGCGGCCTATCCAGGCCCAGTGATCACCCGTTATGAAATCGCACCCGCGATTGGTGTAAAAGGCAATCAGATCATTAATCTGGCAAAGGATCTGGCACGGGCGCTCTCTGTCGCGAGCATTCGCGTGGTAGAGACAATCCCTGGTAAAACCAGCATGGGATTGGAAATCCCCAACCCTGATCGTCAGATCGTTCGTTTACTTGAAATTATAAGTTCACAAGCCTACGCGGATACCGCATCCCCTTTGACCCTTGCCCTGGGTAAAGATATCAGTGGTCGCCCTGTCGTAACCGATCTCGGCAAAATGCCGCATGGATTAGTAGCAGGCACAACGGGATCAGGGAAGTCAGTTGCAATTAACGCTTTCATTTTGAGCCTTATCTATAAGGCCACACCTGAGCAGGTACGTCTGATTCTGGTAGATCCAAAAATGCTGGAATTATCCGTCTATGATGACATTCCACATTTATTGACCCCGGTGGTTACTGATATGCGAGAAGCGGCCAATGCCTTACGCTGGTGTGTAGCGGAAATGGAACGGCGTTACAAACTTATGTCATTGCTGGGGGTGCGTAATCTTAATGGTTATAATCAGAAAGTACGTGATGCGATCAAGAGTGAGGAACCGCTCGTTAATCCATTAACTTCAGCAACAGACACGCCGGAACTACTGGAAGAAATGCCCGTCATTGTCGTGGTTATCGATGAACTGGCTGATCTAATGATGGTGGTTGGGAAAAAAGTTGAGCATTTAATCGCCAGACTGGCTCAAAAAGCGCGCGCTGCGGGTATCCATTTACTCCTTGCGACTCAGCGACCTTCAGTAGACGTCATTACCGGTCTTATTAAAGCAAATATCCCATCAAGAATTGCATTTCAGGTATCCAGCAAGATCGATTCCCGGACCATCCTTGACCAGATGGGTGCAGAAGCTTTACTGGGTCAAGGTGATATGCTTTATTTGCCACCCGGCAGTGGTTATCCTCAACGGATACACGGTGCCTTTGTTTCTGATCAGGAAGTCCATCGGGTAGTGGAATATCTCAAACAACATGGCGAGCCCTGTTATATCGAAGAGATTCTCAACACGAGCGAAGAAGAAAATAGTGGCAGTGAAAGCAATAGCCCAGGTAAATCATCGGGCGGCGAAGCTGACCCGCTTTATGATGAAGCCGTTGCCATCGTCACAAAATCCCGCCGTGCTTCAATCTCGCTGGTACAAAGAAATTTACGTATTGGCTATAATCGGGCAGCACGGTTGATTGAAGAAATGGAGCGTGCGGGTCTTGTTTCTTCTATGCAAAGCAATGGCAATCGGGAAGTATTAACGCCCTCGAGAGACGACTAAGTTGATTTACTTATGGGCGCCTCTAAAAATTCAAAGTTCTAAACAAAACGAGGCACGAGTAAAAAATGGTGACGCAGCATATGTTCGATAGGTAAGGAAACATTTTTTGCGAGTAACAAAGTGTTGTGACGAAACGGGGTAAGCAGGCAAGCCGCAAAGCGGCTGCTCGCAAATCTGGATTTTTAGAGATGCCCTTATGACAGGCCAATATTATTAAGGAAGATTATGAACCGCGCCCGTTGTTCCATTTTTTCCCTGTTGCTTTGTTTGCTTCCTTCAACGGTACAAGCAAGCGCTATCGATAGTCTTAAAACTTTCATCCAGGAAGCACGGACTGTCCGTGCGACATTTTCACAGGTATTACTGGACCAAAATGCACGGACAATACAGGAATCCAGTGGCACCATGCTGTTTGAGCGTCCTGGCAAGTTTCGGTGGATCTACGAAAAACCCTATGAGCAATTAATTGTCGGCGATGGCACCAAGGTCTGGTTTTATGACCAGGATCTCAACCAGGTAACCGTTCGCCAGCTTGACTTGACCATTGGCAGCAGCCCGGCCGCATTACTTGCGGGTAACAGCACAATAGAAACCGATTTTGAACTGATGGAAATCAACCCGCAGGACCAAATTGAATGGCTGGAAGCAACCCCTAAAACCACGGAAAGTTCTTTCGAGTTAATACAACTGGGCTTCTCCCTGGATGGAACCTTGCAAATAATGGCGCTACGCGATAATTTTGGACAAACAACGCTGCTTACCTTCACCAATCTGGTTAAAAACATTGCGTTACCTGCGGATACATTCAGATTTATTCCGCCTCATGATGCGGACATAATCAGTGACTGATCTGTTTGCCCAAAACGAACCGGTTGTTCCACTGGCGGAGAAATTACGCCCGAAAAAACTCGATGACATTATCGGTCAGACCCATTTGCTAGGTGTGGGAAAACCACTTCGACTCGCATTTGAATCCGGCAAACCCCATTCCATGATTTTATGGGGGCCGCCCGGCACTGGCAAAACGACCTTGGCGCGCATGATGTCCGTTGAATTTGACACGGAATTCATCGCATTATCTGCTGTATTGTCGGGGGTAAAGGATATCCGCCAAGCAATTGAACGGGCACAAATCACATTACAACAGACGCACCGTCATACCATTTTGTTTGTTGATGAAGTCCACCGTTTTAATAAAGCACAGCAGGATGCTTTCCTGCCCTATGTTGAACAAGGATTGGTCACATTTGTCGGTGCCACGACCGAGAATCCTTCATTTGAAGTTAACAGCGCATTGCTATCACGCACCCAGGTTTATGTTCTGACTGCCTTGTCCAATGACGAACTAAGCTTATTGTTCCTGCGTGCAAAAACGTTTGCCCTGCAAGCCATCCGTTTTTCCAGTGCAGCCATAAACTCACTCATAGAATCTGCAGATGGTGACGCCAGGCGTTTATTCAATCTACTTGAGCAAATAAAGTATGCGGCAGAAACTGCAAATATTACGGATATTGACATCGCTTATGTCCGTAACGCATTGTCTCGCAGTACGCGTAGTTTTGATAAAGGCGGCGATGAGTTTTATGACCAGATTTCAGCCTTGCATAAATCGGTACGTGGGTCATCTCCTGATGCCGCACTTTATTGGTTGTGCCGAATGCTCGATGCGGGTGCCGACCCACGCTATATTGGGCGACGATTGATCCGCATAGCCGTCGAGGACATTGGCCTAGCCGACCCACGCGCACTACGAATGACACTGGATGCCTGTGAGACCTATGAGCGCCTGGGTAGCCCCGAGGGCGAGCTCGCATTAGTACAGGCCATCCTGTATCTTGCTTGTGCACCCAAGAGCAATGCCGCATACCTGGCCTATAATAAAGCACGATCTTTTATTGCGCGTGACAAGTCACGCGCTGTACCAGCACATTTACGTAATGCACCAACTAATCTAATGAAAAACCTGGGCTTTGGTGATGCGTATCGCTATGCCCACGATTGCCCTGAGGCTTATGCCGCTGGAGAAGATTATTTTCCAGAAAAAATGCCGACTATCAATTTTTATCAGCCAACCGCCTATGGCCTGGAAAAAAAGATCATGGAAAAATTGGCACATTTGCGCACGCTGGACAAACAAGCAAAGAAAATAATTTAGAAGAATACACACAATCATATGATTTATCAGAATAAACATAAATTTGTAGACGTTATTTTGGAGTTTGCATGTTAGAAATACAGCAATTACGCACCGATCTGGAAAATATCAGCAAAATCCTTGCTAAACGTGGCTTCACCTTCCCTGACGCATTATTTAATTCACTTGAAGCCGAACGAAAGGCTATCCAGACACGCACCCAGGAATTACAAGCGAAACGTAATGCCGTTTCAAAACAAATTGGTCATGCAAAAAGTAGAGGTGAGGATGTATCTGCCATCCTCGCTGAGGTAGCAAATCTCGGTAATGAACTGAAACAAACTGAAACGCAGCTTGAACAGATTCAAGGTAAACTGCAACAAATTTTGCTGGAAGTACCCAATCTACCCCATGACAGCGTTCCAGAAGGTAAAAGCGAAGCGGACAACCAGGAAATGCGTCGCTGGGGAACACCACGTATTTTTGATTTTGAAATAAAAGATCATATCAATATCGGTGAAGGGCTGGGTTTACTGGATTTTGAAACAGCAGCAAAACTGAGCGGTACCCGCTTTAGTCTGATGAAAGGGGAACTCGCACGTCTGCACCGCGCATTGACCCAGTTCATGCTCGACACCCATACCCAGGAAAATGGTTATACTGAGGTTTATGTGCCGTATTTAATTAACAGCGAGAGTATGCACGGTACGGGACAACTCCCAAAGTTTGAAGAAGATCTGTTTGCTGTTTATGCGGGCGGCAAAACGGAGGTTAAGAATCCAGAAAATGACGAGGGAAACCTGGCAGATTTTTATCTGATTCCAACTGCTGAAGTTCCTATCACCAACATGGTGCGTGATGAGATTGTCCCGCTCGAACAACTGCCCATGAAATATGTTGCACACACACCCTGTTTCCGCTCTGAAGCTGGCAGCTATGGCAGAGACACGCGTGGATTAATCCGTCAACATCAGTTTGATAAAGTAGAGTTGGTACAGATCGTCCACCCACTGAAATCCTACGCTGCGCTCGAACAATTGGCGGGCCATGCAGAAATGATCCTGCAGAAACTGCAATTACCTTATCGCGTCATGGCACTGTGTACCGGTGACATGGGTTTCTCTGCTGCAAAAACATACGATATTGAAGTCTGGTTACCTGCGCAAAATTCTTATCGTGAAATTTCCTCATGCAGTAATTGCGAAGCATTTCAAGCACGGCGTATGCAAGCACGGTTCCGCAATGAGAGTGGAAAACCCGCGCTATTACATACCTTGAATGGTTCAGGATTAGCGGTAGGAAGGACATTAGTCGCCATCCTGGAAAACTATCAAAACGCAGATGGTAGTGTTTCTGTTCCCATCGCACTACAATCGTATATGGGAGGCCTTGATCAAATGGTTGTGCCAAAAAGAAAATAAGCGTAATGTCGTACTTATCATTATTAACACCTCATAAGGTTACTCACCATGCAGAATGAAAACAATAACACGACTGACTCTACTGATGACATCGCAGCGCTTGAAAGCGAAATCCATGATGCGGTTGCGCATGGCACTAATGTTAAGGAAGCGGTAAGACATCTGACACTTAAAGCAATGAAAGCAGATAGACTGGATTCTGATTCGTTGCGTCGTATTATGACCGCTGTAATGCAAGGTGCCCGTGAAGGTGCAGACCAACAGCTGCAACATGCAAAGGATCAATCACACACAGCACAAACACAGGTTACTGATGCCATTGAAGGACTGGATTCGGCACTGGCAAAATTTGCCGAAGCATCAAAGCTGGCGATGGAAGAGGCCGCAAACCGGACACAAAAATTCTCGGATACCGAACTTGTTCGAACACGTTCTGACCTGGAGAGCTTGGAAACCATGTTTATGGATACGCTGAAAGATACCGCGTCTACTGCTAAAGGCTTGGTGGCAGACACGTTGCATGATCTTGTCCATCATGCTCAGCGCAACGGAACGGCTGTCGGTGAACAATTAAAGGAAACGCTGGCGACATTAGCCCAGCAGATGGCATCGGTTGGCCATACTCAGCTTGAAGCCGGAGTAAAGTTAACACACGCAACGGCTAAACTTATTCGCGACGTTGCTACCGGGATTATCACCGGGATTGAAGATCGGGATAAAACCAGCAGCAACGAACGTAAGCATGATCAGTAGCCGTTACAACGACTAATCAACTGGCTTCCAGCGCCATTTCTAATGCTAGCCAATCTTCCTCCAGCTGAGCCACTTTCTGCTCAAGATTTGAGTGGACTTCACTCAGCTGCTCAACTTCATCGCGAGGACGATTAGCATAAGTTGCTGGATCAGCCAGTTGGCGACTGGCTTCGGCCAGTTCTCTTTGCGCGATTGTCAGCACCGCTTCAAGCTTGGTTTGTTTTGAGAGTAGTGCCTTTTTATTTTGTTTCGAGGCGTTTTTTTGTTTCAACTTCTGGGGCTGAGATGGCGCCGCTCCACCTGAACGACGGGTTTCAATCCAACGTTTATAGTCTTCCAGATCACCATCAAACAGTTTAGCATTGCCATCTGCAACCAGCCATAACTCATCAGCAACCGCGCGCACCAGACTACGATCATGGGATACCAGCACCACCGCACCGGTATATTCTTCCAGCGCCAGTGTCAGCGCATCCCGCATATCCAGGTCAAGATGATTGGTCGGTTCATCAAGTAACAGTAAATGTGGTTTTTGCCATGCCAGCAAGGCAAGTGCCAAACGACTTTTTTCTCCGCCTGAAAAACTTGCAACCGGTCGGTTTTCGCTGTCGCCAGCCAAACCAAATCGACCAAGAAAGGTGCGTAAAGTCTGCGCTGTTTCCTTTGGTGCCAAGTGTTCCATGTGTTGCAAAGGGGTAGCCGCACTATCGAGATTTTCCAATTGATGCTGGGCAAAGTACCCAAAGCGAACATCCGACGCTATTTCGACGCAACCTGAAACAGGTTTGAGCTCACCGGTTAATAATTTGATAAAGGTAGATTTCCCAGCACCATTGGGACCCAGCAATGCAATCCGTGCACCTGCCTGCAGTACGAGATTAATATGCTGAAATAATAAATTCCCGTCATAACCAAAGTCCACATCTTTGACCCGCAACAAGACATCAGGACAGCGCTCTGGCGCCTCAATCTGCAATTGAAAATGCCCATCCTCAATATGGGCCGGTGCAATACGGGTGATCCGTTCCAATGCTTTAATGCGACTTTGCGCCTGCTTTGCTTTAGTTGCCTTGGCACGAAAACGACGCACAAAGTCTTCCATATGCGCAATTTTTTTCTGCTGCTGCTGGACCGCGCTCGCCTGCTGCAATGCACGTTCCGCACGGGTACGCTCAAAATCATCATAATTGCCCGTGTAACTATCGATTTTTAGATTATTGATATAAGCAATGCGCGTCACGCAGGCATTAAGAAATTCACGATCATGGGAAACCAAAATCAAACTGCCTGGGTAATTGGCCAGGTACTGCTCCAGCCAAATGATGGCTTCCAGGTCCAGGTGATTCGTCGGCTCATCCAGTAACAACAAATCTGCGCGATGCATCAAGGCACGCGCCAGATTCAACCGCATGCGCCAGCCGCCGGAAAAGCTGCATACCGGGTTCTCCAATGTATTATTAGCAAAACCCAATCCATTGAGTAGCTGTGCCGCACGGGCACGGGCAACATAACCGTTAATTGCTTCGTAACGTTGCTGTGCTTCAAACCAGGCCGCATCATGCGTATCACTGGCCAACTTATTTTCCAGCTGTCGCAGCTCAACATCACCGTCGAGTACAAATTCCAGCGCCGACTGATCGGAATTAATAATTTCCTGTTCGACAAATGCGATCGTTTTTCCGGACTGCAAGCTGACTTCGCCGCTTTCCGGCTTGATCTCCCCACGGATCAAGCGAAACAAGGTTGATTTTCCACAACCATTCATTCCAACCAGACCGACGCGTTGATTGGCGAAGACTTGTAAATTTACATCCTGTAATAGCGGATTGCCGCCTTGAAGATATGTCAAACACTGTATATTAAGCATGGCGCTTATGATATCAGACGTATGCAGGTTTTTTATACTGCACGTCAGTTTTAGCAGCACTTTGGGCCGGATCTTGAGACACGTTTTCATTCTGAGCAACGAAAAATTGGAGAAAATGAACTGTTTGTCCCATTTGTGCAGCAGATCAGCCTTAGATCCGACAGATTCACAGGAGTTGAATTTAATAGCACTTTGTACTCTGCATTTATTGTATATACTAGGAGTCTGTCGGACTTAAGTGATCGTAGCGAGCAAAGTGGGAAAGCGAGGACAGATTGGCCGGATTTTGAGGCGCATAGTCATTCTATGCAACGAAAAATCAGGGTAATATGAACCGCTTGTCCCATTTGCGCAGTAG
>JAUXRH010000073.1 GCA_030682075.1 Nitrosomonas sp.
TACTGCGCAAATGGGACAAGCGGTTCATATTACCCTGATTTTTCGTTGCATAGAATGACTATGCGCCTCAAAATCCGGCCAATCTGTCCTCGCTTTCCCACTTTGCTCGCTACGATCACTTAAGTCCGACAGACTCCTAGGGCATCTTTACCTCTTTTATTTTTCTAAACCGGGTTATCGATATCAATAAATTGATGATTGATGCCAAATTTCCGTGCAATATGCGCTCCCAGCGCCTGTACACCATAACGCTCAGTCGCGTGATGCCCTGCTGAAATAAATGCAACACCGGATTCACGGGCGACATGTACCGTTTGCTCAGAAATTTCACCCGTGATGAACACATCCACTTCGAGACGAATGGCTTCATCAAAGTAACTCTGGGCAGCACCGGTACACCAGGCAATCTTACTGATTGGTTTATTTTTGTCTCCGATGATCATGGGGTCACGTAATAGCGTCTGCGCTATTTTTGCGCCAAGTTCTCCCAATGTTATGGTTTGTTCCAATGCACCCTGTAGTGCGATATCCTGATCACCGAAACGGCCTGTTTCAATAAAGCCCAGTTTCTGCCCCAGCTGTCTATTATTCCCCAGTTCTTGATGAATATCCAATGGCAGATGATAGGCGAACAAATTCATTTGATGCGCCATTAATAGTGCAATGCGATGACGTTTTAAGCCGGTTAGTCGTTCATTCTCGCCGCGCCAGAAATAGCCATGATGTACCAGCACTGCATCTGCATTAGCTGTTACTGCGGCTTGCAGAAGATCAAGGGAAGCCGTGACACCACTGATGACAGTATGAATTCTGTCTTTCCCTTCCACTTGCAGCCCATTTGGGCAATAATCACGAAAACGGGAAATATCCAGCAGCTGATTTAGATAGGTTTCAAGTTCATCTCGATCCATTGGCAATTTTTCCTGTAATTACACTGGTAGTTATTTCGAATTCGGAGCAACACTCTAACAACATGCGTAGACTTTGGTTAACTTTTGCACAAACGGTAACGGTGATTCTTGCTATATTTTTTGTCGTCGTCACTTTGCGACCTGAATTATTGCCATGGAGTCCGCTGAGCACACTCATAACGATTAAGGAAGAAGTCGCGCCTGTCGGGACGACAAGACCGGATAGTTTTAATGATGCCGCAAAAAGAGCGACACCATCAGTTGTTAATATTTTTACCAGCAAAGAAGTTAAACAACCATCTCATCCATTGCTGAATGATCCCATGTTTCAGCAATTCTTTGGCGAACGTTTTGAATCAAAAAAGCGGCGCACTTCAAATCTTGGTTCTGGTGTTATTGTCAGTACAAAAGGTTACATACTAACCAATCACCATGTGGTTGAAGCAGCCGATGAAGTAGAAGTTGCGTTGGTCGATGGCAGAAAGGCCAAGGCACGTGTTATCGGCTCTGATCCAGAAACTGATCTTGCGGTATTAAAAATAAACTTGAAAAATCTGCCCGCCATCACTTTTGGTCAATCCGCTGCAGTCAAAGTGGGTGATATTGTGCTCGCGGTTGGAAATCCCTTTGGCGTGGGACAGACGGTAACGATGGGGATCATTGGTGGATTGGGGAGATCACAGGTCGGCATCAACACTTTTGAAAATTTCATCCAGACAGATGCGGCCATTAATCCCGGTAACTCCGGTGGCGCCCTGACGGATACATCCGGCAACTTAATTGGAATCAATACCGCGATTTATTCTCGTACCGGCGGTTCACTTGGCGTTGGGTTCGCCATTCCAGTTGATGTTGCCAAACAGATAATGGAACAGATTATAAAATCGGGTAGTGTAACGCGTGGCTGGCTTGGCATAAGTTTGCAGGACATAACAGAAGAGTTAGTCGAATCATTAAATCTTGTTAATTCTGATGGCGTTTTGATTGCAGGGGTGCTTAAAGATGGCCCTGCCGACAAGGCCAACATAAAACCTGGCGATATACTGATCGCTGTGGATGACAAACCAGTGACGCACTCTTCTGACGTATTAAATTCGGTTGCAGAACTACCGCCCGGCGAGAAAGTAACGCTGACGATCATGCGTAATAGCGAAGAAAAATCTATTTCGATAAAAGTCGGCAAACGACCGAGACAGAATTAACAGAACCAATTTGCTTGCGCTCGTTTCGGTCGGAGTAAACCGGGATGACCCCAACACGGCAAGCAATATAATCAGCTTGTTTCTTTGTTATCCTCTGCATTAAAAGAAACAGAAGGCAAGTGTATTTTAACGATTTTCACCACCTGATTCTTTGCCTGGACGATTTCCATCGGATAGCCCGCTATATTTAGCCCAATCCCCGCCTCAGGAATATCCTGGAAATGTTCCAGGATCAGACCATTGAGCGTTTTTGGGCCATCTACGGGCAGTTTTAACCCAAGCTTGCGATTAAGATCACGCAACAAACTACCCCCTTCAACAATGATGCTACCATCTTCCTGCTTTAGAAAAGAAGCCGCCTGTGTCGGGGCATGTGTCGTAAATTCGCCAATAATTTCCTCTATAATATCTTCGAGCGTGACCAGTCCCAACCATTCGCCGTACTCGTCTACAACCAGACCCACACGATTTTTATTCTCCTGGAATAGTTGCAATTGTGAAAATAATGGGGTTCCAGATGGAATAAAGTAGGGATTACGCATAACCTCTTCCAGTGTAGCCGCCGTTATTTTCCCACTTTTCATCTGATTCAGTACTTTACGTACATGGACGATACCCACGATATTATCCTGGCGTCCCCGGTAAATCGGCAAACGGGTATGGTGACAAGTAAGTAATTGATTATGAATTAATTCATCGCTGGCATCCAGATCGATCGCTTCTACCTGACTACGCGGCACGATAACATCGTCAACGGTCACTGTTTCGAGGTCAACCAGATTAAGCAGCATACTCTGATGTTTTTTCTTGATGAAATGACCCGCCTCCAGCACCAGCATTTTTAACTCCTCCGGGCTGATTTTTTGCGCCATGTCTTCATTTTTAGGCTTCAAACGCAGGATGAACAGTAAGGCACTTACAAATAAATTAACAAACCATACCACCGGGTAGAAGATCTTCAATAGTGGCGTTAATACATAACTTGCAGCGAGTGCAATGCGTTCTGGATAAGCGGCAGCAATTACTTTGGGTGTAATTTCACTAAATATCAGGATAGCAAAAGTTACGCATAAGGTCCCAATCAGCAAAGCCAGATCATTATGACTAAAAAAAGTAGAAATAATAACTGCAACCAGTGTCGCAGAGGCCGTATTCAGCAGGTTATTGCCCAGCAAAATGACCCCAAGCAGCCTGTCCGTCTTAGCCAGTAATTGGGTGGTCAAGCGGGCGCCACGATGGCCTTGCTTCGCAAGATGCTTCAAGCGATAGCGGTTGATTGCCATCATGCTGGTTTCAGAAAGGGAGAAAAATCCAGAAAGAATCAACAGGAATGCCAATATGATCAGCATGATATGTAATGGTATGTCTTCCAAGAAACACCTTTATTGCGTATAGAAAATCCTGATCCCGGTGAGTTCGCAAATGCGTTTAGAATTAAGGGCATCTCTAAAAATCCAAGTTTCCAGGCAAGGCGCGAGAAAAAAATTTTAGCATAGCATATGGTTGATATGTAAGAGAAAATTTCTTATGGGCAGCGCCGTATTGCGACGAAACGGGGTAAGCAGGCAAGCCACAAAGCGGCTGCTCGCAAAATTGGATTTTTAGAGGTGCCCTTAATAGATAAGATACTTGCCGAGATTTAAATTTGCATGATGATCACATAAGTTCATGAAACAAGTGGATCAGAGATGAGAAAAAAGAAATAAAGTCACGGCAAAAGGACGCTATCGCATAGTAATTTAATGAGTAACCTTTAAAGAAAGTTAATTGATAAAGCGTGTTTAGTCGACGCAACCTGAATAACCGAAATTAGCCTTAAGGGCACCTCTAAAAATTCAGAGTTCTAAACAAAACGAGGCACGAGTAAAAAATGGTGACGCAGCATATGTTTGATAGGTAAGGAAACATTTTTTGTGAGCAGCGAAGTATGGTGACGAAACGGGGTAAGCAGGCAAGCCGCAAAGTGGCTGCTCGCAAATCTGGATTTTTAGAGGTGCTCTTAAATTCGGCAGATTCCTGACCTTAGGATCCACCAAAATAAACATAAGGTTTCTGCGGCACTTCCGACTCCTTGAAACGCTTACGTTCAGCGATATCCAGCTTTTTATCCGACCAAATAGCTCTTGCAGCTTGTTGCTCCTCAGGTAACTTCGGGTTTTTCTCCAAAAATTCACGCATGAACTTAGTGTGCTCGGACTCGTACATTGTTTCCATAATCAAATTTGCTCATTACGTTAATAGAAAGATTGTAAACTTTAGCACAATATTTACGGCTTAGATATGACTTAGATGCCCTCGCATATTTGCTGGTTTCTTTGGCTATGGAATGAACCGTCTTAGTCATCAGCTATCGGCATCGGATCAGAAATTAACTGGCGAGTCCCTATTCACCGTTGCGCAAAAAACTATATTTGCGCAATTCTGAGACAAAGTCCGGAAATGGCAAGTCAAATTTTTTTTCAAGTTCTTTTGCGCGGACTCTTAATGTCTTCCACGCAAATTTGCCAGGATTTTGCTTCAGTGCAAAAACAATAAGATTGCCACGAATTTCTGCCAGCATGGCAATCACATGACCATTGAAACTCGTTTCAATGCGCCTCAGATACACACTGAGATTTTTATCGCGGCTCAGTAAATTAGCGACTAATACCCCATCTCTATTCAACGCTTCGCGTGCCCGATTATAAAAATTCTGGCTACAGAGCGTTGGAACCTGGCAACCATCATCAAAGCCGTCAATCATCACTATATCTGTACTGAACGGATGGCTGGCAACATATTCACCCCCCTCGTCAAGGATTATCTCTAAACGCGCGTCTTCAGCAGGTAACGCAAAATGATTAATTGCGGTCGTAACAATCTGCGGGTTGATTTCAATAACGGTTGTTTTTGTCTGTGGCAACTTATGATAAACAAATTTTGCCAACGATCCTCCCCCCAACCCGATCATCAGTATATGAGCAGGACATGGATGAAACAATAAAAAACCCATCATACATCGCGTATAACTCAACACCAGATCATTGGGTGCCGCTACTTTCATCGCACTTTGTATCAGACTGCTACCCAAATGCAGTGACCGCACACCATCTTGCTCACTGATAACAATATCGGAATCACTTTCAGCGCGATATTTAAAAGGCCGTGGCATAAAATAAAGTCAGAAAAAATAACGACCATTGTAACCTTCAATCCCAAACTCAACTAGATAAGGCGCATATTAAAGTTGTAACAAATCCTTGCTGACACAACTCGTTGCTAATCTGAGAGAAGGCTGAAATGTTAAAAAACCGGTATGCTGTACACTATTGTGCGGAAGTCGTTATTATGGCGCGCACCGAGAATAAAACTCGGTCTCATCTATACAGTATTGTTTAACTAGGAGTCTGTCGGACTTAAGGTTGATCTACTGCGCAAATGGGACAAGCGGTTCATATTACCCTGATTTTTCGTTGCATAGAATGACTATGCGCCTCAAAATCCGGCCAATCTGTCCTCGCTTTCCTACTTTGCTCGCTACGAT
Source organism: Nitrosomonas sp. (assembly GCA_030682075.1). Lineage (GTDB taxonomy): Bacteria > Pseudomonadota > Gammaproteobacteria > Burkholderiales > Nitrosomonadaceae > Nitrosomonas. The sequence goes on from JAUXRH010000073.1 coordinate 5,637, forward strand.
CACTTAAGTCCGACAGACTCCT
>JAUXRH010000074.1 GCA_030682075.1 Nitrosomonas sp.
TACTGCGCAAATGGGACAAGCGGTTCATATTACCCTGATTTTTCGTTGCATAGAATGACTATGCGCCTCAAAATCCGGCCAATCTGTCCTCGCTTTCCCACTTTGCTCGCTACGATCACTTAAGTCCGACAGACTCCTAGCTTTGTTTCCGAAAATCGCCCCCATCTTGTCGGCTGAATATGCATAGCCAAGTTTCACACCGCCAACGGCCAGTACCGTTATTGCCATGACGGCCCCGATGTCGAAGTAGGACATTGCGCTCAGGTCAATGAATGCGGGCAAGAAGCCCAGATAGAAAACGACGGCTTTTTGATCCCCCAGTGTGATGAGCAGACCAGTCATGAAACTTGATTTCAATGAACAGGAGCCGTTGGCATCTTTGGCTCGCGCCGCTCTTGCTCTTTGTCTCCATAAGGCGATACCCAGCCAGACCAGATAAGCGCCGCCGAGATACTTGAGCAAGAAAAACATACTACCCATTGCTTCTGCAAGAAGCACAAGGCCAAACAGGGCCAGCAAGATGAATAGCAAATCACCGACGACGACGCCCATGGCCGTAAACGCACCATGAGTAAAGCCAGAAGACACTGATCTTGCGGTAACCGTAAGAACGCTAATACTCGGAACGGCTGCCAGCACCGCCATGGCACCGAATAACGCAACCAAGTTGCCGAATGTCATGCTACTTTCCATAGGTCCAACGTAGAAGTGAGCGACCTGCGCGGCTTTTCGCGCAGGTCCGCTCGACTGCCGGGTTGGAACTCATTTTTTCTTGCGTTCCCATGACTCAAGAACAAACAGCGCCACGGTATGTGCAGAATGAACCGCAAGGCGTGAGTGCCTGGATTCGAGCTTGTATGGCTTCTTCCCTGCTCCGTGCGCAGAACTCGCGTGGGTTCTTAGTGCGCCAATTCCATCAACGAGTGCGAGTAAGCCAGTGAGGATGGTTTGGAGGTCTTGATCTTCTACTCGGCTTGGATCAAAACCGAGGTCTTTGCGAACGACATTCCACACAGGCTTGAGGTCCTGCTTCGCAGGCATTTCGAGTTTTTGTTCCTCGATGTACACCTTGCAGAGAGTTTCGAGAATGTTGCTCGCAGCAGAAATGGCTTCTCGTGGGTCTTCGTCGACGTTCTCAAGCGCGCGGTTGAATTCATGTTCCAGAGCGGCGATGTCCCTCTCGCGGACAAACTCTTCAAGTGTTCTGGATGGAATGCCGAGGGCTCCGACAATTGAGCCGCCACGGACGTATTGCAGTTCATAGCGCCCGAGAATCTTGGTCAGTTTTTCTTGATCTGGCGTTTGGGTGGGCGGCGGTGTGTCGTCGAACGGGCTGCCTTCTGGAGGAAGTTTCTCCATGTAACCTTCGATTAGCCGACCGAGAACTTGAAGCGGTTGAACAGACCCATCTGTATTTACACGACGCAGCCACTCTTGGGCCTTCACCCATTTGCTCCCTTCAGGGGGATCGCCTGGGGCGCCCGCATACATAAACAAGTTGTCCATGGATGCATGCGTTTCACGCTGAGACGTCATCTTAGCGACGATGGCAATTACAGGCGACGGGATAATTTTGCGCATCGGCTATGAGTTCCAACGTAATATATACGACATTATCTGTCCAATAATCTTTCCATGGTGTCGTATCATCATGATTAGACTTATTTATCTCATTGTTAAAAATTATTAAATACTATCGCAATCAGACAGCCCATGCAAACAAATGCGACATCGCCGCCCGCTAAAAAATTACTGCAACAAAACGGGTTCAGGTCCAGAATCAAGAATCCTTCTTCTTATGGTGACAGACTTCTTGAGTTTGGCAGCATACGGATTTTTACGCGATTTCATTTTTGACAGATCATATTCAGCT
>JAUXRH010000076.1 GCA_030682075.1 Nitrosomonas sp.
TACTGCGCAAATGGGACAAGCGGTTCATATTACCCTGATTTTTCGTTGCATAGAATGACTATGCGCCTCAAAATCCGGCCAATCTGTCCTCGCTTTCCCACTTTGCTCGCTACGATCACTTAAGTCCGACAGACTCCTAGCCTGAGGGAGTAGATATGAATTTTGATCTTTTGAGTGATGAGGATATTGCGCGGCTGATCGCCTTACCCAAACGGGTGAGCAATCCGTCCGTGCGTTGGCAGGATAAGCCGGGGCATAAACAGCGCAATTTCAAGGTGGAAGGTGGAGACCATTCATTTGAGTTGTATTTGAGGCAAAGCACCCATAATTCAGAAGACTTTTCGTGTGGGCTAAAGGTTATCAAGCCTGATGGGCAGCCACTCACGTTACTGCGCTATAACGGCGGCGGTCATAACCATGGAGAAATTGTTTTTTCGTGTCATATCCATCGTGCGACACAACAGGCCATTGAAGCGGGGAAAAAGGCCGAGTCCCATGCCGAGTCAACCCGAAATTACCGGACACTTGAGGGTGCATTGGCTTGTCTGCTTGAAGATGCAGCTGTATCCGGGTTGCTACATGTGGCGCACGATGCGCCTGACTTATTTGGTTGAGGTTTGGCATGCTGGAAATGCTGGATGAAAAAATGTTGTGTGCGCAGTTTTGTGCGCAAATTAAGCTACACCGTCGTAATAACGGCATGGTGATGCTAGAGACTCCGTTCGCCTATCCTGATGGTGACCAGTATCCACTTTATTTAAGCGAAACAGCGACCGGCGGTTTGCGTATCAGTGATGGTGGACATACGCTCATGCACCTGAGTTATGAAAACGATGTGGACAAATTTTTTGAAGGCAGTCGCAGTATCTTGCTGAATCAAATTATTGCGGAACAACGCATTAATTATGACGAGGCTAACGGCCATTTCTTCCTGGAGTGTGCGCCGACGCAATTATCTGAAGCGGCATTTCGCTTGGGGCAGGCAATTACTCGCGTTTACGATCTTACCTTGCTCAATCGCTCTCGCGTTGCTTCCACTTTTTATGAAGATTTGCAGGAGCAAGTTGGTGCCTTGGTATCGGTTGAAAAAATTCACAAGGACTTTGTCGTAGCAGGCATACCGAATGCCGACCACTACCCTGTGGATTTCTGCATTGACGGAAAAAATAATCAACCATTGTTTTTATTTGGTATTCCAAGTCGCGATAAGGCAAGGCTAACGACTATATTTCTTCAGTATTTTATTCAGCAAAAAGTGGATTTTGATTCAATGCTGGTCTTCGCCAATCAAGAAGACATTCCTCGCTCTGATCTCGCGCGTCTGTCAAATGTGGGAGGAGACATGATTTCTTCCCTCAATGCAGAGGATGATTTCAGGCGCAAATTGTTGAAAAAAGTTGCTTGAAGCATCTTGTTTCTAACATGACCAAGCTCACTGAGCCAGCCATCGGAGACTTTGCCATCAAGCTATTCGAACGATTGGGCTACAGCACAATCTACGTGCCAGACATTGTGCCCGATGGCGAGTATCCGAAAAAATTCTGCGACACCCTGCTCCCCAAACTGATGAGCGGCGAGGTGCGGGTAACTGTATGACTACTCAAGACCAGATTACTATTTATCAATCCGCCGATGGCAGCGTGCAGCTTGAGGTTACGTTGGATCAAGATACGGTTTGGCTGACTCAGCGCCAGCTATCGTCTTTGTTTGATAAGGATGTGCGCACCATCAATGAGCACATTCGCAATGTACTTGCAGAACAGGAACTCGCGGCTGAGGCAACTGTCCGGAAATTCCGGATAGTTCAACAGGAAGGCGAACGCAAGGTAAACCGCGAGATTGAACATTACAATCTGGATATGATCATTTCCGTCGGTTATCGCGTCAATTCCAAGAAAGGCACCCAGTTTCGTATCTGGGCCAGTCATGTGCTCAAACAATATCTGGTGCAAGGCTATGCGCTGAATGAACAGAAACTTCAGACGCAACAGCAGAAACTCGCGGATTTAAAACAGGCGATTGCCTTGTCGTCACGCTTGTTCCAGCAGAAAGACTTAACCGCTTCCGAATCGCAAGGCATCTTGTCGATCCTGGAGCAATACAGCCACGCCCTGACGGTGCTGGACGATTACGATCATCAGCGTTTACAGGTGACGGGAATCCAGCAATCCGAACAGCGCAGAATTTCCTATGATGAAGCGATCCAGCAAATCCGGCTGTGGCGTGAACAGGAGAAACTGGGTGGATTGTTCGGAAACGAAAAAGATGATTCCTTCAAAAGCTCGTTGGAAACCATTTACCAGACGTTTGGCGGCAAGGAACTCTATCCGAGTATCGAAGAGAAAGCAGCCAATCTGCTGTATTTCATCGTCAAGAATCACTCCTTTTCCGATGGCAACAAACGCATTGCCGCCGCGCTGTTTGTCTGGTTTCTGGCGCGCCATGATTATCTGCTCAACACCGATGGAGAAAAACGCATCGCCGATAATGCCCTGGTTGCTTTTACGTTGCTGATTGCCGAGAGCAAACCCGAGGAAAAAGACACGATGGTGAAAGTCATCATCAATTTGATCAATGGCAATAATCCGTGAGTGAGTAGGGGCAAATGATTATTTGCCCCTACAGGGTCGCATGGACAATAATATTCATCATTCGATGAACTATTTGGAAATAGACCATGAGAACCACCATCGTATTGGATGATGAATTACTGGAAAAGGCACAAGCCTTAATCCACGTGCAGGAAAAATCCACTTTGGTCAAAGAAGCATTGAAAGCGCTGATCGAACGCGAAAGCGCCAAAAGGCTGGCGAATCTGGGGAGCACTGAGCCGCAATTGGGTGAAATTTCACGCCGGTAAAATGACGGTTATGCAAATGATTATTTGTCCCTACAACGCCCCCACAACAAAATGAACACAATGATCTCCAATCTAACCACCCATCGCCGCAAATCCATCCGCTTGCAAGGATATGATTATTCACAGGCTGGTTTGTATTTTATTACCGTTTGTACGCATAATCGGGTGCCATTGTTTGGGGAAATCGTTGATGGTCAGATGCAATTCAATAAATCGGGGATCGTCGCGGATGAAGAATGGCGCAAAACAGAACATATCCGTTCCAATATCGTATTGCACGAATTTGTCATCATGCCCAATCACGCCCACGGTATCATCGAACTCGTAGGGGCGCATGGCATGCGCCCCGAGTGCGCGAATTCGGATGAACAACCAGGGCGCGTGCAACGCGCCCCTACGGTGGGGGATGTTGTTCGGGGGTTTAAATCGTCGGTGACCAAACGGCTTAATGCGATATCGGGTACATCCGGCCAACATTTCTGGCAGCGCAATTATTACGAGCACATCATCCGCAATGAGGATGCCTATCTAAAGATCGCGGAATATATTCAGGCCAATCCGCAGCGGTGGGAAACGGATACCTATTATGTCTAAACTCAACGAATCCGCTATTGAAGATCTAGCGATTCAACACTTTGAACGGCTCGGTTACAGCCATATCCACGCACCCGATATTGCTCCCGACGGCGATCATCCTGAGCGCACCCGCTATGATGAAGTACTGCTCACCGGCCGGTTAGAAAAGGCGCTCAAGCGCATCAATCCTGGCATGACGGCCATGGTATTACAGACTGCCCTGAAAGAAGTTGAGCGCATCCATTCCCCGGAATTACTTGCCAACAATGAAACTTTCCATCGCCTGCTCACCGAAGGCGTCAAAGTCAGTTATCAACAAGATGGCAATGAACGCGGCGATATCGTTTGGCTGATTGATTTTGAAAACCCCGGCAACAACGAATTTGTGGTGGCCAATCAGTTCACCGTGATTGAAAACAACCAGAACAAGCGCCCGGATCTGGTGCTGTTTGTAAATGGTATTCCACTGGTGGTGATTGAACTTAAAAATGCAGTCGACGAGAACGCCAGCACCCAATCCGCATTCCGGCAACTGGAAACTTACAAACGCAGCATTCCCAGCTTGTTTACCTACAATGCGTTGCTGGTGATCTCGGACGGACTGGAAGCCAAAGCCGGTTCGCTGTCGGCGGGCTTCAGCCGCTTCATGACCTGGAAAACCGCTGACGGCAAAGTCGAAGCATCCCATCTGGTCAGCCAACTGGAAACACTGATTAAAGGGATGCTGAGCAAAAAAACCTTGCTCGATCTGGTGCGGCATTTCGTGGTGTTTGAGCAATCCAGGAAAGAAGATCCGCACACCGGCGTGATCAGTATCCATACGGTCAAAAAGATTGCCGCCTACCACCAGTATTACGCCGTCAACGCAGCCGTGGCTTCAACCTTGCGCGCAGCCGACATGGGCTTGAGTTCAAAGATCATGCAAAGCCCGGCTAGCTATGGGTTGCCGGATGTGACGAAGCAACCCAGAGGGGATAAAAAAGCCGGTGTCGTATGGCACACGCAAGGCAGCGGCAAATCACTGTCGATGGTGTTTTATACCGGCAAGGTCGTGCTGGCGTTAAATAATCCGACGATCCTGGTGATTACCGACCGGAATGATTTGGACGATCAATTGTTCGATACCTTTGCCGCGTGCAAACAGTTGTTGCGACAAGAACCTAAACAAGTCGAAAGCCGTCAGCAACTAAAAGAGTTGTTGCGCGTGGCATCCGGTGGCGTGATCTTCACCACCATCCAGAAATTCCAGCCAGAAGAAGGCAACGTGTATGAAGAGCTATCGGATCGCGGCAACATCGTGGTGATCGCCGATGAAGCGCATCGCACGCAATATGGGTTTTCTGCCAAAACGGTGGATGACAAGAATACTAACGGTGAAGTGATCGGCAAGAAAGTGGTGTACGGATTCGCCAAGTATCTGCGCGATGCGTTGCCGAATGCCACTTATCTGGGCTTTACCGGCACGCCGATTGAGAAAACGGACGTCAACACCCCTGCCGTGTTTGGCCATTATGTGGATATCTACGATATTGCGCAGGCGGTAGAAGACGGTGCCACGGTACGCATCTATTATGAGAGCCGCCTGGCAAAAGTGGCTTTGAGCGAGGAAGGCAGATGGCTGATCAAGGAACTGGATGATGAACTGGATCAGGACGAGCTGACTGATACCCAGAAAGTCAAGGCCAAATGGACGCAAATGGAAGCGCTGATTGGCAGCGAGCGCCGTATTCAAAACATCGCGCAGGATCTGGTCAGCCATTTTGAAGCGCGTCAGGAAGTCTTTGCTGGCAAGGGTATGATTGTGTGCATGTCGCGCCGCATTGCGGCCGATCTGTATGCCGAGATCGTCAAGCTGCGGCCTGAGTGGCATTCCGATGACTTGAACAAGGGCGTGATCAAGGTGGTGATGACAGCGGCATCGTCCGATGGCCCGGTCATGGCGAAACACCACACCACCAAGCAGCAGCGCAGACTATTGGCCGAACGCATGAAGGATAACAGCGATGCATTGAAGCTGGTGATCGTGCGCGACATGTGGCTGACCGGATTTGATGCGCCGAGCATGCACACGCTGTATATCGACAAGCCTATGAAAGGCCACAACCTGATGCAAGCCATCGCGCGGGTGAACCGTGTTTATGGCGACAAACCCGGCGGATTGGTGGTGGATTACCTCGGTATTGCTTCGGATTTGAAAGAAGCACTGTCGTTCTATTCCGATGCGGGCGGCAAAGGCGATCCGACCTTGATGCAGGAACAAGCTGTGCAGCTCATGCTGGAGAAGCTGGAAGTGGTATCGGCGATGTACCATGGTTTTGCTTATGAAGATTATTTTGCAGCGGAGACCTCGAAGAAGCTTGCACTCATTCTTGCTGCTGAGGATCATATCCTCGGGTTGGATGATGGCAAGAAACGCTACATCAATGAAGTGACTGCACTCTCGCAGGCGTTTGCCATCGCCATCCCGCATGAACAAGCCTTGGATGTAAAAGATGAGGTGGCGTTTTTCCAAGCCGTGAAAGCGCGTTTATCCAAATTCGACAGCACGGGCAGTGGCAAAACCGATGAGGAAATAGAAACCACGATACGGCAGGTGATTGACCAGGCTCTGGTATCGGAACAGGTGATTGACATATTCGATGCAGCCGGTATCAAGAAACCCGATATTTCGATTCTTTCCGATGATTTCCTGGCGGAGCTTACAGGCTATCAACATAAGAATGTGGCCTTGGAAGTGTTGAAGAAACTGCTCAATGATGAGCTGAAAGTACGGGAAAAGATTAATCTGGTACAAAGCAGAACCTTGATGGAAATGCTGGAAAACGCCATCAAGAAATATCACAACAAGATCCTGACTGCGGCTGAAGTGATCGATGAACTGATCAAAATCAGTAAGGAAATCGTAGCATCCGACAAAGAAGCCGAGAAGCTGGATTTATCAACTTTTGAATATGCTTTTTACACCGCAGTTGCCAGCAACGAGAGCGCCCGTGAACTGATGCAACATGACCAATTACGCGAACTGGCCATCGTATTGACCCAGCGCGTTCGTCAAAATGCTTCGATAGACTGGACCATCAAGGAAAGCGTCAAAGCTAAACTGAAAGTAATGGTGAAACGTACCCTGCGGCAATTCGGCTACCCGCCCGATATGCAATTATTGGCGACAGAAAGGGTCTTAAAGCAAGCCGAGATGATTGCCAATGAACTGGCAGGATAATCGACAGGCTATGGCGGATGGCGATTCCGCAACAATGCGGCCTGGATATTTGCGACACAATCTGGAGTCAGCGTGATTTTACGAACTTTGCACAAATTAAAACGGGTGATTGCCGTGGGCCAGATCTTCTGGGTCGCGGGCTGCGTTAATCTTCCTTACTACGTCCAGGCGGTTGATGGTCATCTGGATATGATGCGCCGATCCCAACCCATCAGCACCATTATCGCAAATCCCGAGGCAGACCATCAATTGAAGCGCATTCTCGCCAGAGTTGTCATGTTGCGGGGATTCGCCAGTCGCGAACTGATGCTGCCGAATAACCAGAGTTATACCCACTATGCCGATTTGAATCGCCCCTATGTAGTGTGGAATGTGTTCGCTTCCCCTGAACTTTCCCTCGAGCTTAAAAAATGGTGCTTCATAAAAGCCGGTTGTGTCAGCTACCGTGGCTTCTTTTCACAAGCCAGAGCAGAGCGTTATGCAGCAGAACTCAGAGAGGAGGGTTATGATGTCTATGTCGGCGGGGTCCGCGCCTATTCCACCTTGGGCTGGTTCAACGATCCGGTACTCAATACCTTTATTGGTTATTCTGAAATGGAACTTGCCCGCATGATATTTCATGAACTTGCCCACCAGGTGGTCTATGTGCCCGGCGACAGCGTCTTCAACGAATCTTTTGCCACGGCGGTTGAACATGAAGGCATTGGACGCTGGTTTGAAAGCAATGGCGCCGCTGCTGAGCGAGTGGCCTTCCATGCCAGACATGAAAGAGAGACCGTTTTTACCAGACTGATACTCAACCATCGCAAACGGCTACATGAATTGTTTAGCTCAGAATTGAGCGACGCAGAGAAACGCGCGGCCAAAGCGCATATTTTTGCTGAGCTACGCGAGGAATTTTCCCAATTAAAAACCGCCAGAACGGAATTCAGCAGCTATGATCGATGGTTTGCACAAGAACTAAACAATGCGCGGCTGGCAACCGTTTCCATCTATACGCAATTATTGCCCGCATTTCAGGCACTGCTCGCGCAGCAGAACGGCGATATGGGCCAGTTTTTTAAAGTCGTCAAGGAAATAAGCAAACTACCACAGGACGAGCGGATTTCCGTGCTGCAAGCGACTGTTGAGGGTGGGGCCGGCGCCGTAATAGTGTCAAACGTCAGCTTTGAACTTCGTGATTGAATAGACTGCTGGCGTTTCCTGGTCGACCATGCGGAATCATGCCCGACTTTCCATCGGTCTCAAAGTAGCAATGAGTGACGACAGAATCGCAGATCAAAATTATTGACGATTCATCTATGATTATAAAAAAGGAACTTGTAATGAACCGTGAACTGACAACGAAGCATCTGCTTGAACCATTCGATCTTCATGGCCTGACGCTGGCGAATCGCGTGGTTATGGCGCCGCTGACACGCGCCAGGGCCGGTGTGGCCCGAATTCCCAATGCTTTAATGGCCGAGTATTATACGCAGCGAGCGTCCGCCGGGTTGATCATTACCGAGGCGACCTCTATCTCGCCACAAGCCATTGGCTGGAACCAATCACCCGGAATTTACACGGATGAAATGGGTGACGGATGGAAACGGATTGTCGATGCGATTCACGCAAAGGGCGGCCACGTATTTCTGCAAATGTGGCATTGTGGCCGTGCCTCGCATAGCGACTTTCATGACGGTAATCTGCCGGTTGCGCCTTCGGCGATTGCGCTCAATGGCGACGGTATTCAGACACCCAAGGGCAAAAAATCGTATGAGGTTCCACGCGCGCTGGAAACCGACGAGATTCCTGGCATCGTTGAGGACTACCGCAAAGCGGCGGCGCGTGCAAAAACGGCGGGGTTTGATGGGGTTGAGATACATTCAGCTAATGGCTACTTGCTGGATCAGTTCCTGCAAGCCAGAACGAATCACCGAACGGACCGATACGGTGGCAGCACGGAAAACCGGTATCGATTGCTGGGCGAAGTAGTAGCTGCGGTCAGCCGCGTCTGGCCCGCCAGCCAGGTTGCTGTGCGTATTTCTCCCAACGGCGTGTTTAACGATATGGGATCATCCGGCTACCGCGAACAGTTTACTTATGTCGCCCAGCAACTCGACACGCTGGGTTTAGCCTACCTGCATGTGATGGATGGCCTGGCGTTTGGCTTCCACGGATTAGGCGAACCCATGAACCTGCGCGAGTTCCGTGAAATTTTCCATCACCCGCTGATGGGAAACTGTGGCTACACCCAGGAAACGGCGGAAGCTGCAATCGCGAGTGGAGACGCCGACCTGATCGCATTTGGACGCCCGTTCATCAGTAACCCTGATCTGGTTAATCGCTTCGCGCATGGCTGGCCACTGGCAGAGCCAGCAGACATGTCGGTCTGGTACTCCTTTGATGAACAGGGTTTTGCAGATTTCCCCAGCTACGCTGACAAGTAAAAAGTGAAGGGAGTAAATATATGGGCTTATTAATCAACGGCAAATGGCACACCGACTGGTACGACACCCATTCCAGCAACGGCGAATTTGTCCGTCAGGATTCCCAGTTCCGGCATGAGATTACGCCGGAGGCTAAAGACGAGGGCTTTAAAGCTGAAGCAGGGCGCTATCACCTGTTTGTCTCGCTGGCTTGCCCCTGGGCTCACCGCACGCTGATCCTGCGCAAGCTGAAGAAACTGGAACACGTGATCGGCGTTACCGAGGTCAGACCGGAAATGCTGGAAAATGGCTGGGAAATCAATGATGGTGGTCCCATTGCCAACATCCGCTACTTGCACGAGGTGTATACCACGACCAAACCGGATTACTCCGGTCGCGTGACCGTACCGGTTTTATGGGATAAGAAAACCAGTACTATTGTAAACAACGAATCGTCAGAAATTATTCGCATGTTGAACTCTGCATTTAATGAATTTACCAACGTTAAAACAGACTATTACCCGGAAGCGCTACGTAAAGAAATCAATGCCATCAACCATTTTGTTTACGACAATATCAACAACGGCGTGTATAAAACCGGCTTTGCTACAACACAGAAAGCCTACGAAAAAGCTTACTACGCCCTATTTTCAGCACTGGACACGATCGAACAGCGCTTGAATCATCAACGTTATCTTGTCGGGAAGCAAATTACCGAAACAGATTGGCGCTTATTCACAACGCTGATACGTTTTGACAGTGTCTATTACGGGCATTTCAAAGCTAACCGGAAACAAATTGAGGATTACCCCAATCTGTCTAACTACGTGCGCGACTTATTTCAGCAACCCGGTGTAGCAGATACCGTCAACTTTGATCAGATCAAAACCCATTATTACTACAGCCAGGACACCATTAATCCAACGCGCATCGTGCCGCTTGGTCCGGAGATCGATTATTACACGGGACATAATCGGGATCGCTTCCCCACGTAAATCCGGCAGGCTACCAGGCAACAACAAGAATCCAATCTGCACGGATTTCAATATTTAAACCTGCAGGATGCGATTACAATGGATCAGTGCTTTTTTCCAGGGAAATAGTTCTTAAGGGCATCTCTAAAAATTCAAGTTCCTAGGCAAGACAAGGCGCGAGAAAAAAATTTGAGCGCAGCATATGGTTGATATGTAAGAGAAAATTTTTTATGAGCAACGCCGTATTGCGACGGAAATTGGATTTTTAGAGG
>JAUXRH010000077.1 GCA_030682075.1 Nitrosomonas sp.
ACTGCGCAAATGGGACAAGCGGTTCATATTACCCTGATTTTTCGTTGCATAGAATGACTATGCGCCTCAAAATCCGGCCAATCTGTCCTCGCTTTCCCACTTTGCTCGCTACGATCACTTAAGTCCGACAGACTCCTAGAAAGTATGCAGGTGACTTACGGGTAACAAAAAACCGCTCTGGCTAAAGATTGAGCTTTGATGCGGCTGTTGAGTTGTTTCATGGTGCCCAGAAGAGGACTCGAACCTCCACACCCGAAGGCACATGGACCTGAACCATGCGCGTCTACCAATTCCGCCATCTGGGCAATTCCGCATCCTGGTTAGGATAGCGGCAAACAAGCAATTCTATAGGAAAACACCGTTTTGTCAATTAAGAAGAAGCCAAAGCAACGTAATCTCGACCCTCACCTTGACCGTGAAAAAGAACGTTATGGTCATCCGTTGCCCAGTCGGGAATATATTCTACAAATCATGAACGAACAGGGTGTCCCTGTTACTGATCAAGCATTACACAGCCTGCTTGGCATTTCCGCAGAAGAACATGAGATTTTTGGTCGCCGACTTTCCGCCATGGTGCGTGAAGGCCAGATTATGCGTAATCGCAAAGGCGATCTCTGCATAATGGAAAAACTTGCGCTTATCAAAGGTAAAGTTCAAGGCCATGCGGATGGATTTGGCTTTTTGATTCCTGATGATGGAAGCCCCGATTTGTTCCTGAGTCCTAAGGAAATGCACAAGGCACTCCATGGTGATCACGTGGTTGTACGTGAGATTGGCGTAGACCGTCGAGGACGCAAAGAAGCAACTATTATCGAAGTACTGGAGCGTGTCAATACGCAGCTCGTAGGAAGATTACATATCGATCACGGAATTCTGTTTGTGGAAGCCGAGAATCGACGCATTAGTCAGGATATCCTGATACCCCAGGAGAAATCCATGAGTGCCAAAGCCGGGCAAATAGTAATCGTTGCGATTATTCAACAGCCCAGCAAAAATGCACAGCCTATTGGTCATATTATTGAAATCCTGGGTGATTACACGGCACCGGGAATGGAAATTGAAATTGCTCTGCGCAAACACGATTTACCCTATAAATTCTCACCTGAAATAGAAAAACGCTCTATCAAGTTTCCAAAACAGGTGTTGAAAAAAGAGTTAATCAAAAGAGAGGATTTACGTCATTTGCCTCTGGTCACAATCGACAGTGAAGACGCGCGTGATTTTGATGATGCTGTCTATTGCGAACGCGACGGCAAAGGCTTTAAATTATACGTTGCCATTGCAGATGTCAGCCATTACATCCACACTAACGACACGCTTGACCAGGAAGCACTTAATCGGGGTAATTCAGTTTATTTCCCGCGACGAGTAATTCCGATGCTGCCAGAAGTGCTCTCCAACGGATTATGTTCACTTAAACCACAAGTTGACCGCCTGTGCATGGTCTGTGAAATCCAGTTCGATGCGAATGGTGATCAACTTGACTATCGCTTTTATCCCGCCGTCATAAACTCACATGCGCGACTCACCTATAACTTGGTCGCCACAATGCTGGACGATGCTAAAGGTGAAGAAGCAAAGCAACATGTAGAGATTTTACCGCACATACAGTTGCTATATAAGTTATATAAAGTATTACTGAAAACACGCAAGAAACGTGGCGCGATTGATTTTGAAACCATCGAAACCCAAATGATTTTTGACGACCAGGGAAAAATCGAGAAGATTTTACCGATTAAACGCAATGATGCGCATCGGCTGATTGAAGAATGTATGTTAGCCGCGAACGTATGCGCGTCGGATTTTCTGCGGAAGCATAAACAACCTGCACTTTATCGTATTCACGAAGGACCGACACCTGAGAAGCTTGAGCTATTGCGCAATTTTCTCAAGGAATTCAGCTTAGGTCTGAGTGGTGGCGATGATCCTCACGCTAAGGACTATGCCAAGACACTGAATATAATCCAAGATAGACCCGATGCACAATTGCTGCAAACGGTGATGTTAAGATCGTTGCGTCAGGCCGTTTATAGTCCCGATAACGTCGGGCATTTTGGGCTGGCGTATGAATCCTATACGCACTTCACCTCCCCTATTCGACGTTACCCTGACTTACTGATACACCGTGCGATTAAATCGGCATTAAATAACGAGACCTACTCCCCTGGTAACTGGCATGAATTAGGTATGCATTGCTCACAAACTGAACGGCGAGCTGATGAAGCGACGCGTGATGTGGAATCATGGTTAAAATGCTTTTATATGCAGGATAAAATCGGCGAATGTTTTAACGGCGTTGTTAGCAGTGTTACCAGCTTTGGTCTTTTCGTGGCACTTGATAACATTTACGTAGAAGGACTCGTGCATATCTCCGAATTACCCAGTGACTATTTCCATTTTGATGCCACTAAGCATATGCTGCAAGGTGAGCGGAGTGGCATGCAATATCGCCTGGGTGATCGACTATGCGTCAAGCTTGTTCGCGTTGATTTGGAAACCAGCAAAATTGATTTTGTATTAACTGAAACTAAAAAAACAAGCCAATCCGAATCACCATCCAAGACGCGCAAGAAACGTGTCAAGAACTAACGTTTCGAAGTTCATTTTAACCTGACAATACCATTGGAATGCTTGATTCACTTGGCTTCCAGCCTCAATGTTCTGACATCGAGTTGCAGGGCTTGCACGAAGAAGCTTTGTACATGATGATCAATTGTTGCCA
>JAUXRH010000078.1 GCA_030682075.1 Nitrosomonas sp.
CAGCCTTTGGAGCCAAGCCAGCAGCACTTAATCTGTCACCAAATATTTTCAGCACTGGATTGTACCGTCTGGCTACCATGCCGGGCATATATAGCGCACGGCGTAAATCGCTGTGTCCGGTGCGGCTCATCACCGTTCTACCTTTGACGGAACTGCCCGATAAGCGTTGCCTGGGTGTCACGCCAATGAATGCCGCCAATGCTTTGGCGTTGGTAAAGCGCCGTATATTTCCCGCATAAGCCAGCACCTTTGCAACGGTGGTATCACCGATGCCCGGAATGCTGCCGAGCAACTCAGCATCCCGCTTAAGATCAGGGTGCCGGTCAATGTGGTCATTGATACCGCGCTCGAGTTCCTTAATCTGTTTGTTGAGCCAGTCCAGATGGATCTGAACGTCCTGCGTCAAGTGCCTTTGTTCGCTTGCCCGATGTGCTTCCATGCGGTTACTTTCCTGCTGATGCATCTCCTTGAGCGCTTGCAGGCGATCTACCAAACCGCGCAATTCACGCCATTCAACGGGCGGAGGTGTCCATAAACCGGGGCGCAAAGCCATACAAAAACGTGCCAGTAATGCCGCATCGGCTCGATCTGTTTTGTTACGTGCGAGTTCGCTTTGCGCAAAGCCTTTGATGCGAGCTGGGTTTACCACGCTTACTTGCCACCCGTCCGTAACAAGCCTGGTTGCCAGTACCTCGCTGTAAGGCCCTGTAGCCTCCATGCAGAGATGTGTCTGCCCGGATATCACGCCCGTTCAACAAGCCAGTCCTCAAAAGCCTTGTGGCCTGCTGGTGTGTTGTCAAACACCTTGGTTTTTATTTTGTTGTTAATCAGTAATGCTATGTCGAATTTGCGTTTGGCAACATCAATACCAACCATACAGGTTGTTTCGTTCATCATTTGTACCCTCATCGTATGCAGGCTATGTCTGCCAGGCAGTCGGCCCAAGTTACCGTTCGGTTTGATTGAACGAGAAATGAACCGCAGCACCTATCCGACCCACAGATTCATAGACCTAGGAGTCTGTCGGACTTAAGTGATCGTAGCGAGCAAAGTGGGAAAGCGAGGATAGATTGGCCGGATTTTGAGGCGCATAGTCATTCTATGCAACGAAAAATCAGGGTAATATGAACCGCTTGTCCCATTTGCGCAGTA
>JAUXRH010000079.1 GCA_030682075.1 Nitrosomonas sp.
TACTGCGCAAATGGGACAAGCGGTTCATATTACCCTGATTTTTCGTTGCATAGAATGACTATGCGCCTCAAAATCCGGCCAATCTATCCTCGCTTTCCCACTTTGCTCGCTACGATCACTTAAGTCCGACAGACTCCTAGGGCACCTCTGAAAATCCAATTTTGCGAGCAGTCGCTTTGCGGCTTGCCTGCTTACCCCGTTTCGTCGCAATACGACGTTGCTCATAAAAAATTTTCTCTTACATATCAGCCATATGCTACGCTCAATTTTTTTCTTGCGCCTTGTCTTGCCTGGAAACTTGAGTTTTTAGAGATGCCCTCTAATCTTTGATTCTTCGTGCCAGTTCAGCCGCCTTACCAATATAATTCTGCGGCGTCATCTCCAACAGATGCTTTTTTCCAGTTTCTGGAATTTCAAGCCCTTCAATAAACTCCTGTAATGTTTCCTTAGTGATACCATCTTTGCCGCGTGTCAACGCTTTCAACTGTTCATAGGGATTAGGCACGCCATAACGGCGCATCACCGTCTGGATCGGCTCAGCTAAAACCTCCCAGGCATTATCTATATCAGCCATTAATCGCGTTAAATTAACCTCTAATTTACCCAGCCCCCTGGCACATGAATCGTAAGCCAGCAGGGTATGCCCTAGCGCCGCACCCATATTGCGTAGCACCGTGGAGTCAGTCAAATCACGTTGCCATCTGGATACCGGTAATTTTTCACTCATGTGCCGTAACAAGGCATTCGCAATGCCAAGGTTACCTTCTGAGTTCTCAAAATCAATCGGATTGACCTTATGTGGCATGGTGGATGATCCGACTTCATTGGCGTTGCTCTTCTGCTTGAAATAACCCAATGAAATATACCCCCAGATGTCACGATCAAGATCCAGCATGATGGTATTAATGCGTGCATAGGCATCAAATAATTCTGCAATGGTGTCATGTGGTTCAATTTGCGTTGTATAGGGATTAAATTTCAGGCTTAGGTTTCCCACAAAATCCTGTGCAAACTTTTCCCAGTCCAGATCGGGATAAGTCGCGATATGGGCATTGTAATTACCCACTGCGCCATTAATTTTACCGAGGATCTCAACGGCTGCCAGTTGCCTGTAACCTCGCTGCAAGCGATAAACCACATTGGCAATTTCTTTCCCCAGTGTCGTTGGCGTAGCTGGTTGCCCATGGGTTCTGGCAAGCATGGGGATATCCGCCAATTGATGCGCCAAATCAACCAGTGTCGCGATTATTTTTTCCAATGCGGGCAACATGACCTGATCACGACTGCGCTTCAGCATTAGCCCATGGGAAAGATTATTAATATCCTCTGAAGTACAGGCAAAATGAATGAATTCCGCAACCTTGGCAACTTCCGCATTTTCAGCCAATTTATTTTTCAGCCAATACTCAACTGCTTTAACATCATGATTGGTCGTGGCTTCAATGGTTTTGACTGCCTCCGCGTCAGTTACAGAAAAATTTGCTGCCAGATCATCAAGTTGCCTATGGGTGCTGGCTGAGAAGGGGGGGATTTCGCCAAGCGCGGGTTCATTACTCAATGCTTTAAGCCATTCGACCTCCACCTGAACACGGTAGTGAATTAACGCAAATTCACTGAAGTATGATCTTAACGACTCAACTTTGTTTTGATAACGACCATCAAGGGGAGAAAGTGCGGTAATAGGTGAAAAACTCATGATAAACCCGATTCTAGTGAAGCTGCTATCTTAACATATAGCCAACCGAATCCATGGACTACACCCATTCTGACAGATCGGTATCATTTCCAGTCCACTCACCCTGTTTTTCAGTTGAAATTTCCCGTGAATTAGAAACTCAGGTAGTGGATCATGACCTATTGTTCAAGATTCCCCTGCCAAATCTGGCATTGTATTTTTCTGTCAGCAAATACCATTGGAAGTCCAGGACTTTTAAAGGATACCTATCCTTCACTCGACAATCACTCCCCCGCCGAGACAGACATTACTCTCATAAACGACCACTGATTGTCCAGGTGTGACCGCCCATTGATCCTGGGCAAAGTCTATCTCGCAGGTATCGTG
Source organism: Nitrosomonas sp. (assembly GCA_030682075.1). Taxonomy (GTDB): domain Bacteria; phylum Pseudomonadota; class Gammaproteobacteria; order Burkholderiales; family Nitrosomonadaceae; genus Nitrosomonas. The sequence continues at coordinate 2,063 of JAUXRH010000079.1, forward strand.
ATTGAAGCTGACAATGGCACAAGGGGCATCAGGTTGGCGATAACGTGTTTTGGCCGCGTATACCCAGTTGCAGTGCGGCTTTTCTCCACTGATCCAGGTCAGATCTGCAGCCTTAAGAGATGAGCGAAGTAATGCGGGATGCTCATGACCCTGAACAACAACCAGAATATTTTCTGCCCTATTTTTAGCGCATACAAACCATGGCTCATCATTACCGCCCCGAGTTCCGCCAATACCCAGTCCTTGCCGCTGCCCAAGAGTGTAGTACATCAAGCCAATATGCTGACCAATTACCTTACCTTCTGGAGTTTGTATTTCTCCTGGCTCATGTGGCAGATAGCGATTGAGAAATTCCCGAAAAGGCCGCTCACCAATGAAACAAATGCCGGTACTATCTTTCTTGGAAAAATTGGGCAGCTTCTGCTCCCTGGCAATTTTACGGATATCGCGTTTATAAAGATGTCCGATGGGAAACAAAGTGCTGGACAACTGGGTCTGGTTTAAACGATAGAGGAAATAGCTTTGATCCTTGGTGCCATCCTCGCCTTTTAGCAACTGGAATGCACCCTGCATTTTTCGAACCTGCGCATAGTGTCCTGTCGCGATATAATCCGCACCCAGCAAATTGGCATGATCAAGGAATGCTTTAAACTTGATCTCGGCATTACAAAGCACATCCGGGTTAGGCGTACGCCCGGCCTGATATTCAGCAAGAAAATGTGAAAAAACCCGGTCTTTATATTCCGCAGAGAAGTTCACTGCTTCCAATGGAATGTCGATGATATCCGCTACCGAAGCGGCATCCAAAAAGTCCTGGCGGGAAGAACAATACGCATCGGTATCGTCATCTTCCCAGTTCTTCATAAACAAACCGACCACATCGTGACCCTGCTGCTTCAACAAGAGTGCGGCAACAGAAGAATCAACGCCACCTGACATGCCGACAACCACACGCTGTTTTTTCATTGATTAATTATAATGCGTAAGAAGTTCCAGCGGATAACGTTTATCTGCCAAATAATCCTGAATACATTGCATGACCAGCGGACTGCGATGACAAGGAGCTAATTGTTTAATCTCATCCAGGCTGAACCAAGAGGCACGCAGAATTCCGCTATCCAATGCACGCTCCGAATCGTGGCCCGTAACATGACCACCAAATGCAAAACGAAGGTAAGTGGTGTCGTTGCTACAGGAATGCCATTGGTAGATACCCAACAGGTATTCTGGAACAAAGGTATAGGCCGTTTCTTCCAGTGTTTCCCGTATTGCCGCTTGAATGATAGATTCCCCTGGATCCAGGTGCCCCGCCGGTTGATTAAGTAACACGTCGGAATCCGCTGCTTGCTCTTCCTCTACCAGCAGGAATTTTCCATCTTGTTCAATAACAGCCGCCACCGTTACGTTGGGTTTCCAGATCATAGTTTCTGCGTAAGATATTTAATAATGGGCACCTCTAAAAATCCATATTTGCGAGCAGCCGCTCTGCGGCTTGCCTGCTTACCCCGTTTCGTCACAATACTTCGTTGCTCACAAAAAATATTTCCTTACCTATCAATCATATGCTGCGTCAATATTTTTTATTCGCGCCTGGTCTTGTTTAGAACTCTGAATTTTTAGAAGTGCCCTGAATATAAATATTCCAAGAGGCTGATCTGCTGCGGAAGCGCTCTTTTGGCGCTATTTCTCGATCATTTTCGTTGAATAGAACAACTATTCGCCTCAAATGATCAAGAAATAGGTCTCAAAATAGCACTCCCTCGCTACGATCTCTATTCTCGGACAGCCTCCTGGAGTTCATAAACTAACTTTTGTTTTCTTGAAAACGCGCGTTGTCTACGCTTAAGTAAATAAACTTTTGCAATTGGCTCATGCCGCAGTGGAAAATAACATAGTAAATGTGAAGAAAGTGTCAAGAATCCATCCAGGCTAACGATAGAAAAATAATAATCAGCTCTAAGACCTTATTTAGGAAAATGAAAATTCATCTCACGAAATTGGAGTTATATGAGGGATTGAATAAATTTATTGCGATAGGCAGTAAAGTGCTCATTTCAATGACGGAGAAGGTGGTTTGGAGGCTTTGCAAAAAGCAATGATTATCGGTGCATTACCTTTTTCTATGGTAAAGGTGTTGATACGTCCTTTTGTTATTAAAGAAATTTTTAATAGCAGAAATCGTAAGTATTTGTTATTTAACCTGTTATCCACAGTCAATTCCTGTAAAATTAGCGCAAACGTATCAGTGCTGAGGGTTTACGGCAGAACAGGAGGCTCACCCAATAGGTGAAAAGAAGTTCGAGAAAAAGACCTTGGCAAAGGCAGTCAATACTGCTTTTCAGGAGACAAAACAAGCGACGGTTGAACTGAGCGTAGCCACCCCCGGTGGCCGGTTGTCGTTCTTTACCGAGTTTCTGGAAGTCTGTCGGACTTAAGGGCACCTCTAAAAACCCATATTTGCGAGCAGCCGCTTTGCGGCTTGCCTGCTTACCCCTTTTCGTCACAACACTTTGTTACTCGCAAAAAATGTTTCCTTACCTATCAAACATATGCTGCGTCACCATTTTTTACTCGTGCCTCGTTTTGTTTAGAACTTTGAATTTTTAGAGGTGCCCTCATATAAATCCGGTCAATCTGTCTTCGCTTTCCCACTTTGCTCGCTACGATCACTTAACCCGGATATTGCATGAATTGCACACGCCCTCACTTGTCTCTTGATTCCACAAGGAATTGTCTCAGTCAGGTGTGTGAATAACTACACCGCTTCTTCGAAAAATCCCTTGTGAAACCAATATCATGCGTGATCATCGTGCGAATTCATGCAATATCCGGGTTAAATCCGACAGACTCTTGGATTATTCTCCCGCTGGGTCGACGCATGTCCAATGAATTACACCCCAATGCACCCAAACAACCCGTCATCTTAGTTGTCATCAAATCGAAAAATAGGATGCAGTTTAAATGTGGCCATTCACCGAAGGCTCACACGCAATCTAACGATCTACAATGTGGGATATCTTGAATACTTGCAGACTAATCTGGGACGAAGTTATAGATTACAGAAAGTCAACTCGAACGCGACATCTTCTTCGTAGACTTTTGTTTTTTGCTCTGATTCTAGCGGAATAAATCGAATGTTAAGTGCATATTTATTCGCGCTGATTTCTGGAACACAGGGTAAGTGCTCGTTAACCTTCAGGCGCAATAGATGTGCGGTATAACCTGAACCTGTTTGTTGAAATACACCTTGATCAGCAATATGACTAAAAGTTTTTCCACTTTTTCTCAATAAATGAAGCACAATGCTGAAGGCGTCACGAATGGGTATCAGTGGTGTGAGCCATTGTTCAAAATCTTTACGGCGTAGCTCAGGGTCTGTATTTAGCCAGTAATGGTAAGAAGGCAAGTCAAACTCACAGACACCGCCGGGTATACTGGCACGCTGTTTGATGCCCATTAACCACTCATTTTCGCGTAAATGCTCACCTACTTTTCCAGAGATATCCAACATACTACGAAATGTGATCTGTATATCTTTTAATACCTGATTTAATACGGCTTCAGAAATATCTGGATTTTTTCGTAATGCTTCCAGGGATTGTTTCTGTCTTTCCAATTCCTGCAATAAATCGGATTTAATATCAGCACGACTGGTTATATCAAGAACTTCAAATAAGGCAATAAGTGCCGCATGATGGTCAATCGCCGTATCTTTGGCGGAAAAGTAAGTTATTTTATTAAATAAATCTTCGAGCCGTAGCAGTGTGCGGACTCGTTCATTTAAAGGATGCTCGTAACAGATCAAAATTGTTTTGTCTTTAGGAATTAAAAAATTATTAAGATCTTGCCCTATACCAGATTATTTAACAATTAAAAGTTAAAATTAACTGCTTAAAAACCTTTAATGTATTCCTATTAGATCGGCTGATAATTTTTTGATAAATCAAGATACTTCTGATGATGGTCAATTACCTGTTTTCGTAAGAAATCAAGATCCTCATTATTTAAAATCACATCATCTGCTTTTTGCAGGCGCTCCTGCCGTGAAACTTGAGCTGCCATTATGACACGAACTTCCTGCTCCTCAAGTTTACTGCGAGCCATAGTCCGCGTAATTTGTTTTTGTTCGTCACAATCTATTACCAGGACACGCTGAATCAGGTTGTGATAGACCTTGGTTTCAAATAGTAATGGAATTGCTATGATTACATAGGGAGATTTAGTCAATGTGAGACGACGAGCTGTTTCCAATACGATAAGCGGATGCAGAATTTCTTCAAGTTTTTGTTTCAGTATGCTGTCTGAGAACACCATTTCTCGCATTTTGCGCCGATCCAGAGCACCATCCGCCGTAATAAGATTATCACCAAAAATTTTTCTGATCGGGACAATCGCGGCACCATCCGATTGGGTTAATGCTCGGGCGATCTCATCAGTATCAATGATATCGACACCCAGGCTGGCAAATATTTTTGTAGTGCTGGTTTTGCCGCTCCCAATACCGCCTGTCAGTCCAACAACAAAAGACATAAGGGCACCTCTAAAAATTCAGAGTTCTAAACAAGACCAGGCGCGAATAAAAAATATTGACGCAGCATATGATGGATAGGTAAGGAAACATTTTTTGTGAGCAACGAAGTATGGTGACGAAACGGGGTAAGCAGGCAAGCCGCAAAGCGGCTGCTCGAAAATATGGATTTTTAGAGGTGCCCATAAATTAAAATAAAGCAAAGTACCTG
>JAUXRH010000082.1 GCA_030682075.1 Nitrosomonas sp.
AAATTATACTGGAAGCGGCTTATTCCAGAATCCAATGTGCATAGTGCATGGATTTTTCAGCGTGAAAGGGAATCTAATTTTTCTTGCCCAAAAACCTGTCAAGTGTTTTTTGGATTATTTTTGAAGGGGGTGAGTAGTTACGATATATCCTTGGTTTCTACTGGCGATCATTACCTGATGCCGAAATAATCAGCCGTTCAGTTGAGGTTTAATGACAGACTCAAGGTAACTTTGTAGCTGGATTTAGTCGCAAAATTTTCTCGGCAGGGCCGGGTTTGAATGGTGTGGAGTTTTCTGTGACCCAGTGACTATGGCCACTGCCATAGTAAGGCGAGAGCGGGTGTCCACTCTGTCCGCCGGGCATATCAAAATAGCCATTCTCTTCATCTCCCGGCGAAACGGCAAATCGTTGCGATGCGCCAAAATCAGGCGTCTGTATACGTGGCATATTGCTGTCACCAGGAAGTGCGTCCGCTGGCATATCGAGCCATTTTGCAATGAAATCGGGTAATGTATGACTGAGCGGATGTTTGATACGTGCGGTATTGAATTCGCCCCAGCTAGGTGCAGTTAAACTAACCGGTTGTTTTTCCATATTGACTGCTACCTGTTTGGCGCTGGTATAAAGTAAGTCATCCCAGTCATTAAAATTAGGCGGCAATAAATGTTGTGAGCGTTGTTCGATCAATATCCATACAGCATGTTCGACCTGACTCAATCTCGGAAACTTGAAATCAGGATCACTCTGCCGGATTGCTGCAGCAAAGCCATCCAATACATTTTTAATAACTTCCTTACGGAAGGTACGCACAATAGGATAGGCAACGGAGGTAGTAGAAGCATGTCCATCCCAATCTTGAAGTATCTCCTGCATTTTCGTAATCCAAGGTTCTTTGCGTGCTTGATTCAAACTGGACTCAAGTAGATGGTACCAATGTGTCAGGAATATTGCACGATAATCAAGCTGAATTGCCAGCATATCGTATGGTCTGAATTGATCGCGTTGAGTCAGATTGTCACGGATTTGTTTTGCCCTTGCGCCAAGGTCATAGCCACCATCACCGAGTAAATCAAACAGGGGGCCATCGACAGTACGTGCGTTGGCAGACCATAAGCGTTGTGATGGTGGGTTGTTAATAACAGGGTATTTTGAGTCATCTAACCAGCCATTCCAACCAGTATTGGGCACACTCCAATCAGCGGGCAGTTGGGGATCATAGTTCCCGGTACGTATCGGAATACGCCCGGCAACGGTCCAGGCTATATTCCCATGGTGATCACCGACGATGAAGTTTTGCGAAGGCATTCCTGCGTTTTGCACAATGACAATTGCCTCATGGGTAGTTTCTGCAAGTTCCAGCTGAGCAAGGTTAAAGTTTATTGCCTCCGGTTGTAATGCTGTCCAGATCAAAGCCAGTGGCATTTCATCATAATCTTCAGCAAGAATCGGGCCCCATTCGGTTTCATTAACAATCAGCGTTTCATTTGGTGCGCTACGTACCTTGATGGTCTCATAAAATGTATCCATTGATTTCCAGCCAGTTGAAGTACGATAACGTGTTGTATCTTGTGGATCCAGGGTGACACGTACCCAATCAGAAAAATCGCCATAGCTATTAGTGAAACTCCAGGCAATATGACGATTGGAACCCGCAATAATGCCGGGTACGCCGGGTAGACTGATGCCCGTGATGTCGAGTAATTTATTATCATTGTGTGGGTTTGGATAAATTAAGCGAGTGCGGAACCATAAATTGGGGACACGCAATTCTAAATGCATGTCATTTCCTACCAGTGCAGCCCCGCTATCAGTTAACGTGCCATTCACTGCAAAGCTATTGCTGCCGGGTATGTTGTCACTGTATTCATAGTCATGACGAAGCAGATCAGGGTCAAGTTTCCGTAAATCAAGTTCCTCTGCAGTGGGCGGCTGTGGCCATTCTAACGATGTGCCGACCAAGGGCGCATCCCATTTGCCGCCAGTTGAAGTTAAGAATTTATAGGCGGATTCAGGTAGTGTCGCGTACATGGTAGAAAGCCCAAGCTCGCGGTATTTGCTGGAATCATTTAAGGTGAGATACATGGCCATGACGACCAGCATGCTGTCTTCTTTTTTCCATTCAATGGGCTGTGTTCGTATCAGTAAATATGGAAAGGGACGTACGGCTAAATCATTAAGTCCGTTATTTACACCATCACGATAGGCACCCAATAACAGGCGTTGTTCAACTGGTAGCTGCTTGAGCATCGCGGAGACACGTGACCGCATACGATAGCGCCGTGTCATGTGATCCGCTCGTACTGCGCCCGATCCAAATAATTCAGCCAGTTCACCAGCAGCACGACGACGCATTAAATCCATTTCGAAAAAGCGTTCCTGTGCATGAATATAGCCCAGTGCTCTGGCAATATCAAAACGGTTCTGGGCATGTAAAGTGACGCTCCCCAGCGAGTCTCGTTCGACATTTACAGGTGTTGTTAATCCAGGCAGATTTGCCTCGCCGCTATATTGAGGCAGACTGCCACGCAGTAAGGTCCATATGAAACAGATGATGAGCATGCTTAGAATAAGCAATGCGACAACGGATTGGCGAATCAAACGAAGAATGGTGGTCATTTAATTCCAAATGAAAGGTGCGCGGATTGCAGTGAACTGGATTTGTGCAGAGCGATGCAGTTCTATAATTAATCGTTGAATACTACATTTTTTTAATTTTATTAAACTTCTTCTTTTCCTGGCCGATAACAAATGACTGTAAGTAAATAGCTTTACTTGGTTTTATCAAAATTAATGTATTTAATCTTAGTTAAGATCGAACATTATTTACTTGGAAATCCGATTTCGTAAATTATATCAGTTAGTTCCATATTTTTATCTGCCCATATGGGCTCAATTCACAAGTTGTTGTGACTTCACAGACCTACTCAAATAAAAAATAGTACCCGTTATTTTATAAAATAACGGGACAATCCCCGCTTGTTTCCCGCATTGAATGTTGCGATGACCAAAGATAATTCTTACCTGATTATTTGGAGTCGGGAATGGCAGAAGAAAGCGATCTTGAACGCACAGAACCCGCAACACCCAAACGAATTGAAAAATCAAGGGAAGACGGGCAGGTAGCACGTTCACAGGAACTTACCACATTTACCGTCATGATAGCAGCCGCAACCGGCTTATGGTTCCTGGGTTCTAACCTGATCGATGATTTATCGAATATTGTCAGAAATGGCATGAAGTTAGATCGTGACATTGCATTCGATTCCCACCTGATGCTCAACCGTTTATTTGAATTGGCTGTTGATGGATTATGGGCCCTTGGTCCTTTATTTGTTTTATTGGTGATCGCTGCATTTTTTGCACCCATGCTATTGAGCGGTTGGCTTTTTAGCTCAAAAGCGGTAATTCCAGATTTTAAGCGTTTGAATCCAGTCAGTTGGTTTAAACGAGTATTCTCAGTGCGTGGATTAATAGAGTTAGTAAAAGCGATTGCTAAGTCACTCGTTATTGGGGGTATGGCGGTTATGGTGATTTGGAATAATAAAGATGCTTTTTTTGCGTTAATAAAGCAACCCGTTGATCTGGGTATTTCCCATATGGGCGAAATGTTAGGGTTTAGTTTTATTTTGCTTGTTTGTGCAATGCTACTGATAGTGGCTATTGATGTTCCATTTCAAATATGGGAACACGCAGAAAATCTGAAAATGTCAAAAGAAGACGTGCGCAAAGAAAACAAAGATACCGAGGGAGACCCTTATGTCAAGGCACGCATCAGGAATCTTCAACGTGAAGCTGCACGTCGCCGCATGATGTCAGAGGTTCCAAAGGCGGATGTTATTGTAACTAACCCAACACATTATTCTATTGCGCTGAAATATCAAGGCGATACCATGCGTGCCCCCAGAGTTGTGGCAAAAGGGGTGCATCTGCTGGCTGCGCGTATTCGCGAACTGGCTGAAGAAAACAGAATACCCATTCTTGAGGCGCCGCCATTAGCGCGTGCTTTGTATCATCATGCGGAACTTGATTCTGAAATACCAGAAACACTTTATACCGCAGTAGCGGAGATCCTTGCCTATGTCTTCCAGTTACGGCGATATCAGGAATATGGGGGAGCTATGCCTGAGCTACCGGTTGATGTCCCAGTCCCGGAAGGTCTTGATCATGCGTAGTGAATTACTAAATCGTAGTCAATCTATCGATGAGATTCATAGACATAACCCGTCATTGATGAATACGGGTGATCAATAGAATGAGTAATTCGGTCACAGTATCCAGTTTGTTCGGCGGCAATAACATGAAGAGCATTGCCGGACCCATATTGATCATCATGATCCTGGCCATGATGGTAATGCCGCTTCCTCCCTTCTTATTGGATGTTTTATTTACATTTAATATTGCACTTGCAATCATCGTATTACTGGTCAGCCTTTATACTAAAAACCCATTGGATTTTGCCGCATTTCCAACAGTATTACTGATTACCACACTATTACGTCTTTCGCTTAATGTTGCTTCCACTCGTGTTGTGTTACTTGAGGGGCATACCGGGCCAGATGCTGCGGGTAAAGTTATCGAAGCTTTTGGACATTTTCTGGTGGGTGGCAATTATGCGGTAGGGCTGGTGGTATTTATCATTTTGGTTGTTATCAATTTTGTCGTGATTACCAAAGGTGCCGGGCGTATTGCTGAAGTGAGTGCGCGTTTTACCTTGGATGCAATGCCAGGTAAACAAATGGCAATTGATGCTGACCTTAATGCGGGACTGATTGGAGAAGAAGAAGCACGGACTCGTCGAGCCACAATCTCCCAGGAAGCTGATTTCTACGGTTCGATGGATGGTGCCAGTAAATTCGTACGTGGCGATGCGATTGCTGGAATTATGGTTATGCTGATTACCATCATTGGTGGGTTGATTGTCGGTGTTGTTCAACATGATCTTGATCTTAGCGACGCCGCCAGGAATTACACCTTGCTAACAATTGGCGATGGATTGGTTGGACAAATTCCAGCATTGGTCATTTCAACAGCAGCTGGTCTGGTTGTAAGTCGGGTGACTACGGATGAGGATCTTGGTCAACAGGTCATCGGCCAGTTATTCAATCGTCCACAAGTTTTAGTCCTGACAGCCATTATTCTCGGAACCATGGGGCTTGTTCCAGGCATGCCAAATTTTGTATTTCTGCTGCTCGCCTCGATACTTGGAATGAGTGCTTACTATCTGGCCAAGCGTATTGCCGTGAACGAAGCAGCACCCATAACAACTGAACCGATAACCATTCCTGAGTCTCAGGATGCGAGCTGGCAAGATGTTACACCGGTTGATACCCTTGGACTAGAAGTTGGCTATCGTTTAATCCCCCTGGTAGATAAGGTTCAACAAGGTGACCTATTAAAACGGATTAATGGAATTCGAAGAAAATTTGCCCAAGACATTGGGTTTCTCCCGCCCGTAGTCCATATCCGAGATAATTTGGAATTACGTCCTAATGCTTATCGCATCACGTTAAAAGGCTCTGTAATAGGACAAGGTGAGTCGTACAATGGAATGTATCTGGCGATTAACCCAGGTCGAGTGACGGCTGTCCTGCCTGGAGCTGAAACCACCGATCCAGCATTTGGACTTCCTGCCGTCTGGGTAGAAGCTTCGCTCCGCGAGCAAGCACAAAATAATGGATATACGGTAGTAGATGCCAGTACTGTGGTAACTACTCATATCAACCATTTATTACATCTTCACGCTGCTGAGCTTCTTGGGCGTCGGGAATTACAGCAATTACTCGATCATTTGAGTAGTCAGTCACCGAAATTGATTGATGATCTGGTTCCAAAATTGTTGCCATTGTCTGCTGTACAAAAAGTTCTGCATAATTTGCTGGAAGAGAGTGTACATATTCGTGATATGCGAACCATTATTGATGTGCTTACGGAATATGCAGTTCGTACACAAGATACGGCAGAATTAACTGAAATTATCCGTAGTGCACTTGGCCGTGCAATTGTAGAGCCATTCTTCCCTGCTGGCGCAGAACTGCAGGTCATGAGTTTACATCATGAATTAGAGACTATTCTGACACAAGCTGTAAATTCTGGGGCAACCGCGGGAATGGGTATTGAACCAGGACTTGCCGATACTTTACTAAACGAAGCAGGCAAGGCGGTTCAGCGCCAGGAGCAATTAGGGCTGCCTGCTGTTTTATTGGTTCCTGGTACGATTCGGATGTTGTTATCCCGATTCCTGCGTCGTGCCATTCCACAACTCAGCGTACTTTCTCATGCAGAAATACCTGATTCCAGAAAACTCAAAATCACTTCCGTCATTGGGGGTAATAAATGAAAGTAAAAAAATATTTTGCCGCAAGCTCACGCGATGCCTTTTATCTGGTTAAGAGTGAACTGGGTGATGATGCCGTAATTCTATCAAATCGTCAGGTTGGAAATGGGGTGGAAATTATGGCGTTGGCAAATTCCGATGTGTCTAAATTAATGACCAACCCTGATCAGGATATTGAAATACAAGAGGCAAAGGAAGAAGCAAAGTTTCCGCCGCTATATTCACCATCACCCTTTATTAATACCCATGCACAGCCCTATGACTTTGAACCTAAATCACAAGTACCTGATACGTTGGCGCAGGATATTATTGGTGAAATTAAGGCGATGAGAAGCACATTGGAAAATCAAATGGCAACTGTTTCATGGGGGAATTTCGTGCAGCGGAATCCTGTAAAGACTAAAATTTTACGTACGCTATTAGATGTAGGCTTTAGCCCATTATTGTCACGGCGAATCATTGATAAGCTGCCGGATGATTATAACTATGAACAGTGCCTGAAAAAGGCAATGTCAGCATTGGCGTTTAACCTGCGAACGGTCGCAAGTGATGAAATGGTAGAAAATGGAGGCGTCTATGCCTTGATAGGTCCAACCGGTGTCGGAAAAACAACCACGACTGCAAAGCTTGCCGCGCGTTGTGTCATGCGACATGGCGCGGATAAAGTCGCATTGTTGACGACGGATAGCTATCGTATTGGTGGTCATGAACAATTGCGCATTTATGGCAAACTACTGGGTGTTCCAGTGCGTACCATCAAAGATACCGACGATTTGCAACTTACACTATCTGAGCTGGGAAACAAACATATGGTCTTGATTGATACTGTTGGAATGAGTCAACGCGATCAGATGGTTGCTGAACAGATCGCGATGTTGTGTAACAGTGGATCAGATATAAAACGCATATTACTACTGAGCGCGACAAGCAATGGTAATACACTTGATGAAGTGATCTCAGCCTATCAAAGCAAAGGTATTCATGGCTGTATTGTAACCAAAGTAGATGAAGCAGCAAGCCTTGGAGTGGTGCTTGATGTCGTGGTACGTCGAAAATTAATACTTCACTATATATCCAATGGACAGAAGGTGCCTGAAGATCTCCATTCAGCAGATCCTCGATATTTACTTCATCGTATCTTCAAATCATCCCCTGGAGATTCGGCTTTTTCTTTACAGGATGCTGAGTTTGCGATGGTTATGGCGGCAAGTGGTGACACAAAACGTGGTTTAAGCGAGGCTTTCGCAGGGATAACTCATGACTAGAATAATCAATGATCAAGCAGCTGGTTTACGCGGATTAGCAGCATTACGGGCAAAAGACACCGTTCGTATTATAACCATAGCAGGTGGCAAGGAGGGTGTTGGGAAAACCAGTACAGTTATTAATCTGGCAATGACCTTGGCAAGAAATGGTAAACGGGTATTAATACTGGATGAGAATCCGCGCCACAATAATGTCAATGCGAATTTGGGACTTAAGGCAAGGTATGATCTGCTGCATGTCATCAATCGTGACAAGACATTGGAGGAAGTCATCCTGCAAGGCCCTCATGATGTCTCTGTGTTAACCGCCACGCGAGGAATCCATGCACTTGCAAAACTTAATCCCGAAGATCAGGAATGGTTGATTCAGTGTTTTGGGGAATTATCAAAACCCGTGGATGTTGTATTAGTGGATACCGCTATGGGAAGTACAAGCCATGTTTTACCTTTAAGCCTGGCATCACAGCAAGTACTGATCGTGCTTTCAGGATCTCCTTCATCAATTACGGATGCTTATAAATTGATTAAGATTATGAGTAAAGAATATGCAAAACAACATTTCCTTATTCTCGTAAATAAAGTTGGGTCTGAGCATCAGGCCTATACCATTTTTGACAATATTTCAAAAGTAGCCCAACAGCATCTTTCGGTATCACTTGATTTTATGGGTTGTATTCCGACAGATGAAAAACTCCAGCGTTCTACACAACTTTGCCGTCCAGTCGTCGATGCATTTCCAGCTTCACCATCAGCAACAGGATTCAGGCGGATAGCAGAAGATTTAATTTATAGCTCATGCCCGGATGACTACAGTGGCGGAGTAGAAAACTTTATGCAGCGACTGATTCGTATCAGCCATCTTAATATGGCAAACCTCACAGCCTAATGACCACTATGTATACAGCGACCGGAAACATTGATAAAGAACACCTTGATAAAGAGCAGTTTGTTATTGAGTTTACGCCATTAGTAAAGCGTATTGCTTATCATATGATGGCGAAATTACCCGCCAGTGTTCAAGTGGATGATCTTATTCAAGCCGGAATGATCGGCCTGCTTGATGCAATCAAACGCTATGAAGGTTCGTATGGTCGGCAATTTGAAAGTTACGCGTCACAACGAATACGTGGGTCAATTCTGGATGAATTGCGTGAGGCAGATTGGTTGCCGCGCAGTATGCGCAAAAAAATGCGCCAGGTTGAAAATGCCATTAGAACGCTGGAGCAGCGTTTAGGTTGTGCGCCGAGTGAGCAAGAACTGGCTGATGAACTTAATATATCACTGGATGATTACCATGAGATATTGCAGGATGCACGCGGCGCCCAATTGATTTATTACGAAGACTTTCAGAAAGACAATGAAGACCCTTTCCTGGATCGTTTCTGTAACGATTCGACTAATGGTCCATTGGATATCCTGCTTGATGAAAGCTTAAAATCCTTGCTGGTCAGTGCGATTGATGAACTGCCGCCACGAGAGAAATTAGTTATGGGTATGCACTATGAGCAAGAGATGAATCTTCGGGAAATTGGCGAAGTCCTGGGCGTCAGTGAATCGCGTGTGTGTCAATTGCATACGCAAGCAGTGTCTCGATTGCGTAGTCGAATGAGAAATATTTAACAGAAATCATTGACGATAGGGATAGATAAGGAAAGCCGTAGTGAATAAGCCATCACGTATCGATTTTAATAGTGTAGTCGGTATCCTGCTGGCAGCAATTGCAATTGCTGCTGGACAAACGCTGGAAGGTGGTCATATTGGGTCTCTATTGCAGGCGGCCGCCTTTGTCATTGTAGTGGGTGGAACTTTGGGCGCCGTTTTGTTGCAAACCAAGGTTAAAGTTTTTGTAAATGGTATGAAAATGGGCGTCTGGGTGTTCTATCCCCCTTCATTATCACCACAAATCACGATTAGCCAGATCATACATTGGGCGCAAATTTCACGTAAAGAAGGCCTGTTGGCACTTGAACGCTATGCCGAAGTAGTGACAGATCCACTCGCAAGGAAAGGATTGCAGCTGCTGGCTGATGGAAGTCAACCCGATAAATTGCGTGAAGTGATGGAAATTGAATGCTACAGCCTGGAATCTTATCAACGTAAATCAGCCAGAATATGGGAAGCTGCGGGTGGCTATGCACCAACAATAGGTATTCTTGGCGCGGTTCTTGGCCTTATACAGGTGATGGAAAATTTGTCGGATCCAGAACGGCTAGGGGAAGGCGTTGCTGTCGCATTTGTTGCGACCGTATACGGTGTTGCGCTGGCTAACCTTGTTTTTCTGCCAATTGCCAACAAACTTAAGCATATTATCGAAGAGTATGCCGTTATGCGTGAGATATTGGTGGATGGGTTAGTCGCCATCGCCGATGGAGAAAATCCACGACTGATTGAGAGCAGATTAAAAGGATATATTGTTTAATCGATCAATTTTTCCACGATTGGACAGGATTGCAGTTAATGCGTAGAAGAAGAAAATTTCGCCATCGGGAGGAACCTGATCATCATGATCGCTGGCTTGTTTCTTATGCGGACTTTATCACGCTACTATTTGCATTTTTTGTTGTGATGTATGCAATTTCTTCTGTTAATGAAGGTAAATATAAAGTACTTGGTCATTCGTTGGTTAATGCGTTCGGAAGCCATTCTTCAAGCCCAGGCCAGTTTGCCACGCACGACTTGTCTTCCACAATGATACCACTGCCAATACTGAGAGAACCCGAGCCTGAAGCGGATGAGCAGGCTAAAAAGAAGGATGCGCAGCAGAAGGAAATGAGACGTATGGCCACCGATATTATGCAAGCGCTCGCACCCTTGGTTCAAAATGGAAAAGTGAGCGTGACGCAGAGTGCACAGGGTATTACGGTAGAGATTAATGCCAGTGTTTTATTCTCACCGGCCCAGGCACAGCTTGCGGAGAGCTCCAGCTTAACCTTGCGTGCAATTGCCGAAGTTGTGAAAGGGCATACGCATGAAATACGCGTAGAAGGTCATACCGACGATTTGCCAATCAATACCCTGAGTTATCCATCAAATTGGGAATTATCGACCGCACGTGCCAGTAGTGTCATCAGATTATTCATTGATAATGGCGTAGATACGAGTCGATTGACAGCTTTAGGTTATGGTGAGAACCGCCCCGTCGCATTAAACAACACGCCGGAAGGTCGCGCAAGAAATCGCCGGGTCACCATCATGATTATGTCATTGGAACCAGAGCAGATGATTGAATTACCCATCGATTTTATTTCTGCTGAACCGGGATAAGTTTAAGAAGCGAAAAGGTTTTGTCTCAGCAGGTATTTCGCGCAGAAATAATTAGAGACTCGTTAATTTTCTTTAACATTACCTCACGAAATTCATCCTCTATGTAGGCCTCTATCGGTAGAATCCATAGTGTTTTGTCTGCGAAACTTTGACACCCGATAGCTTCTTTCTCTGCCATTAAAACCGCGTCTGCATCAGGAAACTGAAAATCATTTTTAACATACGGGTGATTATTCGCAAACGTATGGCACTCGGCAGTTAATCCTAGACGATCTATTTGATCAAAAAACCATGGCGCATTATCTAACTGTGCCATGGCATGGAGATGTTTGCCTGAGAATGCGGTTGGCATCGTGCGATTTGTCGGATTCAATGCGTTATAGAAAGAATCTTTGACCAGTTTCATATTGAAGATTCTTGCCCATTGACGGGTGTCAATTTCTTCACTGATTTCGCCATGGACTACAATGGCATCCACATCCTGCAATCGATTGAAACTTTCCCGTAGCGGCCCTGCCGGCAAGATTAACCCATTGCCGAAATTTTGTTCATTATAATCAATGACGACAATTTCGATATCGCGCTGTAAACGATGGTATTGCAGGCCGTCATCATTGATCAGGATATTGCAGTCTGGATTTGCTGCCAGTAACGCTTGCGCGGCAGCTACTCGATCATCTCCAATCCATACCGGGCACTGATTGCCACAGCGCTGTGCCAGCCAGAGTGATTTTCCTCCTACGATCGCAGGGTCGCTAAATGCAGTTACCGCGACAGGTGTACTTGAATTGTCAGAATAACCGCAGCTTATCAGGCCGGGATTCATGCCACGTGATTGTAAAAATTCAATGAGACAAAAAATAAAGGGTATTTTTCCAGTATCTTCGACTGTAATGCTATCAACTACGATCACGGGTACCGGGAGACTGACGGATGGAAATAGGTCCAGCCAATAGCATAGCCTTCGTAGCGATATCAGTAATCTGAATAGAAGGCTCAGTGGCCACAGTAGAAAATGCAGGGGCGTAATACGATGCCAGTAAAGTTCAGAGAGTTTCATGGTAGGTATCCTCGTCCAGGCGTCTGTTGGGTTTCATGCGAGTCTACGGCGTGGTGGCTTGCTGTTAAATTGCAGCAATTGTACAACGACGTTAATACATAGCGTAGCATGTATTAGGGATAAGACATTAAGGCGCCAGGCATGGAAAATTACGAGACTTTAATCGCGACACTGGCATTAACCATGGGTGTGTCTTGGGCCAGTGGCATCAATTTATATGCAGCATTACTGGTGCTTGGTGTTGGTGGTTCAACAGGCCATATTGATTTACCACCTGACTTATTGTTTTTGCAGGATCCATTAGTTATTGGCGCTGCTGGGTTAATGTATTTTATCGAATTTTTTGCTGATAAAACACCGGGTGTTGATACAGGCTGGGATGCCATTCATACTTTTATTCGTATTCCTGCGGGCGCAATGTTAGCTGCAGGTACAGTCGGGGATGTTACCCCGGCGTTGGAGATTGCTGCCGGAATTCTTGGCGGCGGAATTGCGGCAACGAGTCATGCCACCAAAGCAGGTACGCGACTTTTGATTAATACATCGCCAGAACCGGTGACTAATTGGACCGCTTCAATAACTGAAGATATTTTAGTTATTGCAGGGCTATGGACCGCATTAAATCACCCCATCATATTCCTGGTTTTATTTGTCATGTTTATCTGTATGGCAATTTGGTTATTACCCAGATTGTGGTATTTACTAAAAAGGATTTGCTTAAAGATTGGAAGATTCTGTGGTTTGTTGGAGAAAGCGTCTGTTGCGATAGAACACGATATCCTGCCAGATGTTGAAACAAAAAAAGAGCGCACTTTGTCTGCACTGGAACAGTTGCAGCAGCTACGAATAAGTGGTGTCCTGACGGAAGAAGAATTCCTCGAACAAAAGCGCCAGATCCTGGAAAAGAAGATTAAATAAACCAATTCAGGGTGGGGTATTATCGATAAAGTGTCCTGTTGGCAGGTAGTTTGTTAAAAGCGACAGGCCAGCCAGATCCTGTTTGTTTCCAGATTAATCATTCTGCCCGCAAGGCGTCGACGGGATCCAGTCTGGCTGCCTGCATGGCGGGAATCACCCCGGCAGCAAGTCCAATTAATACCGATAAGCCCAAAGCGCCCAGCACATAATCCCAGGGTGTATTTACGGGCAGGCCACTGACCCATAGTTTGAGTAGCCAGGCGATACCTGTGCCCATCGCTAATCCGCCTAGCCCACCTAATGTGGACAGTACGGTTGATTCCATCAAGAACAAGATACGGATGCGGTTTCGTGTTGCGCCCAGTGCCGTCAGTAGTCCAATTTCAGCGACACGTTCAGCCACGGCAATATGCATCAAGGTAACCATACCGACCGCGCCCACCAGTAAGGAGATGCCACCCAATGCGGCGACAGCAAATTTTAATACGTCTAATACCGTTGTTAATGTACTGAGCATTTGTTGCTGAGGTGTGATGGTGAAATCTTCACGGCCATGTCGTGCAATGAGAATACGATGGATATCTTCTATGACGGCATGCAGTGGCGCCTCCGGCGGATAGGCAATATTAATTTCCATGACACCTTCACGATTGAAGACTTCCAGTGCACGTGTGGTAGGAATAAAGACCGTATCATCGAGATCAAATCCCAGCACCTGTCCCTTTGATTCCATCACGCCAATCACACGGAAACGTGAGTTGCCCACCTGTAAAATAGCGCCGAGTGGATTGCGGTTGCCAAATAGCTCAGTGCGTACTTTGGAACCCAGCACAACATAAGCACGCGGGTTACGCGGATCATCGGCAGGCAGAAATTGACCAACCGCCACTTTCATATTGAATACCTGCGCAAAATCTGGGCTCTGACCATAAACAGTAACCCGTCGGCTACGTCCAAGTGCGCGGATTTCTGCATTACCCATCACACTGGCATTGATATATTGGGCATAACGGGAGTGCTTTAGCGCCAGGGAGTCCTCAATCGTCAGTAACCGTGCACTGCCAATTGCGCCGAGTGATCCGCCATGGGTCGTAATTTTTCCGGGGGTGACGTTAAGGATATTAGTGCCAAACTGGGTAAATTCAGACAGGACAAATCGTTGAATACCTTCTCCAATGGAGGTGAGCAGGATAACGGCGGCGATGCCGATGGCAATCCCTGACGCCGATAAAAATGTACGTAAGCGATGGGCTGTCAGTGAGCGGAAGGCAAAACGCAGGGTATCGACCGTATTCATTTTCGACTGAGTGCCTTGACCGCATCAAGCTTTGCGGCGCGATTAGCGGGTAAAAGGCTGGCCAGAATGCCGGTGACCAGGGCCACCAGAATCCCAGCCAGGCTGGCCCAGACAGGTGCCCAGGCGGGAAGTTGTGGATAAGCAAGGCGCAGTAGCAGGCTACCGAATTGCCCCAGTAAGAAACCAAAGATAGCTCCCGCCATGGATAACCAAAGCGCCTCGATAAAAAATAAACGACGGATATCAGCCGCGTCGGCGCCAATCGCTTTAAGCAATCCAATCTCTGCGGTACGCTGATTGACGGCTACCAACATGACATTCATCACCAGAATGCCGGCAACGGTCAGACTGATCGCGGCAATACCGGCGACAGCAAGCGTCAGGGCACGTAAAATACGATCGAAAGTGGCGAGTACGGCATCTTGCGTGATGACGGTGATATCTTCTTCCCCATCATGACTTTGTTTCAGGGTATCGAGTATGGCCAGTTTGGCAGAGGGAATATCACGGCGGCTTTTTGCTTCAACCAGGATACGAAACAAGGAAGACGTATTAAATAAGGTTTGCGCATAGTCAATGGGAATAATGACAATTTCATCCGTATTAAAGCCCATGGATTCGCCTTGTGCGGCGAGCACACCGGAAACCAGGAAACGCATTTCACCGAGCCTGATACGTTGACCAATCGCCTTACCTTCAGGAAAAAAATCACTGGCCATTTTTGCCCCGAGAACAATTTGCGCGCTATGTCCAGAACCGTGCGCCAGAAAACTGCCCTGAGCGAGCGTCATGTGCCGTATGGGTATCAGATCAGCGCTGCTGCCGAGTACCGTTACTTCACGCAGGCGATTTGCCGCACTCAGTTCCGCCACGCCGATATTGAGCGGCGCGTAGCGTTTGACTTGCGCTAGACGACCGACCAGTTGTGCATCTTTTAATGTCAAATCACGCGGTGTTTGTCCCATCACTGCGCCTGGAAATGCCCCGGTAGTTTCCGCGCGCCCAGGCAGGACGATAATCAGATTGGTGCCAATCGATGAAAACTGGTTGGCTACATAGCGCCGTGCACCATCACCTAATGCGGTCAGTACCACCACTGCGGCGACACCGAAAGCCATGGCCAGAATAATTAACAGCGAACGCACGCGATAGCTGGCAACCGATCTTAACGAGAGCAGCATTGCATCCTGTAGTGTCATGACACATCCGTTACGATTTTGCCATCACGCATACCGATATGGCGGCGCGCGCGCGCACCTAATTCACGATCATGAGTAACCATGATCAGCGTTGTCCCGGCATGATGCAGATTTTCCAATAGCATCATGACTTCAGCGCCGATGACGTGATCAAGATTGCCGGTTGGTTCATCGGCGAGTATCGCGCTTGGTTGTAAGATGGTGGCGCGGGCAATGGCGACCCGTTGCCGTTGACCACCGGATAATTCAGCGGGGCGATGTTGCGCACGACTCTGCAGATCAAACGCCTGTAACGCCTCGGCAACCAGAGTCTGACGTTCGACAGGGGGGGTTCCATTCAGTATCAATGGCAATTCGATATTTTCCGCAGCCGTCAATCGTGGCACCAGATGAAATGCTTGAAACACAAAGCCAATTTTTTTCCGTCGTACACGCGCTTGTTCTGTCTCGGACAATTCGGTGACATTTTTACCATCCAGTTCATAACACCCACTGTCAGGGCGATCCAGTAGTCCAATGATGTTCAGTAAGGTCGATTTTCCAGAGCCGGATGGCCCCATGATAGAAACATATTCACCCGCTGCAATATTCAGGTCGACTTTGTCCAGCGCATACACGGCTTGATCGCCCATTTGAAACTTACGTGTAATTTCAGCGAGGTGAATCATGGCTGGTTCGTTTTTTGCTGCACACGGACACCCACCGTAATGTCATCCTGATCGAATGACAATAGCACCTGATCACCTTCATTCAAGCCACTCAGTATTTCCGTGAAGCTCCAATTGGCCAGCCCGGTTTCAATGCTGCGTTCCTGCACTCGGCTATCGGCATCCAGTGCCAGAATGGTATTATTTTGCCGTATGGCCTGCGTCGGGATACGCAGCACATGATCACGTCTGTCGATGATGGCTTCAATATCCGCGCTATAGCCAACCAGCAGCGTATGTTCCGGGGCTTGTTCGAAATCCACTTCAACATCAACGGTGCGCGCCTGTTTTTCTATTTCAGTCACATAAGGCGCAATACGCCGTACTCTGCCACTGAAACCAAGTTCCGGCATCGCATCCAGTGTGATGCGGGCCGGTTGGCCGACTTTAATTTTAGGGGCATCGACTTCATCCATCGGTGCACTGACATACAGGCAGGAATCATCAATCAGGTCAATTGCCGGCGGGGTAGGGACGCCGGGAGGGGAGGGCGTGGTGTATTCCCCAATCTCCCCCGTTATTCGTGCGATAACTCCGGCGAAAGGTGCGGTCAGGATGGTTCGATCCAGCCCGGCTTGTGTCACCCGGATTTGTGCCTGGGCACGTTTGATATCCGACAGAGCGGCATCACAGCTGGCCTGGCGCGCCTGCGCATTGGTGTCGGAGTCTTCCGCGCGTTGTGAACTGATAAAACCCTGATCGACCAGTTGTTGGTTGCGGACAGCTTCACGGCGTGCATTGTCAGCCATGATACAGGCTTCACGGCTACGTTCTTTGGCCATGGAAAGCTGGCGCTGCACCAGTTCCCGCTGGGCTACAAGATCCGCATTCCATAATTCCAGTAACGCTTGATCCTTTTTTACGCGATCACCTTCTTTGACCCAGAGTTTAACAATTTGCCCACCTGCTCCCGGTGCCAGATTCGCCCGACGGCAGGCCTTAATGGTTCCCGCACGCGTGTTGACCACCGTTGCTTCCACAGTACCGCGCGAGAGGGTGGTCAGTTCAACCTGTATGGGTTCGGGGCGCGTCAGGTACCAACTGGTGACAGCGAGTGCGATTAAAACCAGGATAACAATGAGTGTGCGAGGGAATATTGTCTTTTTCAGCATGGTTAAAAAGGGAAGGCAGAATGCATATGAGCTGCAATATAACATTTTGTAGTGCTGACAAGGAAAAGGGATAGACTGGTTTCATGCGTTCAGTTTATTATTTAAACAAAATAAAAGTTCAGTAACTCACTGAATTATATGTACATCATATTGATGTACAGAAGAAGTCAGGTGAATCATCTGGACAGACTACGGGAACGGCGGATAACGTCATTTATAGTTTTTCAGACCCGATCAGTGGTAGCCGGTCAGGCCAGCCGAATAGCCAGGCTTTTACCACCGAATTGAGCTACACTCCTTTTGGCAAATGTTAATCACCAGATTTCAACTGCATTGAACAAGTATGCCATTGAGATCAGAGAAGGCCGTCTGGTGTTGCTTAACGTTAATGGTGAAACAGACCCAGCCACCATTCGTAAGTTGCAGCCTTTGATTAATAAGGGAGGAAGTAACTTCTGATAAACTAAGCGCATTTTAGGCTATGGCTTGACTGGAATGGTTGACGCATGAAATTAACGGATAACGAAAAGCGCGACATGATCAAGCTGCTCGAAGCGGACAAGCCGCTGCCGGAGAAGTACCGCTTTTTGCTGTTCGAGGACAAGCGCGAGGTGGAGCTGGTCTGGAACGGCAAGACCAGCGAAGTCTGCAATATCGTGCTGCCGTTTCAGACCATCGAGCAGGTGGACGAGCCGCGCGCCGAGAAGCCCGAAGACAAGCCCCTCATGGGCGATCTGTTTGCCATGGACAATCGCGGGCGTCAACTCAAGGGTTGGACGAATAAGCTCATCTGGGGCGACAATAAGCTGATTTTGTCGTCGCTCAAAAATGGCCCGTTGCGCGAAGCCATTGAAAAGCAGGGTGGTTTGAAACTGATCTACATCGACCCGCCGTTTGACGTCGGCGCGGACTTTTCGATGGACATCGAGATCGGCGGCGACACCTTCACCAAGAAACCCAACATCCTGGAAGAAATCGCCTACCGCGACACCTGGGGCAAGGGCGCGGATTCGTTTATCAGCATGATCTACGAGCGGCTGGTGCTGATGCGGGATCTGCTGGCGGAGGACGGAAGTATTTATGTGCATTGTGATTGGCGGGTGAATAGCCATATCAGACTGGTTGCCGATGAAATCTTTGGGTCGTCTAATTTTCGTGGAAATATCGCATGGAAAAGAACATCGGCTCATAGTGATTCAAAATTTTTCCCATACATACATGACACTATTTTATTTTACGTAAAATCAGACCAAGCTAGTTTTTATCGTCAGTATGAGCCACTTGACGATAAATATGTAGACTCAAAATATCGCCATAGAAATGCGGAAGGAAGATTGTATAGAAAGGATAACTTAACGGCGACTGGACTTAGCGGTGGGGGCTACGATTACGATTGGAATGGAGTTAGAAAAACGTGGAGGTGTCCTATTGAAACAATGTCTAACCACGAAAAACAAGGACGATTAAGTTACACAAAAAATGGGGTTGCCGAATACGTTAGATACTTAGATGAAAGCAATGGGAGAATTGTTGGTGATCTGTGGGGTGACATATCTCCAGTAAATAGCCAGGCTTCAGATAGATTAAACTATCCCACCCAAAAACCCGAAGCCTTGCTCGAACGCATCATCAAAGCCTCATCCAATGAAGGGGATCTGATTGCCGATTTCTTTTGCGGTTCTGGCACCACGGCAGCTGTGGCCGAAAAACTGGGGCGCAAGTGGATCGCCACCGACCTGGGCAAGTTCGCCATCCATACCACGCGCAAGCGCCTGATTGGCGTACAACGGCAATTGAAGGCAAATGAAAAGGACTACCGCGCGTTTGAGATCCTCAATCTGGGCAAGTACGAGCGCCAGCACTACATTGGCGTGAATCCCAATTTGCGCGAGGCGGAAAAGCAGAAACAGTTGGAGCAAAAGGAAGCGGCTTTTCTTGACTTGATCCTGCGCGCCTATCAGGCGGAGAAGACGGAGGGATTTACCAGCTTTCATGGCAAGAAAGCCGGACGGCTGGTGTCAGTGGGGCCGGTGAACCTGCCGGTGACGCGGTTGTTCGTTGAAGAAGTCATTCTCGAATGCCGCAAGAAACAGTTCACCCGCGTGGACATCCTCGGCTTCGAGTTCGAGATGGGACTGTTTCCCAACGTGCTGGACGAGGCGCGCGCCAAGGGCATCGACATCGCGCCGAAGTACATCCCCGCCGAGGTGTTCGACAAACGCGCGGTGGAAAAGAACCAGGTGGTTTTCCATGATGTTTCCTTCATCGAAGTCAAACCGCATGTTGTAGGGGCGCAGCGTGGTGCGCCTGCTACCGTGGCAATTGAACTGACCGATTTCTCCGTGTTCTACTCGCAGGATTCCATCGCCAACGCCGAGGCGACGCTGAAGAACAAAGGAGCCAGGATCGTGGTGGAGCGCGGCCAAATCGTGAAGGTAAGCAAGGACAAAGACGGCATCGTCACGCGCGAACAACTCACCCGGCACTGGACCGACTGGATCGACTACTGGTCGGTGGATTTTGACTTCGAGAGCAAACGCGAGCTTATCCGGGTGGCGGCAAATCCCCCTCAATCCCCCTTTGACAAAGAGGGAAGCGCAGCAGGGGGATTTGAAGAAGTCTGGACTGGGGATTTTGTGTTCGAAAATGAATGGCAAAGCTTCCGCACCAAAAAAGACCGCTCGCTGGAATTGATCAGCGTATTCCAGGAAGTTATGCCGGGGCGGCGCAAAATCGCGGTGAAGGTGGTGGATATTTTTGGCAATGACACCATGACGATTGTGGAGGTGAGCGTGTGAAAAAAGACGTTGTCATTTCTATATTTGAAGTGCTCAGCCATTCATTGTGCGTTACTTCCAGTGATGGACAGAGGATCTATGATCGCCTGGTTTCTGCCATGCAAGCAGAACAAAGTATTGTACTTTCCTTTGATAAAGTTACTATCTTGACTACGACATTTCTGGATGCCGCGATTGGCCAGCTCTATGGTGTATTCAATGAAGAACAGATACGTTTCTTGCTTAAAGTGAAGAATATACAAGCACATGATCTGGTTTTATTAAAACGTGTCATAGAAACCGCAAAGCAATATTTTAAGAATAGGCACAAGGGTAGCGATACTGTCAAGAAAAGAGAGAAGGTCAAGAATGAAGATAAAAATTAAAAACCTTGGTGCATTGAAACAAGCAGAATTTTCGCTGGGCGATATGACTGTCCTGTGCGGGGGCAATAATACCGGTAAAACTTACGCGACTTACGCGCTTTTCGGATTTTTGTCTGGCTGGCGGAAAGTATTGTCCGTCGAACTTTCTCCACAGACGGTAAACCAGCTTCTTGTCGATGGCGTTGTGCATATTGATATTAATGAATATGCCAGGAATGCTACAAATATCCTGGCAGCTGGGTGTGCCAGATATGCAAAACATTTGCCAATGATCTTTGCCGCGCCAGAAGACAGATTTAAGAATAGTGAATTCGTCGTAACTATCGATCCCAATGATATTCAATTGGATGAACAATATGAGCGCCGCATGAAGGCTGCTAATGCAGAATTGTTTTCTATCATGAAAGCGGAGGGCAGCGGCGATTTGGTGGTTACTCTACTGATCGAGAAAGGTAAGGTTAGAATTCCACAAGATGTCATTGTGAGCGTGATCGGTGATGCGCTAAAAGATATTATCTTCGGTCGTGTTTTTCCGAATCCCTTCATTGCCAGCGCGGAAAGAACCGGTGCGGCCATTTTTCGCAAGGAGTTGAATTTCGCTCGTAATCGCCTGCTGGAAGAAATGACTCAGGCGGACAAGAATGTCGATCCTATGGATTTACTGTTTAAAGTTTATCAGGACTATGCGTTGCCGGTGAAAGAAAATGTGGATTTTACGCGGCAGCTTGAAACCCTGGCCAAAAAGAGCAGTTTTATTGACCAACGTTATCCCGAGGTGCTGGCTGATTTTGCCGACATCATAGGCGGTGTGTATACCGTCACAAAAAATGATGAGCTGTACTACATCCCCAAAGGTAAAAGCGTCAAACTAACCATGGATGAGAGTTCCAGCGCGGTGCGCTCGCTATTGGATATTGGTTTTTATCTGAAGCATATGGCCAAACCCGGTGATTTACTTATGGTTGATGAGCCAGAACTGAACCTGCACCCCGAGAACCAGCGCCGGGTAGCGCGGCTTTTTGCCCGGCTGGTCAATCTGGGCATTAAGGTTTTTATCACTACGCATAGCGACTATATCATCAAGGAGCTGAACACCTTGATCATGCTTAATCATGATAAGCCGCATCTGAAGCGCATTGCCAAGGCAGAAAGTTATAAACCCGAGGAGCTGATTGTTGCTGAACAAATTCGGGTTTACATGGCGGAGGAGAGAATGGTTAAACTGGACGGTGGCCAGCGCAAAACTCGTTGCCAGACACTCACACCAGCCGATATTGATTCTGAGCTTGGTATTGAAGCCCGTAGTTTCGATACGACAATCGAGACGATGAACCGGATTCAGGAAGAAATCGTTTGGGGTGGGGAGTAATCATGCCGGATATCGAAATTCTCGATCAGATGATCAGGGATGATGTCAAGGTAGCTTTAACTGAGAATTATGGAAAGAAAATGGTTGTGCTTACCGAGCATCAACAGCCTGATTCTACCGTGACGATTGCCGGCATGCCAGACAATGCGATCGTTATCAAGGCGGACGTTTTTAAGTCCCCGGATACTGTATTTACTGGTTCACGGGGCGAATGCAAACGCGCCGATTTCGTTATTGTGGCCAACAATGGGAACAAAAAAACTATCGTTTGCATTGAGATGAAGGCAAGAACGGATTCGGAAAAAGAAATTATTCAACAGTTGATGGGTGCGCGTTGTTTTATCACCTATTGCCAGGAGATTGGTAAGGAATTCTGGAAGCAGGAAGACTTTTTAGATGAATATGTTTTTCGGTTTGTGAGTATTAGCCACATTAGCATTGCCAAAAGTAAGACACGTGCTAATCGCAAAAATGTGGTGCATGACAAGCCCGATAGAATGTTAAAAATCAGCTCTCCACATCGTCTTGAATTTAATCATCTGGCCGGTAAACTTTAATGGCGCTTCATCCCGATTTTCCCGATTCTCCCCACGCCATTCTCGACCCGGCTATCCGCTGGTTTCCCGCCGATGAGGCATTGCGCGAAACCAGCATGGACAAGCTGATGCCGCCGCTGGTAGCGACACTGCGAAAAAAAGTGAAGGAATTCCGGGATGGCGGCTATGTCGGCGCAACGGATACCAGCAAAAGCCTGCTCAATTGGTGGTTTAAGGAGCCGCATTTACAACCACAGATTAATGGCACGACGGTCGAGTTTCAATATTTCTTCGCCCAGCGCGAGGTGCTGGAAACCATCATCTATCTCTACGATGTGGTGGGTGCGAAGGACAAGTTCGATCTGATGCGTTTTGACAGCAGCGGCGCAGTGTCGGCGCAGATGTTCGATGAAACCTGGCGGCGTTATGTGGTGAAGATGGCTACCGGCAGCGGCAAGACCAAGGTGATGAGCCTGGCGCTGGCCTGGAGCTTTTTCCACAAACTGTACGAGCCGGCTTCGGAGCTTGCGCGCAATTTCCTGGTGATTACGCCCAACATTATTGTGCTGGATCGTATTTACAAGGATTTTCAGGGTCTGCGTATTTTCTTTGCAGATCCGGTGATCCCGGATAACGGCTTTGATGGCCGCAACTGGCGCGATGATTTTCAGCTTACGTTGCATGTGCAAGATGAGGTGCGGGTGACGCACTCTACCGGTAACATCTTTTTGACTAATATTCACCGCGTTTACGCCGGGGAAGATATTCCACCCTCGCCGGATGATGACAACACCATGGATTATTTCCTGGGTAAGCGTCCTTCCGGCGCGACCAACGATTCTAAAGTCGATCTTGGCATGATCGTGCGCGATATTGATGAGTTGATGATACTCAACGATGAAGCGCACCATATCCACGATGCGGGTCTGGCATGGTTCCAGTCGATTCAGGATATTCACAACCGGTTGTTGCAGAAAGGGGGTGCCTTGAGCCTGCAACTGGATGTAACAGCCACACCCAAGCATAACAATGGCGCGATCTTCGTGCAGACCGTGGCCGATTATCCGCTGGTGGAGGCGATCTGGCAGAATGTCGTCAAGCATCCGGTGCTGCCCGATGCCGCCAGCCGTGCCAAGCTCTCGGAGCGGCAAAGCGCAAAATACACCGAGAAATACGCCGACTATATTGACCTGGGCGTGATCGAGTGGCGCAAGGCCTTTGAGGAACACCAGAAGCTGGGAAAGAAAGCCATCCTGTTTGTGATGACGGATGACACCAAAAACTGCGATGACGTGGCGGAGTATTTAGAAGGGGGCTACCCGGAATTGAAAGAGGCGGTATTGGTTATTCACACCAAAAACAATGGCGATATTTCCGAAGCATCAACCGGTAAAGCCAAGGAAGAACTGGAAGCACTGCGCAAGCAATCCAATGCGATTGATGATGCGAGCAGCCCGTTTAAGGCGATTGTGTCGGTGCTGATGCTCAAGGAAGGCTGGGATGTGAAGAACGTCACCACCATTGTCGGACTGCGCGCTTATGCGGCCAAAAGCAATATCCTGCCTGAGCAGACACTGGGGCGGGGTTTGCGCAAGATGTATCCGGGCGGTGTTGAAGAGTATGTCAGTGTTGTCGGCACCGATGCCTTTATGGATTTTGTCGAGTCGATACAGGCCGAGGGTGTTGAACTGGAACATAAGGCGATGGGCGAGGCTACCCCGCCCAAAACCCCATTGGTGGTCGAAATTGATCACGACAATGAGAGAAAAGACATCGAAGCACTGGATATAGAAATTCCGGTATTGACACCCCGTGTTTATCGCGAATACAAGAATCTGTCTGGTTTGGATGCTGGTTCGATGACATTTCAGAAAGTAGCGTATCAGCAGTTCAGTGGGGAAGAGCAACGCGAAATTGTGTTCAAGGACATTACGACAGGTGAAGTGACGCACACTACGATACTGGATACCGCCGGGGTAGCGGATTACCGCAGTGTCATCGGGTACTTTGCTCAGACGGTGATGAAAGAGTTGCGCCTGGTCAGCGGTTATGACGTGTTATATGGAAAGATTAAAGCTTTTATCCAGAGCGTGCTCTTTGATCAGCTTGTCGACCTCGAATCTCCCAATACGCTGCGTAATCTGTCTGAATTGGCCGCCACCAAAACCGTGATTGAAACCTTCAAGAAAGCGATCAATGAATTGACCGTTTGCAATAAGGGTGATGCGGAAATACGCGACACGATCAAGTTGCGGCAGACACGTCCCTTTGTTGTAAAAGATCAGGGATATTTGATGGCGAAGAAAAGCGTGTTCAACCGTGTGATTGGTGATAGCCGCCTGGAGCTGCTGTTTGCGCGTTTCCTGGAAGATTGTGACGATATCATTTCATATGCAAAGAACTATCTGGCAGTTCATTTCAAATTGGATTATGTCAATGCCGGTGGCGATATATCCAACTACTATCCTGATTTTATCGTCAAGAAGTCGGAGAAGGAAATTTACATCGTAGAAACAAAAGGCCAGGAAGACCTGGATGTGCCGTTGAAGACTGAACGCTTAAAACAATGGTGTCATGATCTTAATCGGATACAGAGTGAAGTTAAGTATGACTTTGTTTATGTGGATGAGGAAAGCTTCAATAAATATAAGCCAAAATCTTTTGCCGAGCTAGCGAAGAACTTCACTGCATATAAGGAAAAAGACGGATAAAAAAGAACAGATCCTGCGCCACGCACCTGACGTTGTAACAGGATATTACTTTGGTCTGGAATATGCAGATTCTTGGTTTCATTCGGTAAAACGCGCAAATAAGAATATAAAATCATTTGATTGAATTAGTCTTCTTTTCTCGAAACGTGTAATATTGTCGTTTTCTCGGTTATACCTAATATTAAGGTTAATTTTTAATACAGTGGCTTTCTATATACAAAAATACGGTGGCACCTCGGTTGGCAGTACTGAGCGGATTAAGAATGTTGCCCGGCGGGTAGCTAAATTTCATGCGCAAGGCCATCAACTCATCATTGTGGTTTCTGCCATGAGCGGTGAGACCAATCGCCTCATTGCATTAGCAAATGAAGTACAAAGCAACCCTGACCCACGTGAACTGGATGTTATGGTTTCAACGGGTGAACAGGTCTCTGTCGCCTTACTGTCTATGGCTTTAATGGAGTTGAATATTAAAGCCAAAAGCTATACGGGCGCGCAAGTACGTATTCTTACTGATAGCGCACATACCAAAGCACGTATCCTTAAAATAGACGAAGATAAAATTCGTGATGATCTAAAGGCTGGTTATGTTTTGGTGGTAGCCGGATTCCAGGGTGCTGATGCAGCGGGCAGCATTACCACTTTAGGACGTGGCGGTTCTGATACCACGGGTGTTGCGCTTGCGGCGGCACTTAAAGCGGACGAATGTCAGATATATACGGATGTGGACGGAATATATACCACGGATCCGCGTATTGTTCCTGAAGCGAGACGCATGAAAACCATCACTTTTGAAGAAATTCTGGAAATGGCCAGCCTGGGCTCTAAAGTATTGCAACTGCGATCGGTAGAGTTTGCTGGTAAATATAAAGTCAGACTACGAGTACTTTCAAGTTTTATAGAGGATGGCGAAGGTACGCTGATTACTTATGAGGAAGAGAGAGGTATGGAACAGGCTGTTATATCAGGCATTGCATTTAACCGCGATGAAGCGAAAATAACCGTATTGGGTGTACCAGATCATCCGGGAATTGCCTATCAGATTGTGGGTCCGGTAGCGGATGCCAATATCGATGTGGATATGATTATTCAGAATGTGAGTCATGATGGATTAACCGACTTTTCATTTACGGTACATCGTGGCGATTTTGACAATACAATGGAGATTCTAAGAGACAAAATTCAGCCTCATATCGGTGCGCGAGATGTCATCGGTGGTGATCGGATCGCTAAGGTTTCTGTGGTGGGAGTTGGGATGCGCTCACATGCCGGGATTGCCAGTAAAATGTTTCGAGTGCTGGCTGAGGAAGGTATTAATATTCAAATGATCACCACTTCTGAAATAAAGATTTCTGTTGTAGTTGATGAAAAGTATATGGAGCTTGCCGTACGCGTGTTACACAAAGCTTTCGATCTGGATCAAGTCTTCTAGGATTTAGTTAGTAAGGGGGCCTTAATGATAACAATATTTGACCCGAAGGCTGTAACCCGCTATCCTGCTGCATCTTTCATGGAGAGATGGCCGAGTGGTCGAAGGCGCTCCCCTGCTAAGGGAGTATAGGCTTTAAACGCTTATCGAGGGTTCGAATCCCTCTCTCTCCGCCATGAATGTTCCTAGCAACACCCGGAAACACCAACAAGATCCGCATAAATAATAAGTTTAGCGGGTTTTTTGTTAACCGTAGTCAATCATGTGAAATGTGAGTAACAAGATAAATTTGTGAGTAAGTTAGTGAGTAACTATAATGCTCATAGAAATGTTACTCACATATTTGTGCAAGCTACTGGCAGAGGGTGTTTTCACATGAAGCTGACAGACCCAGAAATTAAAGCAGCAAAACCCAAAGAGAAGCCTTACTCACTTCCTGATGGTCATGGGCTTGTTTTATTGGTTCAACCTTCGGGTGCAAAATGGTGGCGTTACAGGTACCGAATCAATGGTACGGCTAAAATGCTCTCTATGGGTGTTTACCCTGATGTGACATTAAAAGAAGCGCGTAATCAGCAAGTGCACTTCAAAGAATTACTGGCACAGAGCATTGATCCTTCACAGCATCGCCAAGAAACAAAACAGCAGCAAGCCATAGCCGCCGAAAACAGCTTTGAATTTATAGCGCGTCTTTGGTGGGCGCAATGGGGCACAGCACGCAATCAACGCCATGCGGATTATGTCATTCGGCGACTGGAAGCGGATATTTTCCCTGTTATCGGTAGAAAGCCTGTTACTGAGTTAACAGCACCTATGCTTCTAATGGCTATCAAAAAGATTGAAGCACGCGGCGCGTTAGATATTGCCAAGCGCGCATTAACCACTTGCAACCAGATCATGCGCTATGCCGTGGCACATGGACTGGCAGAACGCAATCCAGCAGCAGATATCAAACCTTCCGATGTACTGAAACCCACCAAAAAAACCAACTATGCAAGGCTGGATCAAAAAGAATTACCCGAACTACTCCGCAAGATCGATGAATACGATGGACAACCATTAACCAAGCTGGCATTGCAATTGATGGCATTAACGTTTGTCCGTACCAGTGAGTTAATCGGTGCGCGGTGGGATGAAATAGAACTGGATAAAAAGCAATGGCGTATACCGGCTGAACGCATGAAGATGAAAACCCCGCATATCGTGCCCTTATCAAACCAAGCTATCGCAGTATTGGGGAAAATCAAAGAGCTGGCAGCCGATCAAATCTTACTATTTCCCAGTGAACGCAGAGACGGCAAATCAATGAGCAATAACACCATACTGTACGCACTCTACCGGCTGGGGTATCACTCTCGCATGACCGGCCACGGCTTCAGAGGAGTGGCTTCAACGATCCTTCACGAACGCGGCTATAACCATGATCATATTGAATTACAACTGGCTCATAGTAAACGCGATGCTGTTTCAGCGAGTTATAACCACGCCCTGTATTTGGAACCGCGGGCACGCATAATGCAGGATTGGGCAGATTATCTGGATGCAATAAAGACTGGCGCAACAATAATGCCGTTTAAGGCAGCATAAAGGAAAAGCATGGCAGTTACCTTAACGATTGATGCAATTCGCAAGCGCGCCACCAAACTAGCCAAAAGCTATGAAAACATAAAATCTGAGAAACAGAATGATCAGAATTTTATGAAAGACTTCTGTGAAGTATTCGGTATCAACAGTCGACGTATTGAATGGCAATACAAAACTAAAACCATTAACTGGGTAGATGGTTTTATTCCCGGTATGTTGCTATTTGAAATGAAATCGGCTGGTGAAGATCTGGATGAAGCGTATGGGCAAGCTGCTCGATATATAAGCCAATTAAAAGACAAAGATTTGCCATCAACCGTGATTGTCAGTGACTTTCAGCGCATTCATGTGCATCAGCGTGAATCCGGTGAACGTATCGAGATTAATTTGTGCGATTTACCACAAGAAATCGACAAAATTAAATTCCTGGCAGGCTACGAAGAGCAGGCTATACAACAAGAACAGGAAGCCAATGAGGCCGCCGCCGAAAAAATGGCTGGCCTGCACGATGCAATCAAAGCTACCGGCTACACTGGCAAGGACTTGGAAAATTATTTGGTGCGCTTGCTGTTTTGTTTGTTTGCCGACGATACCGGATTATTTGGTGAAAAAGGGTTATTCCTTAATTATCTCAATTATACCAAGCAGGACGGTTCGGATTTACATGGCGAATTGACCGGTTTGTTTGATACCTTAAATAAACCAGATGACGGTTATCTCGCAAAACACCCCGATTACATAGGCCCTAAACGTCTTAAAAATTTACCAGAGCATCGGCGGCGCTTTCCTTATATCAATGGAACATTATTTGAAGGTTCGCTAGAGCAACTTGAGTTTGATGAAGCCACTCGCAATACTCTGATCGAATGTGCAAAATTAGATTGGAGCAAAATCAGCCCGGCTATTTTCGGCTCATTGTTTCAGGCCATCATGCACTTCGACGATGAAGCGGGTAAAGCAAAAACCAAAAAACGCCGTGAATTCGGTGCGCATTACACCAGTGAAACCAATATTCTCAAAGTAATACGCTCATTATTTTTGCAATCATTGCATATCGAATTTATTAAAGCTCGTAGCGATAAAAACAAATTACATGCCTTTCACAAGCGCTTGGCAACATTAAATTTTTTCGACCCGGCTTGCGGCTGCGGTAATTTTCTGGTGATTGCGTACCGGGAATTGCGCTTGCTTGAGCTAGAGGTAATTGAAATTCTTTATGGCAAGAACTTAACCGGGCACCTTGATATCGATTCGCTTATTCAGTGTAACGTTAATCAATTTCACGGCATCGAGATTGATCCCTCAGCGGTACAAATTGCCACTGTTGCTTTGTGGTTGACTGATCATCAAATGAATTTGAGAGTGCAACGATTAGGCCAATATTTTACCCGCATACCACTGATCTACAAAGCCAACATAGTTTGCGCCAATGCGTTACGAATCGATTGGAACGAAGTATTACCCGCCGAAAGGTGCAGCTATGTAATGGGCAATCCACCATTTATTGGTTATAGCTATCAGAATAAACAACAGAAAGACGATCTGACACTCGTTTGCCAAAGTATCAACGGCGCTGGCGTATTGGATTATGTGACAGCTTGGTATATCAAAGCCACGAACTATATCAAGCAAAATCCACCAGTATCGGTGGCATTCGTATCAACAAATAGCATTTGCCAAGGTGAACAAGTAAGCATCCTGTGGCGTTATTTATTCAGCCAAGGCATTCATATTCATTTCGCGCATCGCACGTTTCGCTGGAGCAATGAAGGCAGAGGTATCGCCGCCGTGCATTGCGTGATTGTCGGTTTTGGTTTAACTGAACCGAAACAACGTTTGATTTTCGATTATGGCGATGATATCGCTGGCGCACCTGACACTATTACCGCCAAGAATATTAATCCCTATTTGGTCGACGCGCCGATCGTGTTTATTGATAAGCGCCGCAAACCGATGTGCGCGGGGGTGCCTGAAATGATAAAAGGTAGTCAACCCACAGATGGCGGACATTTATTGTTAACGCCCGATGAAACCGAAGCAATACGCCAGAATGACTCGATTGCCGCCAAGTACATCCGTCCTTTTCTGGGCGCAGATGAGTTCATCAATGGATTAGAACGTTATTGTTTATGGCTTAAAGACAGCACGGCGGTGGATCGCAAAGCATCGCCAGAGATTCAACAGCGCATTAAGAAAGTTGAAGCTATGCGCCTTGCGAGTCCGAAAATACCAACGCAAGAACTCGCGAAAACACCTTATTTATTTGGGGAAATTCGCCAAACTGATCAACCGTATTTACTGATTCCCAGTGTTTCATCGGAACAGCGCCGATTTGTACCAATTGGTTATTTACAGCCTGAAGTTATTGCAAGTAATCTGGTTTTTATGCTTCCCAAAGCCACCCTTTACCACTTTGGCATTCTTTGCTCGTCAATGCATAATGCTTGGATGCGCGCTGTCTGTGGTCGGCTGGAAAGCCGTTACCGCTACTCCAATACCATTGTCTACAACAATTTTCCCTGGCCAGAAAGCATTACGGATGCGCAGAAAAAGAAGATCGAAATCGCTGCTCAACAAATACTCGATGAACGTCAGGCAGAACAAAAACGCTGTGAGGCTAATGGACAGGGATGCTCGCTTGCTACGCTCTACGAAAAAGGCAATATGCCTGCCGGTTTGGTGAAAGCGCATGTCAACCTTGATAAAGCGGTGGATGCCGCCTACGGTTATAAAGGCAAAACGACCGATGCTGAACGGGTAACATTTTTGTTTGAACGCTATCAAGCTATAAACGTAACTACTCACCCCCTTCAAGAATAATCCAAAAAACACTTCTTTATCGTTGACGCGCATGGCTACGCCTGGGCGCGTAATATGAAACGCCTGCTGCAGGAAACCTGTAAAGAAGTTTCCGGCAGTACGGAAAAAAGACTGAGTGATAAAGCGTTGACCCATTTGCAAAAGCGCTACCGGAGTATCTTGACGCGCGCCGAAAAAGAGCTGCCGGTCATTCCCCCCAAGCCCAGCGGCAAGCGCGGTAAACTTGCCAAATCTGATGCGCATAACCTCTGGGAGAGATTGAAAACTCATGAAGCAGCTGTCTCGCGTCAACTAACTTGTCCACATTGACGACAATTAAGATGTCCGGTTGAATGATAGTGATTTATTTTTTCAGTTGTTGTTTTTTCCGATAACTCTCTCCTTCGATTTCTATAATGTGAGCATGATGAATAATGC
>JAUXRH010000133.1 GCA_030682075.1 Nitrosomonas sp.
GTTTTGCGAAACTCAAATTCATCAAACCATCAACTAACTGATTTCTCACGGCACTCACTTGCAGCCCTATGCTTTTTTGTTTTTCAAAGACAAGCATGCAGAAGCGAATGGCAGACAGATGAATTGAAGCAATATGTGATGGGACAACGGGGTCGCGTCTTGCGTTATTGCGTTAATACAAATAACAGCTGAAAATACGGAGTAGGAGTGGAATGTATGTTGTATCACAAGACCTGACACCGTTTGCTGCTTGACACCGTTTGCTGCTGACACCGTTTGCTGTGAACAGTTTCTTCAGCCCGATCGCATCCCGCCAGAGTTAGATCAAACGCAATATCGGGAAGTCATTAATTCTAATTTAGATTGACTCCGTTTCCAGCAGAATTCTGAGTACTGTCAGTCTCGCCTTCCAATGTTGCGCCGCAACAGATTCAGTCACTAACCCCAAGGTCAGTAGATTGATGGCTTCATCGGATGCCGTATCATAGCGGGACAAAAAATGCTGCAAATCTTCACGACTCAAAATACCCGTAAATTTCACAAATTGTGGATAATCCTCGCGCAAATGCATCGCCAGCCATGCCTCGCCAATCCATTGCTTTAACTGACCATAGCTGAAATGGGTACGAACGGCAAGATCAACGGCTTCGGCTTTGCTTAGATTCTCAATATTGTCAAATCCTTCACGGTTGAGCCTTAGTTCATGCGTATAACTCATACCAGAAAGCATGGATAGCGGTAAAGAACGATAGCTGTTGCCCGGAAGTTTTTTTATAACTTTAAGCGTAATGCGCTCAATCGCCATCAATGCACTGCTTGGATAAAAGCCGAAGAAAAAACTGATCATGGGAAGAAAACTCAAGAGTTTGGCCGACAGCAAATCTGCTTCGCCAGACTTACTTAAAGTTGTGGTGTCAGGCGGCGCTTTAATAGCTGCAGCAGGACTGCTGTATAAATTTTCCAAGGAATGCTTCGAAATAGAAGCCGCTGTGGGGCTGGCGGCAGAAGTGCCGGGCACGGCATGTTCAGAATCCAGACTACCAAAAATCGAAAAAGAAAGCACCAGGGCCAGAATACTGGCAACAATCATGCGGATCGTGCCATCGACAAAGGTATGGGAGGTGAGATCCAACGTAAAATACGCGCGGGTCAATGTGCCGATAAAATAGACATAAGCACCCAGAAATCCGAACTGAAATGCGGTCAGGCTTCGAATCAGATGGGAATAAAAATCTTCAGGATTTTTTCCAAAAAGCTCAATATAGGGTCCCATCATCAGGAAATTGGCACCCAATTCAAAATTTACACCGGGGATTTCGTCAGACAAAACGGGCTTAAATAACAATATAATTGAGGTGCCGAGTATCACTACAACCGTAGCCCATGTGACGCTTCCCCAAAAGGTATAAAACGAAGTTCGGCGCGCCATTCTTTTTTGCACTTTGTCATGGTAAATCACGGGAATCTCGCGCAATAAGCGCCGCTCTTTCTTGATGGTCATCATCTGTAAATAAGAGAGCGCAAGTGTTGGGATCACCAATACCGCAACCAACCATAAGACCAAGGTATATTGAAAGAAAACCGGATCAAACCAGTGGGCAACATCCCGGAAATCACCATGAGGTTGACCACCTGAACCATCAATGGATTCCAGACCAAGTCCAAGTGCGATAGAAACAGGTAAAAGAAATGGCAACATAAAAACCAGCCAATCACGCCAGGACATATTCCATTGGCTGATTTCATTTTGTTCCGCCGTTGCATGCTTATTATTTGTCATTTTCAGCGCCTTTAACCGCCTGAATCCAGAAATTAATATGATCAAAAGGTCTTGCAATTCGGGAATTGGGCAGATCAAAACTCCAGCCGATGAATTCAAAATGATCCGCACGTATCGTGCCGCAATATTTTCCCCATTGGGCCGATTCAACCGCTACCAGTCCGTCATTATCCGTTGGAATCATTCGACCAAATGGGCGCAGCCAGAATGGCAATTCATTTAAAGGTCGGGAACCGGCGTAGGAATAATATTCCACATCTTCACGATCTGGAATGGGCGCTGCCAGGCGAGTTGCAGGAGTCAGTTCACATAAACCAGGTGTCCCAATCCGTCTGATCCAAGCAGGAAACAACTGAGGGGATTCAAGAAACCATGTTGCCACGGGTGTCCCAGCGTGCGGGGTCCCAACGGTAACCAAGCGCTTGACACGACAATCAGGATCTAAATAACGTATCAGATACCGTGCATCAAGCCCACCCATGCTATGGGCTAACAGGGAGAATGCCGGAATATCACTTTGGAAGAGCTGCTGTGCCAGTGATTCCGCACGTTCCGCAATCGTACCTGCCGGTGGCACCGTTGGTGACAGACAGGGCCTTTCTATTTGATGTAACGCGGATGCAATGCCGCGAAAATACCGGATCGGCCCATAATGCGAAAAACCCAGATAGCCATGTAACAATACGAGCACAGGATGCTCCATTTCGTCTACGCCTTGAAAATGACCCGTGTTGGTCGGTAAACATCAACATACTCACAGCAACATCTGCTCACAATAAAACAAACAAATATAGAACACAAGCCAGGATCAGCATGGGTTCAGTACAATAAATTTCACTATTACGTAAAATACGTGGATGAGTTATCAACAATCTGATTTGCGTCGTCATTCTGACGCATGAGTATAGACTGTAAACCAGGCGTCTGCCGGACTTCAAAGAGATGAGCGTAAAAAAGAAATTCCATGATTAATAATAACTTCACCATCAAAGTAGCAACACGAGAAGAAATTAATATTGCAATTGAATGGGCGGCAGATGAAGGCTGGAATCCTGGCTGCCATGATGCGGATTGTTACTATTCTGCGGATCCAAATGGTTTCCTTATCGGATATCTTGGCAACAAACCGATTGCCATTATTTCTGCAATAAAATATGGGAATTCATTTGGTTTTCTTGGCTTCTACATCGTAGCGCCTGCCTATCGCGGCATGGGATACGGCTGGAAAATATGGAGTGCCGGGTTAAAACATCTGGAAGGACGAAATATCGGGCTTGATGGGGTCGTTGCTCAGCAAGAAAATTACAAAAAGTCAGGTTTCAAACTGGCTTATCGCAATATACGTTACGAAGGTTTCTTTAGTGGGCAAACCTTTGAACGATCAGAAATAATAAATCTGCAGAACCTTCCCTTTGAAATGATTAATTCATATGATCAGCCATTCTTTCCCGCAAACCGCTCGGCATTTATTGAATCATGGATTAATCAACCACAAGGCACTGCGCTCGGCATCATCCGTGATGGGAATCTGGTTGGCTATGGCGTAATTCGCCAGTGTCTTTCAGGAAATAAAATAGGGCCACTATTTGCTGACAATACGGAATTAGCAGAATTAATTTTTCTGTCACTGAGCACCAAGGCCAATCCGAAGGAACCCGTTTATCTTGATACGCCGACGGTCAATCAGGCGGCTGTATCACTTGCCGAGCGCTATAACATGAAAGCAGTGTTTGAAACTGCTCGCATGTATACAGACAACCCGCCTGATATTCCTTTACATCGTATCTTTGGCGTTACTTCTTTTGAGATCGGCTAAATGACGGTTCTTAACCTGACAAATCCAGTTAAAGACGCACCTTCCAACACTAAGAACTTCGCTGTGCCGGACGCTGTCCAGGGCGGGCATGCTGCAGTGGACGACTGCGTGTATTGGCACTGGGCTGTGGCGCATTACCACTACGTGGTTTATGTTGGCCTTGTCCTGGCTGCGGTTTCTGTTCCAGCTGATTACCATTTTTACCCCGCTCTTGACGCTGAGGACGACGTGCCTGCCCTGTGCTATTCCCTGGCCGAGGCGCACGTTGCTCTTGCTTCTTGAATATGGGTTCTGCCTTAATGCTGGCATCCGGTTTAAATCCTTCAATCACCACGCTTGGAATCTCGTGTTTAATAAGCCGTTCTATGTCATGAAGGAATTCGCGTTCATCGATACATACCAGCGAGATCGCCTCACCTTCGTTACCCGCGCGTCCGGTGCGACCAATTCGATGCACATAGTCTTCCGGTATATTGGGTAGTTCAAAGTTAACGACATGCGGTAGTTGATCAATATCCAGACCACGCGCCGCGATATCCGTCGCCACCAATACCCGTACCGTCCCAGTTTTAAAATCTGCCAGCGCTTTGGTACGCGCCCCCTGGCTCTTGTTACCATGAATAGCGGCTGAGCTTATGCCATCCGTTTCAAGCTGTTTGGCCAACTTGTTAGCGCCATGTTTCGTACGCATGAACACCAATACTTGTCGCCAGTTCTGTGAATTAATCAGATGGGATAGAAGCTCTTGCTTGCGCACACGATCAACGGGATGCATAACCTGCGCCACCGTCTCGACAGTTGTATTCCGGCGTGCGACTTCAATATGCACCGGCTCATGCAATAGGCCGCTAGCAAGCTGACGGATCTCCTCGGAGAAAGTTGCTGAAAACAAGAGATTCTGTCGACCATCGCGACCGCTGGCGGGCAGTAATGCCATAATCTTACGGATATCACGAATAAAACCCATGTCCAGCATGCGATCGGCTTCATCGAGGACGAGAATCTCCAACTGCGATAGATCAAGGGTCTTCTGACCAATATGATCAAGTAGACGACCAGGTGTCGCAATAAGAATATCCACGCCACGGCGCAGTTTTGCGATCTGCGGATTAATGTTTACCCCACCAAAGACAACGGCCGATTTTAGCGGCAGGTGCTTGCCATAAGTAACCACACACTCAGCGACCTGGGCAGCGAGTTCACGCGTTGGCGTAAGAATCAATGCGCGCACTGGGCGGCGGCTACCAACCGGTTCCCGTTTACTCAGTCGTTGCAGTAATGGCAAAGTAAAACCTGCGGTTTTGCCCGTGCCCGTTTGTGCGCCGGCAAGTACATCCTTGCCGGCAAGAATCACTGGAATCGCTTGTTTCTGTACGGGGGTAGGATGGATATAACCTTCTTCGGATACAGCACAGACTAATTCGGCCATCAGGCCGAGTTCTGAAAATGACATCTTGGATAACGCTCCTGGAATAGCCTACCCAGATAACAATCTGGGTCGGTCTAGGCAGAATTCACATTGGGTGAATGAGATTAAAGACTACCGGAACGGTAGTCAAGAAATGCGACGCAGACCGAAGTGCGCCGGAATGCGCCGGATAATAGCAGACTAAGCGACCCTTGGCGCGTTATTTTGTAAATTAATCGCGAATATTGTTTTACTGCCAGCCTTTCAGGTTTTAAATCGTACTTGCACATCGCTAATATAAGGCAGTGAAGAAACCGCTTGTTTGAGCTGTTGAACAAAGTGCCTTGCCTCACGGGTGTGCTGCAGGGTTTCAATCGGCAAATCCAGCTCGACATGAACCTCCCCGGACAGATAATGCAACGTCACATCATCTATCGCCGCAGCAGGCAATTGCTGCCAATGTTGTTTCAATTCACTGATTATCTTTTTACGAGATGGCAAATCGTCGCAAGGTGAGCCGGTTTCATCATTTTCTGGATCAATATGCACGGTCACGTCAAAGACCACATCGACTTCATTCGTTAAACAACGACGGACTGTCTCACCGATTTGATGACCTTCCGAGACACTGAGGCGTGGATCAACCTGAACGTGTACATCAACAAATGCATTACCCGCGCTCTTGCGTGATCTCAGCATGTGTACCGCCCGCACACCATCCACATCAAAAATATACCCACGAATTTTTTCAATTTCTTCTGGATCCAGCGCGGTATCGATGAGTTCTTTCGAGCTGGAACGAACCAAATCAAACCCAATCCTGGCGATCATCACTGCGACTGCGACTGCGGCGACTGCATCAAGATAAGGATATCCGTACATAGCACCGGCAATGCCAATCACAACGACAATCGATGAAATAGCATCAGACCGGCTATGCCAGGCGTTCGCCATCAACATATCGGAACGCAAGCGCCGCGCTGCCGTCATGGTATAGCGGTAAATCCATTCTTTGGCAATCACTGAAACAATGGCAACAATCAATGCAAGCAAACCGGGTTCTACCAGCAGGGCTGGATCATTGAGCCGCATCACCGAATCGTACCCGATGCCAACAGCAATAATGATTAAAGCAACACCCAAGACCACCGTTGCCAGTGTTTCTATCCGACCATGCCCATAGGGATGACTCTCATCTGCTTCCTTATGCGAATGCTTGGCGGCATAAAGTACGATAAAGTCAGTTACCAGGTCAGATAAAGAGTGAA
The DNA here is from genome assembly GCA_030682075.1 of Nitrosomonas sp. Taxonomy (GTDB): domain Bacteria; phylum Pseudomonadota; class Gammaproteobacteria; order Burkholderiales; family Nitrosomonadaceae; genus Nitrosomonas. Next base: position 6,273 of record JAUXRH010000133.1, read on the forward strand.
TGCCATCAGCAATCAGCGCCTGTGAATGGACCGCCCAGCCAACTGAGATTTTGGTGATCCCCAATAGAAAATCTATCGCCGAACCAATCAAAGTTACTTTACGTACTTTTCGATAGCGCTGTTGCTGAATGGTCAGGACAGTTTCTGAATTCATGCTGATCATTTTACCTGTTTATGGTTTGTTTAAAACAGTGAATACGACCAACTCAGATCAAAATCAAGAAATCCCCAGTTAGCTCTAAGCTATAGAAATCATAAGGGCACCTCTAAAAATCCAGAGTTCTAAACAAGACCAGGCGCGAATAAAAAATATTGACGCAGCATATGATTGATAGATAAGGAAATATTTTTTGTGAGCAACGAAGTATTGTGACGAAACGAGGTAAGCAGGCAAGCCGCAAAGCGGCTGCTCGCAAATATGGATTTTTAGAGGTGCCCATAATGTAAAAAAACCTTACATCTTCAAGATAATTAGCTATATATTCCTCAACTTACCTAAAATAAGCGGATGAACTACTACACACTGCGGGGAATAACTAAAGTAAACGATCTCTATTGTCCGATGCTGAGTATTATGCTGGGGTGTATTGACAATTGGATATAAGTATTTATTGATTAGGAGAAAATTTGTAATATTGAGGTTTCATTGCCACCACTGGAACGAGTTTGCGATGCCCCGATTGATGCTCAATGATGAGTTCTGGTCGAAGCCAGGAGTCTGTCGGACTTAAGTGATCGTAGCGAGCAAAGTGGGAAAGCGAGGACAGATTGGCCGGATTTTGAGGCGCATAGTCATTCTATGCAACGAAAAATCAGGATAATATGAACCGCTTGTCCCATTTGCGCAGTAGATCAACCTTAAGTCCGACAGACTCCTAGAGAAGATTCTGCTTCAAGAAGCCATTTATAACAAGCGTAATCTGCGCATGACGATAGAAGGTATGCTGTATCGAATGCGGGTCAGTTGTCCGTGCAGAACAAAACGGGGTCAGGTACAGAATCACGAATCCGATACAAGCGATGCGCACCCCACAAAGCACACAAAACAAAAATTATGCAAGATTTATCGGCAATATTCTCAATTCGCGATCTGATTTCATTGTTTCCGTTCACTGTTGAGAATCAATAAGATGCCATGCTAAACTCGCGACATGAAAGTTAAAGATCTTATCGCGTCACTTGAATTGAATGGCTGGCAGCAGGTACGGCAAAGAGGAAGTCATCGCCAGTTTCACCATCCGGTTAAACCCGGTACGGTCACAGTTGCTGGAAAACCCAGCGTGGATGTTCCGCCTGGCACGCTTATCAATGTGTTAAAACAAGCGGGACTTAAGCAATAGAGGTGTATATGCGTTATATGGTTGTTATCGAAGAAGGTCCGACGAGCTATGGTGCCTATGTCCCCGATCTTCCGGGCTGCATAGCTGTCGGCGAATCAGCGGAAGAAGTTCTGCAACTTATTCAGGAGGCTATCGAGTTTCATATTGAGGGTCTTAAAGAAGAAGGTCAGCAAATCCCGATACCGCATTCTTCAAGCTCGTTTGTTGAGGTTCAAGCCTGACGCCTTCTCAAAATTTCCCAGCACGTAAACCGAGGCGTACGGACAATTCCTCGGACGGGACTTTAACCTGCTGGATTTAAGGGCACCTCTAAAAATACCTGAAAAAGTGAATCAATCCAACCCGGAGAGCGATTTCACTCGATTTTCGACGTTTTTCTGTCCAGTAATTAGATTTTTCCTCAATTCAAAGCGATATTGGGTTGTTATTCGGTAAGCCTCCGCTCCTTCCACATTAACGCCCTGACACATCATCGCTATCCTCAAACTTTTTTGCGAGGAGGAACGATGTCATTATCAGAAACGCGACGAATTCATATCGAAGCGTGGCAAAAGAGTGGCGTGACGCAAGTGGCATATTGCCGGGAACATGGTTTGAATACCAGGACGTTTGGCAATTGGGTTCGCAAGCATCGTGCCGGTCAAGTCTGTCATTCGATCGCCTGCGTTGGTTCCGGTAACGATCAAACCGATGCCTGCGTCGGCGGATACGCTGCATCTTCGCGGACGGGGCATCGACGGGTTGTCGGCATTGGTGGAGCGGGTGCGGCAATGCTCGCCGTGCGCGGAATCGGCGTTTGTATTTTGCAATCGTGCGGGCAATCGTATCAAAGTGTTGCTATGGGACGGCGGAGTATGGCTGTGTCAGCGCCGTTTGCACCAAGGGCGGTTTGTTTGGCAGCGATCCGGCGATGGCGGTGTTGCGTTGACCCAATCGCAGTGGGAGTGGTTGATCGCGGGTGCGTGGATTGGCGTCGTTTGGTGCTGCAATCCAAGGCTTGCCGATATAGCTGAAAGTCAACACTGAAGCTAGTTTTCGTGGGATTCATGGTATAATAATGCCATGAAAACGCACGCAAAACAGTCGATTGAATTGGATCATCTGAACCTCGCGCCAGCGGTTAAAACCGAGGTGTCGAATCTGATTCAAGCGTTGCTCGACGAAACGAAAAAACAAGCGAACGAACTCAAACTGCTGGAAGCAAAAAACCGGAACTTGATGCTGGAACTGGCGCACTTGCGCCGCATTCGTTACGGTGTAAAGAGCGAAACGCTGTCGCAGGCGCAGTCAAGTCTGTTCGAAGAAGACTGGCAAAGCGATGTTTCGGCCATTGAAGCGGAAATCGA
>JAUXRH010000134.1 GCA_030682075.1 Nitrosomonas sp.
GTTTTGCGAAACTCAAATTCATCAAACCATCAACTAACTGATTTCTCACGGCACTCACTTGCAGCCCTATGCTTTTTTGTTTTTCAAAGACAAGCATGCAGAAGCGAATGGCAGACAGATGAATTGAAGCAATATGTGATGCAAAGCTGTTAGTCTGCTCTTTCAAGAGACCCAGGTGGCGTTTGCTTTCTTTGAAGTAGACTTCGATACCCCAGCGTAATGCATATATCTCCAGAATTCGACTCGGCTCCATGGACGTATCCGTTGTTAAAAACAGCGCCCAATCATGTTTGCCAGGTTCTGAGGTGTTATCTTCTGTTGTTCCTTTAACAAAGAGCAATCGATAAGAAACCCACTGTGGCGCCTCTTTAGGTGATGAAGTGAGATTGAGTTCAACATTCAACACTTTGCACTGGTAACGTGTTCCCTGAATCTTTTGCCATTGTTTACGAACTTGATGCCTGTAAAGCTCTTTAGCATTTGTCATGATCGTATGCTGCTCTCCATTGACATAATAACTATAGCGATACAGCATTTTGTCTTTCTTCATCCGCAAGATTGCGGTTAAATCTGTTGCCTGCGTTAAGCGTAGCGTGGTTTTGTTACCATACCAAGCGTCTGCCACTAAGTAGTCGGCGGCAAAACCTTTCGTCAATGCGCGTTTCACCATGTCCGCCGCCATTTCCGGTTTGCTCATCAATACCGATTCTCGATAGCGTTTGGCCACAATACTTCGACCATCACGGAAATTCTGCTCCTGCGCTTGAATGTTCTTTTGACTGATATAGAGCTGATTATCCAGTGGCAGAAATACTTCCTCACTGGCATAGCCTAAAGTCAGGACTTGCTGACCCATCACTGTTTTGCCTGTTAAGTGGTCAAAGTGACACGAAACACCCGCCATCTTTTTCCCTCGCCTTATTTTGACTGAGTCATCAAGTACAAAGGCCTTAATCTCACGCTTATTCAGCTCGTGTTCTATAACCACTTGCCGGGCAACCTGACTATGTAGACGCCGCCAATTCACGTCTTCTCGTTTGAGATAATCATACATAACGTCTTTCTTGGCATCAGTGAAACTCTGCATTGATTTGCGAGAAAACATACCAATAGATTCAGTTTTTAACCACACCCAAACTAACAACAAATAAATAACTTGGTTAACCTCAATTCCTGATCGCTTTT
>JAUXRH010000112.1 GCA_030682075.1 Nitrosomonas sp.
ATCCGGCCAATCTGTCCTCGCTTTCCCACTTTGCTCGCTACGATCACTTAAGTCCGACAGACTCCTAGAAATTCAGAGTTCTAAACAAGACCAGGCGCGAATAAAAAATATTGACGCAGCATATGATGGATAGGTAAGGAAGTATTTTTTGTGAGCAACGAAGTATGGTGGCGAAACGGGGTAAGCAGGCAAGCCGCAAAGCGGCTGCTCGCAAATATGGATTTTTAGAGGTGCCCTATAACGCCACTGGTAAGCCATGTGCCAGAATGTGGTCGTGCAACACCTCCATATAACCCAGCGTGGTCTCGGTGGGCATGAAGCGCAACTGTGTCAGTTTCCCGGTGGCATCGTCAATGAACACCAGCAGTGTGCAGCGCTCGCCGCGCCCCTCAAACCAGTCATGGGGGCTGCCATCTATCTGGATCAGCTCGCCAAACCGGGCGCGACGTTCACGTATTGGATGGACACACACGCCACCACGCCTGGTTTTCCAGTAACCGGCGGTGATCATGAGTTGCCGGGTGCTTTCGACGGACAAATGCATGCTGTGCAGCTCAACCAACTTCTCGCAAGCCAGCGTCGGGCCAAAGTCGCAGTAATGTGCGCCAATCAGCTGAATGGCCGTAGCCCAGGTGCGAATAAAAAATATTGACGCAGCATATGATTGATAGGTAAGGAAACATTTTTTGTGAGTAACGAAGTATTGTGACGAAACGGGGTAAGCAGGCAAGCCGCAAAGCGGCTGCTCGCAAATATGGATTTTTAGAAGTGCCCTCATGTGGATATATTGTGTTTCTTGAGAGTTTACTTAAAGCAAACTCAAGGGGACATTACTACTTCGCGCTAATACAAATTCGGCATTTTCTGTTTCCAAAGAAATTTTTAAGCTATCATTCCATTGTTTTAATCACTTCTTCACCCACGGGGCATTACTGATGCATAGAATTCTTCTATTTTTTATTGTTATATCACCCGCTTATTTTGCGCAGGCTCAAACGTGGACACTGCCACCATCTGATATTGATATTTTTGGACAGATACAAACCATGGCCGCAAGCCGTGAAGAAACATTGTTGGATATTGCACGCCAATACGACATTGGTCAGCTTGAAATTATGCAGGCCAATCCAAATGTAGACCGCTGGTTGCCTGTTGATGGTGAAGAAGTTATCTTGCCAAGTCGATATATCATTCCTCAGGCTGAACGCAAAGGTCTGGTCCTTAATCTACCGGAAATGCGATTGTATTATTTCCCTGCGCCTAATAAAGGTGAGCGCCCGATGGTGATTACACATCCTGTTGGTATCGGCAGGCAGGATTGGGTAACCCCTCTGGGGACATCAATAATAGTCGAAAAGAAAAAAGATCCAACCTGGACCCCCCCCCAGTCAATCAGAGATGCAGCCATTGCTCAAGGAGACCCACCGCTACCAAATATCGTGCCCGCTGGCCCCGACAATCCACTCGGCCGCTTTGCCATGCGGCTGGGTATAACAAGTGGCAGCTATCTCATGCATGGCACAAACAAACCTTTTGGCGTGGGCATGCGTGTTTCAAGTGGTTGTATTCGTTTGTATCCAGAAGATATTGAATCGTTGTTTGATAAAGTCCCGGTTGGCACACAAATACAAATTATCAATCAACCCATTAAGCTGGGTTGGCTGGGTGACTTGCTTTTTATAGAACTACACAAGCCACTGAGAGAGGATAAGGAAAAATACGCAAACTATACCCTGATGGTTAAGATGGCGATTTATGACTTCCTTATGCAGAAAGTCAGTAACATACAAGGGGATTTTGTTGCTGACCTAAGCATTAACGATCAAGCATTGGAGCAGGCCATTACTGAAAGAAGTGGCATGCCTGTTTTGATTTCAAAATAATCTATACATAAAACATAAAAAAGCCTCCGAAGAGGCTTTTTTATTAAACAAAAAATTAATTATGTTTATGCATTGCCTTATCGTTTATGCATTGCCTTATCAAATGCACGATTTACTTTTGTTTCTGTATCGATTGAACGTCTATTGGCTTCATTTGCAATATTGATCGCTTCATTTGCTTTTGCATTAGCTGCTGCGGCTTCCGCTTTAGCTGATGCTGCTTCGCTGGCAACAGCATCAATCTGTGTCTGCAGCCCTTCAACTTGACCGGTTGTAGCACAACCTGATAATCCAGCAAAAACGCCTACTGATGCTGCAAGCGTCAATATACGTAACTGACGTTTGATTTTTTCATTCATATTTATCTCCTTTTATTTTATTTATGACCAAAAATCACCAACTCCCACCCATAAATGCCGTCCATCAACCAGCATGTTCGGCATACGTACATATCTTATCTGATTTTTCGAGTAAAATAAATGGGTATCGCTACCTACAGTATTGTTTCTCACTAGGAGTCTGTCGGACTTAAGGCTAATCTACTGCGCCAATGGGACAACGGCTCATATTTCCTCAATTTCTCGTTGCATAGTCTCGCTATGCACCTCAAAATTGAGGAAATCTGCTCTCATTCTCCCACTTGGCTCGCTACGATTGCTTAAGTCCGACAGACTCCTAGCGTATAAAATAATATTCCGCAACCCGATTCTTCTAAAAATAATTATTCCATATATATCATATGGCTAAAGGGCACCTCTAAAAATTCAGAGCTATAAACAAGACCAGGCGCGAATAAAAAATATTGACGCAGCATATGATTGATATGTAAGGAAACATTTTTTATGAGCAACGAAGTATTGTGACGAAATATGGATTTTTAGAGGCGCCCTTAATCTAATATTAACTAATGATTATACCTTTTTCTTCCATCACCTGCAGCCGTGCTATTCGTCGCCTTGACAAAATATTGTTTGGCCATTTATCCCTATACTATCTGGTCCCATGAGATACAAATAAGTTGACATCAAATCTTCTGGTTGGGTCAAACTATGCTTAACCTCGCCAGGATGGGTTTTAGCGCGTTGCGGGGTATTTACAGGGCCAGGAATGACTGTGTTAATCCGCAAATTTGGCATTATTTCCCATTCTTCCGCCTGAATTTTAACTAATGCTTCTACGCCGGCCTTCGCTACAGCAAATCCCCCCCAATACGCAGTTGGGTTATGACCATGCGTATCCGAAGTCATAATGACGCAAGCATCCGAAGAACACTTAAGTAATGGCAAGCAGGCTCGCGTCAATGCAAACGGTGCCAGAAGATTTACCTGCATCATCGCTTGCCATTGTTCAAGCGTTTGAATCTCAAGTGGGCTTACCCCAAAAAGAAAGGCTGCGTTATGTAAAATTCCATCTAATCGACCAAGCTGCTGTGTAATTGCTTGAGCCATTATTGCAAAATCTTTCTCAGTGGATTTCTCAAAATCAAGCGGATGGATAGCTGCCTGAGCCTTGCCTAAGGTTTCAATTTCATCATACACACACTCTAATTTATCGACTTTGCGCCCATGCAAAATTACCGTTGCGCCATAAGTAGCATAGGTTAATGCGGCGACACGCCCCATACCCTGCCCTGCACCGGTAACTAGAATTACACGGTCCTTAAGCAAATCTTCTGTTATTGAATAATTCTTAAAATTTCTCATAGCTCAGCAATCTATCACAGGATAATGGCAACATTAAAATTATAAAACCAGATAAATTTAATTACCCTTCCACTTATCATTAGATACATCATATCATTCCATTGAATTTCCAAATACGATTAATACGGCAAAATCAACCTTTATAAATCGCTTTAAAATATCTCAAATTATGAACATGGATTTCATCTAAATTTGATTACTGCACTCAGTCAATAACAAAAATTAACGTTATGCCGCTCGCCATATTAACAAACCCCGTCAAGACGGGGTTTGTTATGAAACTAAATTCAGTTATGTGCTCTGAGTATGCTACATATCCATACCCATGCCGCCCATACCACCCATGCCACCCATGCCACCACCAGCTCCGCCACCGGACTCTTCCTTAGGTAGTTCTGCAACCATGGCATCCGTTGTCAGCATTAATCCAGCAATTGAAGCCGCATTTTGTAGTGCAGAACGGGTAACCTTGGTTGGATCCAGAACACCCATTGCGACCATATCACCATATTCACCAGTCGCTGCGTTGTAGCCAAAATTACCGTGACCTTCCATTACCTTATTAACAACGACCGATGGCTCATCACCACAATTTATTACGATTTGACGTAATGGCTCTTCCAGTGCACGTAAAACAATTTTAACACCGGCATCCTGGTCATGATTATCGCCTTTAGTTCCCTTCACTGCATTAATGGCACGAAGGAATGCAACGCCACCACCAGGAATAATGCCTTCTTCAACTGCTGCTCGTGTTGCATGCAACGCATCCTCAACACGTGCTTTTTTCTCCTTCATTTCCACTTCTGTAGCCGCACCCACTTTAATTAGTGCAACACCGCCAGCCAGCTTTGCTACGCGCTCTTGAAGTTTTTCCTTATCATAGTCGCTGGTAGCTTCTTCACTTTGATTACGGATTTGTTGAACGCGGTTTTGTATGCTTCCAGCATCACCCGCACCATCAATAATGATGGTGTTTTCCTTGCTAACTTCAACACGTTTAGCTTGCCCAAGATTTTCCAAGGTTACTTTTTCCAGCGACAATCCTACTTCTTCGGCAATTACGGTACCTCCGGTAAGAATTGCAACGTCTTCTAACATTGCTTTACGACGGTCACCAAATCCTGGCGCTTTCACTGCACAAGTTTTAAGAATACCCCGAATATTGTTCACCACTAATGTAGCCAATGCTTCGCCATCGACATCTTCTGCAATAATCAATAATGGCCGACTGGATTTAGCAACCTGTTCCAACACGGGCAATAAATCACGTATGTTAGAAATCTTTTTGTCATGCAACAAAATGTAAGGATTATCTAATAGTGCAATTTGTTTATCTGCGCTACTCACAAAATAAGGAGAAAGATAACCACGATCGAATTGCATACCTTCAACTACTTCAAGCTCATTTTGCAACCCGGACCCATCTTCAACCGTAATGACGCCTTCTTTACCAACTTTTTCCATCGCGGCAGCTATAATTTCACCAATTTCAGGATCTGAATTTGCAGAGATGCTGCCAACCTGCGCGATTTCCTTACCCGTTGCACAAGGCTTGGAAAGTTTTTTTAATTCTTCAACTGTCACATTTACCGCCTTATCAATCCCACGCTTAAGATCCATTGGATTCATTCCAGCAGCAACAAACTTCATCCCTTCCTTAACAATGGATTGCGCTAATACAGTCGCTGTGGTGGTGCCGTCACCGGCCACATCGGAAGTCTTACTTGCCACTTCTTTAAGCATCTGCGCGCCCATATTCTCAAACTTATCATTGAGCTCAATTTCCTTTGCTACTGATACGCCATCTTTAGTGATGGTAGGCGCGCCATAAGAGCGCTCCAGTACAACATTACGACCCTTCGGGCCCAGTGTAACCTTAACCGCATTAGCCAGGACATTCACGCCAGCCACCATTCTGTGGCGAGCTGAATCACCAAATTTAACTTCTTTTGCAGACATAACTTTTCTCCTAATTACCAGAAATATTTTTTAAGACAGTAACGACGAATTAACCTTCAACCACGCCCATGATGTCTTCTTCACGCATCACTAAAAGTTCATCACCTTCGACTTTTACTGTCTGCCCGGAATATTTGCCAAATAAAACTCTATCACCGACTTTAACTTCCAGTGCACGGACGGTGCCATCATCATTAACTTTACCTTTACCAACAGCGATGATTTCACCCTGGTCAGGCTTCTCTGCCGCGCTGTCTGGTATCAGAATTCCAGACGCTGTTTTACGCTCTTCTTCCAGCCGTTTGACAATAACACGGTCATGTAAAGGACGAATATTCATGCTTGTTTCTCCTATTGAAAATTAACTATACGAATTCTATGAAATAATTTGCATTTTAAACTCAAGTATCATTGAGTCTGCCAAGCTATATTAATGACATAAAGACATTGTTAGCACTCACTACTATCGAGTGCTAACAATATAGAGACTATTACCTGGAATTTCAAGACTATGAATAATAAATTTTTACAAGAACGTAGCTTAAAAGCTGTTTGGCACCCCTGCACACAAATGAAACATCATGAAATACAACCACTTCTTCCTATTGTTCGAGGCAAGGAAATGTGGCTTTATGATTCTGAAGGCAATGGCTACCTTGACGCAATCAGTTCATGGTGGACTAATTTATTTGGTCACACTAATCCATATATCAATGCAGCGATTCGCGATCAATTGGATAAGCTCGAACATGTCATGCTGGCAGGTTTCACACATGAATCTGTGGTTATATTATCGGAACGACTCAATAAACTGGTGTCGGGCAAGCTTGGTCATTGTTTTTATGCAAGTGACGGTGCATCCGCCGTTGAGATTGCATTAAAAATGAGTTATCACTATTGGTATAATAACAACCAACCTGAAAAAAATAATTTCGTTTGTTTACAAAATGACTACCACGGCGAAACCTTGGGTGCGCTTTCTGTCACAGATGTGGCAATTTTCAAGGAGATTTATGCGCCATTATTGCGTCCTGGCACATGCGTACCAACTCCGGACTGGCGTTATGCAGAACTTGGGGAATCTCCTAAAGATTATGCATTGCGTGCCGCCGCCGCACTGGAGCGGCATCTCGAACAACATCATACCGAGACAGCCGCGCTAATTATCGAACCGCTGGTACAAGGCGCAATGGGTATGGGCATGTACCATCCCGACTATCTTAAACAGGCAAGAGACATTTGTGATAAGTACCAGGTCCATCTAATTGCAGATGAAATCGCCGTAGGCTTCGGAAGAACCGGAACAATGTTTGCCTGTGAGCAAGCTAATATTGCTCCGGACTTTTTGTGTCTCTCGAAGGGCCTCAGCGGTGGATACTTGCCACTATCAGTGGTTATGACAAGTGATAACATTTATCAGGCCTTTTATCACAAAAAAACTTCTCAAGCTTTTTTACACTCACACACGCATACTGGGAATGCGCTTGCTTGCAGTGCGGCACTGGCTACTCTGGACATTTTTGAGCAGGATCATGTCATTGAAAGAAATCGAATTAAAGCGGGTTACCTTAATCAAATTGCTCACCCGCTCTCGACTCATGCCAAGGTAAGAAATTTTCGTAACTGTGGCATGATCTGGGCATTTGAAGTAGAAACCAATGATCCTGACTTTGCCGGCAAATTCTTTCAACTAGGACTGAACCAGAAACTGCTGCTACGACCGCTAGGAAATACTGTTTATTTCATGCCACCTTATATCATTAGCGAAAATGAAATAGACTTACTAGTCAATGGAACACTCCGTATACTCAATTCCCTATAAATTCTCTGGTTAAAACTTAATATGATGCAACTTACCTTTCTCGGCGCTGCCGGCGAAGTTACCGGATCAAGTTATTTAATAGAACTCGAGAATACGCGCTTCCTTGTTGATTGCGGTATGTTTCAAGGAGGGCGTGAGGCGGATCAGAAAAATCGAACCGCCTTTAAATTCGACCCCAAATCAATTGATTTTGTCTTGCTCACGCATGCGCATATCGACCATTCCGGATTATTGCCGCGACTCAGTACATTAGGATTTAGAGGTCCCGTATACACGACTGCTGCAACATCTGACTTACTCAAAGTAATGCTCAAAGATAGTGCACATATTCAGGAAAAAGAGTCGGAATGGAGAAACAAAATAAAACATGACAAACATCTTATCTCGCAGCATGAAATTGCACCACTTTATACCGTCACACAGGCAGAAGCGTTTCTTAAACAATTAACAAGCGTGACGTACGATAAGGAAGTTAAACCTAATCCATCGGTGAAATTTATATTCCGCAATGCTGGGCATATTTTGGGTTCAGCGATTATCGAAGTTTGGGTTAAGCACCGTATGGTCACCAGGAAAATAGTGTTTTCAGGTGATCTTGGTCAACCAGGCCACCCGATTGTGCGCAATCCCGCACCCATTCAACAAACTGACATTTTGCTCATCGAGTCCACCTACGGCAATCGCTTGCATCGAAATATGGCAGACACCATTGATGAACTGGTCCACGCCATCAATGACACGTTAATTCGAAAAGGCGGCAACATCATCATACCTGCGTTCACAGTTGGTCGGACGCAAGATATATTGTTCCTGCTGGTCAATCTTTATCGTCAAGGAAGACTTGGTGAAATGATAAATATTTATGTAGATTCACCCATGGCATTAGCCGCAACGGATATCACGCTAAAACATATGGAATTACTGGATAATGAAACCACTGACATCATGCAATGGTTGCAGAGGAATCGCGAGAAACTGAAAATACAGTTTATCCAGGATGTTGAAGAATCCATGCAACTAAATAACATACGGCAGGGTGCAGTTATTATATCTGCCAGTGGAATGTGCGATGCCGGGCGGATCAAATATCATCTTAAATATAATATCAGCAGGACTGAGTGCAGCGTTCTCATAACTGGTTTCCAGGCAGCAGGAACATTAGGGCGCCGCCTTGTAGATGGTGCAAAACGAGTTAAAATTTTTGGGCAGGACTTGCCGGTTCGGGCAGAGATATATACGATCGGTGGATTATCTGCTCATGCTGATCAAGCAGGTTTGATGGATTGGTTAACTCAGTTCCGTCATGCTCCAGAAAAGATTTTTGTCGTGCATGGTGAACCCGGAAATGCAGCCTCGCTGGCAGAAACGATCAAACAACAACTACACTGGAATGCAAGTATTCCAGAACAATTTACTACAATTCAACTTTGAACACAGATACAATGAACACGATTATTACCAACTACCTGGAATCGCCAACAGCTTTCTTATACTGCGGAAATAATTCAATATAGGCTGCTGGTTTTCCTACAAAATAACCCTGTGCAAAGTCAATATCCATTTTCTCTATCAGTAAGAATATTTCTTCATTTTCTACAAACTCAGCAGTAATCTTCTTCCCAAACCCTCTGGCAACACTACACAATGCTTTTACTAGAATTTGATCATCCGTACTGTGCGCCAGATTTCGAATGAATGACCCGTCAAGTTTCACGGTATCAACAGGGAGTTCTCTTAAATAATAAAAAGAAGAAAAACCAACACCAAAGTCATCCAGGACAAAACCACATCCTAGTTCCTTGATCTCAATCATGAGATTTCGTGCTCCTGGCAAATTTTCTAATGCCGCAGTCTCCGTTATTTCAAACATGATGAGTCTTGGATCGAGTCCATGACTGGCAAGTTCGCGTTCAATTATGGGCAACAACTCGGGGTCATTAAATGCATGTGCCGATAAATTTATCGAGAAGGCAACATGGCTTTCTGATCGATTGATTTTAGCTGCCAATGCAATAGCTTTACGCAATACCAGATGATCAATAGCGTGAATAAGCCCTGTTTGTTCAGCTGCCGAAATAAATCCGGTGGGTAAAAGTATCGTGCCATCTTTGTCCCGCATCCGTAGCAGCACTTCATAGTAATCAATCTTTTTACTTTTTACATCTATAATTGGTTGCAGATAAAGCAGGAAGTTATCGTGCAAATGAGCATATTCAATCGTTTCTTTCCAGTACACAAGCGTATGCATTCGCTCACGACTATTATCATTATTGGAAAACAAATGCCAGGTATTACGACCGGTATCCTTAGCCTGGTACATTGCAAGATCTGCAGCAGCCAACAGATCATGAACATTATTCCCATGCTCAGGGAAAATTGCGATACCGATACTTGCTGAAATTTTATGCGTCCGATTATTTATTGTTAACTGTGTTTCATTTAGATAAGCGAGAATCTTCTTCGCCGTCTCAATAGCTCCGCTGACTCCGGTTTCCGGCAGGATTACTGCAAACTCATCGCCACCCAGGCGACCCGTTATATCATCTGCACGAATCGTCTGGGATAACAGATCCGCAACCACTTTGAGAAATGCATCGCCCGCCTGATGTCCACTGGTATCATTGATATATTTAAAGCGATCCAGATCAAAGAATAACAATGCGCCAGAATGGCGATATCTTTCAGCCCGGCTTAACACTTGCTCCAGTTCCTCACCAAAACGACGTCGATTAAATAAATTTGTTAGTGGATCATGATCTGCTAACCAGGCAAGATGCCCTTCCACTCTCTTGTATTCTGTAACATCAAGGCCAACGGATAATATAGCCGGGTCATCTTCTGTAAACCATGCCAGACGGGAATGCAGCCACGCGACATGACGTGTAGAGCCATCTTTACAGTTGGTTATTGCTTCATGACGAAATTGTTCTCTCTGTCCAAGATGTATTTCTTCAAAACAGACAGGCAAATCCGACAATCTATCATCTGGCGCGAGCATTTTAAGAAATGATGATCCTTGTAGCTCTACTTCTTTATAACGGGTAAGCATTTCCCCATAGGCATTAAGTGTATTAATTTCTCCACTGGCATTCTGCGTCAATACGATTACTTGTGCCGTATCCAATAAATTTGCAACAAAATCCCTCTCCTTACTCAATTCGTCTCTTTGTTTGATCAATATTTTAGTTCGATAGGAAACTTTATCCTTAAGCATTTCCAGCTGATAAGAGAGTGTTGTTGCAGCTTCATAAACCACATCAATCTCATCCTTGAATTTCTGTTTTGATTTAGTCGAGAAAAGTGAGGAACGAAAGTTATCATAGTTATTACTGGCCAAAAGCGGCAGTGAAAAAGCGACATCCTTTAACCGCGATAACAATCTTGTAAAAATTACATATAACAGCAACTCAGAAACCATAAGTCCAAGTAAACCAATCAATGCAATTTTCCATATGGATTCATAAATATTATTAACCGCATGAGTAACATCATTAATGACGACAAAATATACTTTACCGGATGCAACTGTACCAATTAGAGGAAATAATTTAATTTGCTGATAATGATCATTCCAGTTGAGTTGGATGCCATTCACCAGGCTGCCGAATTCTGGATACACTTGAATCGCCTGTTGAATAATCTCAAGATTTTTTTCTTTATTGGTAAGTGCTGTTATGCGAACACCCCACTCCGCTATTAGTGCCTCATCTTGCCTGGAAGCACCACCGTCTGGTTCGCTAATAAACAAACCAACATCCGCACCTGATACGCTCTTAAATCCAAGGAATGCATCAGCCAGTGAGATCCCGATAACAACAACACCTGAATTCTTACCTCCAACCAGTAGCGGCGCAACAATGAATTGAGTGCAGCTTTTCCTGCAGAGTAAGGGGCTGACTGGCTGTTCTTTTAGATTCACATTCTGAACCCAACTCAACAGCGTTTCATTCTTATGTTCATTAGGTTCAGAAATATCCCAATTAGCAATCAAATGACTTGTATTATTATAGAAGCGGACAAATTCCACGCCGCTATGAAACTGTAGTAGTGACCAATGTCGGTTAAATATTGAATTAATTTTTTCCGTGTCGCCCTCCAGTAAAACTTCACCCATGTCATCCAAAAATGGGATCATTTCGGCCATCCGGCGTAAATCTTTAGCAGAATTTTTAATTAAAGTATCCACCTCTCGTGCATAGCGCTGATATTCTGAATCTCTTTGACTTTCAAAATTAGCCATCAATCCTAAATAGCTAACAGTACAAAACAACAACACAACGGCCAGTAATATCAAACTACTGAGTAGCGAGATCTTCCACTTCAGACTAAGAAATCTTCGCTCCCCATAACCAGGGGGAAGATAATGTTTTGCCGTGTTTTTAACGGATTCTTGCATCATTAGAAAGTTTACTTAAAAGCGATAAGAAGCCTGAACAGCGAAAAGATCCCAGTGCTGGCTGGTATCAGCGGGATTCGGATTATCCAGAGTTGAAAGCCAGGCGGTGCCATTGACACGATGATATTCGGTACGCAGCATGAACGCTGGGGTAACATTCCAGCGCAAACCCGCCGTTATGTCCTTGGCAAAACGACGATGTGCCGGAGCCCCGCTAGCTGTAGCAAAGCGGCTTCCATCACGATCTTTTCTATCAGTAAAGAGCACATCATAGCGTAAGATACCCTCCCATTTTGGCGTAAAGCGATAAGCCCCTTGAAAATAAAAGCTCTCGCCAAAAAAATTTAAGTCATCAAATCGTTGGTCATTAAAGTTTTTAAATTTAAAATGGCGCAGGGCATATTCTGATGTCAGGCTCCAGCGTTCCGCATTATATTGCGCAGAAAGATAGAGAGGCGAAAATTGAATCGAACCAGGGCCTAATGGGTCATTACGTGTCGCAGGATCATAACCTACATTAAACCACATCCCACTGACTGCCAGTCGAAGTCGATTATCAGGACTCTCGTAAATTCCACGGCCAACATATGATACTTTTGACGTTAAGTCACCCGCTCGCCCCAACCCTATCACTGATGCTTTAGTATCCTTATCATCCACTATTGGCTTTATCACCCCGAATTGGACCGAAACACTCCCAAGATTGGAATGAGAAGTTTCACCATATAAATGGACAGCGTCTGCAGAAAGTCCTAGATTACGTGTTCGATCAAAGTAAATTGATTGCGGCAACAAAATGCTGGGGCGTGTAAACGCGACATCACGCGTGTCATTATAAAAACCAAATGGATTCTTGAGTCTTCCAACACGTATACCAAATTGGTTGGTTTCGTGAGAATATAATCGATAGTCAGCAAATCCAAAATCGAGTCGAGGACTGCCTGAATTTCCCTCACCTGCACGACGCGACAGAACCTGCGCTGATAATTGCAGTCTGGGCAGCGGTCGCAGCAAGGCATTTAGCCCTGCCTCGGTAAAGCCGAAACTCCCCCCTTTATCCGAATTTCCAAAGACATCGTTATCTGATGTCGAAATAAAGGCCTGACTTGCAAAACCTTGAATTTGCAGGTTGTCTGGTAGCTTCGCTGTCTTGAACCAATCGGTTACTGAAGTTACAACACTTAGGTTTTTTGAATCGTCAGCTGGTTTCTGAGCTTGCGAAGAGCCGCTCCATAGCAAAACCAGGATGATAGTCAGCTTGATCGCCGACTTGAAATAATTAGGCATACTGTTACCTGATTTGGAGTACATGGACATCGCCATTAATATAGGTCGTCTTTAAATATCCAATTGCACCCGGCATACTGGCAACTTTGGCTAACATTTCTTCTTGTGAATGTACATTAATGGGCGCTTGACCGGTGCCTGAAAATACTAATCGATCCCAGGCTAAGCGTAGTTGGTATGGGAATACATTCAGCTTTTCTTTTGAAAACTCTTGATGCAGTTGATCATCATCTGACAACACAAAAACTTTTATCATTTTCCCGTTTGACCAGGTTCTCAAACGCATGCTGAAGATAGCGCGTAGTAAATTGACAGAAATACTTTTTTCTTCAATTTCAGGATGGGTAACAACTTGATAATGCCCACTTGCCTGAACTTCACTCTTAACAAATAAAATACAGATCAGTAAAATACAACAATAACTTATATTAAGTTTTAACAAAATTACTCTTAAGAATTTAACTAATTATCAATTGAGGTAACGCTATTTTTAAGAAAATGACAATGCTTACCACGCTCCGTCACTACTTCCCACGCATCATGATGCTCTTTCGCCATTTTATCCAACACATCCGTTAATTTTATAAAGTAGGGTTGACGTAAGCCGTAATGGTCAGTTATCGGCCCAATAGGATTTAAGTTCAGTCCATAATAACCAAATAATCTATTCAGAGAAGGTTCCATAATTGCGAGCCAATTGCTGATATTATGTTTAGCGCACAAACGCACGACGCCCGCCATAAGTACTATTGTTAGGTTCTTGATAGTCCGCCGATCTGTTTTAGTGGTATTTCCAATAGTTATTCTTCTCTCAGCACTGCGGCGTTCGGCCCCTGATCGATCAAATTTCTTTATGATCATAAAACGAGAAATCTCACCAGTATGTCGCCGCGACAATTTCTTTATGTCAAAGAGTGCAGGATCAATCTTTGTATGCAGCTCGATAGGAAATGGCTTCTCAGGGTCCTCTGGATCAGATATTATCAAACGTACTGTACCAATAGATTCCCCTGAGGGGCGGTATCGTATAAGAACATGAGCAGAATGATTGTCATAATTATCTTTCTCTTGTCCATCGGGATAAAGTGACGGGTCATATTCAGGAACACGCATATCAACACATATTAGCTGATAGCGTATACGGAATACTTCTTGTAGTAACTCGGGCGTATCGGCTATGACAATCTCAAAAAACTCATGGTACTTTTCATATAAACTATTCATATTATCCAAAGGTTCCGGGAAACGACATGACATTCTACCCCCTTCCCTTACTTCTCCCTCCAGGGCACCTCTAAAAATCCATATTTCGTCACAATACTTCGTTGCTCACAAAAAACATTTCCTTACATATCAATCATATGCTGCGTCAATATTTTTTATTCGCGCCTGGTCTTGTTTAGAACTCTGAATTTTTAGAGGTGCCCTCCACAAGATAAACCACGAAAAACCTTATAGATTGCTGGTTAACCGCACGACGAATCTGAATTAGCTAAACCAACACTTCTACAGGTGGCGGATGATTGAGAAACGCGGTCGGACTGGCCGTTAAACCATAAGCACCTGACTGATAGACAACAATCATATCCCCAGCCTCTGCTCTCGCCATTTCCATCTGATCTGCCAATAGATCTAATGGTGTGCAAAGTGGCCCTACTACCGAGACCGTTTCTCTTTTACTGCCCCGAATTTTATTACCCACCACAACGGGGTAATTCTTACGGATTACCTGGCCAAAATTTCCAGAAGCCGCAAGATGATGATGTAAGCCACCATCTGTCACAAGAAATACCTGCCCCCTTGAAAGCTTCCGTTCCAATACCCGACACACATAGATACCGGCCTCTCCGACCAGGTAGCGGCCCAGCTCAAGCACAATTTGAGATTGTGGAAGCTGTCGCTTTACTTCCGCCAGCAAACGTTGCAAGTTCTCACCCACAGCGACAATATCCAGCGCCTCTTCCCCAGGAAAATAAGGTATGCCAAAACCTCCGCCGATGTTCAGCAAACGGACCGGCATCGGTGCATTTTCAGCTAAGCGTATTGCAAGTTGCAGTGTTTTTTCATGGGCTTCCTGAAGAGCCGCCGCTTTTAGATTTTGTGAACCACTGAAAATATGAAATCCCTCAAAATTCAGGCCCAGCTCACCCATTCGAGCAAGCATGGCAGGAACACGCTCAGCATCCACCCCAAATGGCTTTGATCCACCACCCATTTTTATAGCAGAGGATTTAAGTTCAAAATCCGGATTAACACGAACTGCCACCTTTGGGCAAATATCAAGATCTTCGCCGAGACTGGCGATATGCGCCATTTCCTGTTCAGATTCCATATTGATGACAATACCCGCAGCAATCGCGCAGGAAAGCTCAGCTGCTCTTTTTCCCGGTCCGGCAAAACTAATCTTAGTCGACGCCATCATTGTATCAAGTGCAACCTTCATTTCACCTAATGATGCGACATCTATCCCATCGACCAGATTCGCCATATGCTGCACGACTGCGGGCATAGGGTTTGCCTTCATCGCATAATGAAGATGAATTTCACCTGGCAAATGCTGGCGTAAAAGTGCAACACGTTGCGTAATTTTCTGCCGGTCATAAGCATAAAACGGCGTTTGACCTACTCTCTGAGCTAACCGGACAAGGGACATGCCGCCAATTTGGAGACAATCGTCAGCCACTGAAAATTGAGTTAACGTGGTATGTTTGGGGCGTATATTGCTCACGTGTTAACTCGTTTCCATAAAAGTTTGCTGTAACTCATGTGCAAGCTGCTTACGGTCGATTTTACCGTTTGGATTACGTGGCAAATTAGCTTCACGAATATCAATTAAGCCTGGCAACATATAGGCGGGAAGTCGGCGCTTACAAGCTGTCAACAAGACATCGGCATCCGGTGTTATCCCTTCCCGAAGCGTTGCAACAACCACAATCGCCTGGCCCAGTATGGGGTGCGGAACCCCAATAGCAACAGCCTCTTCTACATATCCTGTAGCGTAAATTATTTCCTCCACTTCGGTAGGGCTCACTCGGTAGCCAGAGGTCTTGATCATTTCATCACGGCGACCCATAAAGTATAAATAACCCGCTTCATCCATACGTACGGTATCACCAGACCAGACAGCCAACTCCGGCACAGTCAGTCCCGGCTGGCATGATGGCAAGGGTTTGAAACAGGTTGCCGTTCTTTGGGCGTCATTCCAATATCCCATGGATACCAGTGACCCCCGATGCACGAGTTCTCCTGGTTCACCTGGCGCACAATGCGTACCATCCTCACGCAGAACAAGCACTTCAGCGTTGGGAATCGCCTTACCCATAGAATCTGGACGTTGATCAACCGCTTCTGGCGGCAAAAAAGTCGAGCGAAACGCTTCCGTAAGACCATACATAAGAAATATTTTAGTATCCGGTAGCGCGCTACGAAGCAAACCAAGGGTCGTGCCTGGTAGAGTCCCGCCAGAATTTGTAATATAACGAAGTGACTTAACTTTGTTCCAGTTTAACTGCGCCAATTGAATCCACAAAGGTGGTACCGCCGCCAGGCCACTGATGTTCTCTTCCTCGACCCTGCGAATAATGTCACCTGGCAGCAAATAATTCATCAAAACATTGGTTGCGCCTGTATAAAAAGCAGTCGTTAACTGACTAAGTCCATAATCAAAACTGAGTGGCAACACGGACAAAATTCGGTCATCGGGTTTATTCTCCAGGTATTGAGAAACACTTTTTGCGCCAACCACCAGATTGCGGTGCGAGAGTACGACTCCTTTTGGCTTACCCGAACTACCCGAAGTATAAAGAATCGCCGCCATATCGCTATCAATACTGTGCGGTTGCTTGCTAAACGCAGCGGCAGAACACATCGCGTCCCAGGATATAATATTCAAACCGGAGATAATCGGCAGTTCTTCTGCCAAACCAATCACCACGACAGCATGAAGATCATGACACTGCGGTAAAACATCAGCAAGCAACTTCAGCCGCTCAACCGAAGTCACCAAAATTCTTACATTGCAATCACTCAGGATATAGACCACCTGCTCTGGCTTAAGCAGGGGATTGATCGGAACAAATACGCCACCAGCCGCTGCTGCACCAAATAAAGCGGTCACCGTTTCTAAACATTTCTCCAGATAGACCGCAAGTCGTTCATATCGACCAAGACCCAGGTCACAAAAACCACCGGCTGTTTTCTCAATCGCTTTGGCTAACGTGGCATAACTCATCTGACTTCTCTGATAGACCAATGCTTCGGTATCAGGCATTCGAGCGGCAGTTTCAGAAATTAATTCGTGGACCAGATCGACCATGTAAATATATATAGGTGATTGAAAAAACAGACTTGGCGACTTATTTTAGCCCGCAACGCTTCATTAGATCATACTTGGTGAAAAGAAGGATACCCATAAATCAGATGTCTTCTGTCGTGGCTTTAGTGCTTTCTTTCATAATAACAGTACCTTTAGGGTACCTCTAAAAATCCATATTTGCGAGCAGCCGCTTTGCGGCTTGCCTGCTTACCCCGTTTCGTCACCATACTTCGTTGCTCACAAAAAATATTTCCTTACCTATCCATCATATGCTGCGTCAATATTTTTTATTCGCGCCTGGTCT
>JAUXRH010000113.1 GCA_030682075.1 Nitrosomonas sp.
CAACGTGGCGAGCCTGGATAAAACTTCAGTTAGAGCTGAGATTGACCGCTTGAAAGCCGACTTCGATCGTCTTGGTGGTGAAGGAAAAATCACCCATGAAAGCCAAACGATCATGAATAGTCTATTCATGATCGTTGAACCTAAAACCCTCAGCTGACCGTTATCCGAGATGACTAACGAGATGAATACATGAGACAATTCGACCAAATGCCGGCTCACCCAAATGGTGAGTCAAACTAGGGTGTTTATAGCACGCCGCTTTTTAATTTTTGCTGCGTTACAGTTCGTTGTAATAACACGTTATTACGCCTCATTGTGCCTTGCCAAAAATAAAAATCAGCGCACTTTAAACTCCATTCAACTGAGGTTTTTAGGTTGAACATAAACGCCTTGTTTTTAATCTGCGTTCATCTGCGTCATCTGCGGATAAATAGAATATGCGTAACATCAGGGTTTATTTAAAGCGCGTCATTACCTGCGACGAGCAGGTTTTTCTAATTTTCTGGAAGCCGGACATTACGATAGCGTGCTGACACTGGAAATTACCAGAAGCCCCAGTTGCCAGTGGAAACTACCCACACACCCAACAAAGCATTGGTGACCGCATGCGCGAGAATGGGTGACCACAGCGTGCCGCTGCGCATATACAAAAGATTGTAAACCACTCCGGCCAATAACCCGGCCAGCCATAGGTTGTGTGCAACCGCAAAAAATACCGCCGTGATGCAAAATGCTTTGAATCCCACCTGCGCTGGATTGACTGCGAGGAAATTTGGATGGGCGATCCAGCGCATCAGGAATGATCGCCAGAACAGTTCTTCCATCAAGGGAACCACCAGCACTGCCCCTGCCAGCCTCACGGCAACCAGAAACCAGTCGATACCGTCATCATCATGCGGGTCAAAGCCAATGGATGCGCCCATCACCATCCAGTCCGCAGTCAGGTTGATCCAGGCAATGAATACGATTGCGCCGACGGCAATCGCAACAGCCCAGGTACGGACACTTACGCCATGCGGCCAGCGCAATTCGCTGTAAGCGCCTCTCATCAGCCAAAGCAGGCCAGCAACGGCAGCAATCTTCACCGCATAGAGCCAGCGGCAATCATCCGCGCTCCAGCCGAGCCACAACAGCACATCCACCAGCACCATGAAAAAAACATAGGCGCCGAAAGGCGCTATCCGGCAAAAGGCCGCGCGATCATGCAGGAGATTCAGCAACAGATCATCATCCGTGACAGGTCATTCCAAATAAAAAAACCCCGCTACCAAGCCGGGGTTTTATGAAATACAATCAATTCAGGTTTTATCAAGCTTCAGTCTTTCTGCGGCGAACAGCAAAGCCCAACAGCCCCAAGCCTGCCAGCAACATGGCGTAGGTTTCTGGTTCTGGGACGGGAGATATCCAGACAGATTCATCATCGGGGCCAATACGCTGCACATGGAGAGCTAACTGACCATTAGCAAAGACACCACTTGGCAGACCCGCGCTAGTCCATGAAACAGATTCACCCCCAATAAGCCTATCCGCTCCTTGTCCAAATGTGTATCTAAAATCAAAATCTCCCAAAGGCCCACTGCCATTGCTTACACCAACACTGGTCACCCCACCCGACACATTGGCAGTAGTAGGCAGAGATCCAATAGTGCGGTCAACAGCCATCGAACCCAAAAAGGCACTCGAACCGAAGGTGGTGGCAAAAGCAGGCAGCGTATTCAGTGTAAACGACCAGTTGCCATCCTCATTATCAACTGCGATTAGATCTGCAAAATGAAAGTTTGCAGGGACAACCGAACCTGACAATAAACTGCCAAAGTGATAAGTCGTCGTCGTCGCTGCATGAGCCAAGCCACCAAAGCTAAAGAATCCCGCGATAACAAAAAGTACAAGATTTTTTAAATTAAACATTTTATTTCCCATTCCATTCTTTTGGTTTCCAGTGGCTCATCCACTACAAACCACAACCCAACCACGCCAGCCCAAAAAAACTGGCACCACGTTATCAAGTATCAATGCAATCAACACCTTCTTTATACTCAACAGTTAACCCGGATATTGCATGAATTGCACACGCCCTCACTGGTCTCTTGATTCCACAAGGAATTTGTCTCAGTCAGGTGTATGAATAACTACACCGCTTCTTCGAAAAATCCCTTGTGAAACCAATATCATGCGTGATCATCATGCGAATTCATGCAATATCCGGGTTAACAGGCTGCCTCCGAGAATGTAAAACCCTGGAATTCCCGGAGACAAGTTTTCCTGCTGTTTATGCCAAAGAAGCCGATGAGCTTCCGGTTTTTCTGCGACGCAGCGTAAAGCCCACCAAACCTAGACCCACCAGCAACATGGCGTAGGTTTCTGGTTCTGGAATGGGTGAAATACTTACGTTTCCTGAATATGTGCCTACAACCCCCGCAAACGCTGGAGCGCCAGTCACAACCAAGTCATAAATGTTTCCACTCACTAATCCGGCAGTACCCAAAGATCCAAATATTCCCCCTATTATTGTTCCACTTGCCACTAGAGAACTGGTAGTAACATTATGTAACTCAAAAGAACTGATAACGACATCGAATCCCAGAGGGAATTTAAAACCGCTAATTAAACTAGATCCGGTCAATCCGAACATAGGGGCCGTCGCCGTGAATGTGTGGTGGTCAATAAATGCTCCGATAACTGAATCATTACCAAAATTTGCATTAAAGCTAGTACCATTGTTAACGAAATTTGCATCTATCGAACCAGGTGTTAGAGCATTCGCCACACCGCCACTTAGTCCGAACCACATCACTGCTGCAATTCCAATCATTCGTAATGAATTTTTCATTCTATTCTCCATTTATCATTTAAAAACAAAAACACATAACCACTCAAAAAACCTTATACCTCATCTTACCGCATCAGAATTTTACAAACTACTGAAAAATAAACACAAACTATCTTTTTACTCATTTGCGACTGATTTACTCTATTACTTTACAAGATTTTGTTTTTCCATCCTTATCCTCCTTCCGTTTGGTTTACTGCTCACTGTTATGCACTGGCGGCGTTAAATTTTGATTCGATGATCCTGGCAGCCACGCCCAGCCGGTTGCTGCGTTGTTCAATGCGCACAACCGACCCCTCGCAATTGAGCTTTATACCGCCGCCGGGAGTATCGTACTTGATCATGAAGTCAATCCGGCTTCCCAACGTCAGTTCCAGATCGGTTTCAAAATATATTCCAGAAGCACTGATGTTGTGGGCAATACCCCAAGCTTCTCCTATCGTCACGCGCAATTCACAGCAAATCCGCTCTTCTTTCCTTTTATAATCAAGCATCATTTTTCCAGTTATGTGGACTTTATACTTAAAATAGCTCAGATGTAAGGGAGATCAGTCCCTTTTTATCAGGGACACTTATCCTGTTTTTATTACAAAAAATTAGTACATTTGTCCTATACGTTATGCGGGCTTTGATGAATCCCGCGCGGGAGGCTCAGGCTGCGGGTTTATCAAACCCTGCTGGTTGCAGTGGCGTTTAGCAAACATAAAAAGATCAAAACGATTGACAACCCCCAGCTTGCTGAAAATGGAGGTCAGATGGTTACGCAAAGTGGATTCGCCCATACATAGCATGGCCGCAATCTGCCTGTTTTGCGCACCCGATTCCTGCGCGAACGCGATGACGACCTCGCGCTCTTTACGGGTAAGGGTAGCGATTTTTTCAGCCTCCAAGTCAGGCAGCGCCTTTTCCGCGCCACGGGATAACTCGATGAAGATGCGGCTGGTAGCGTTCCGGTCAAGCCACAGTTCACCCGCATGGATCTTCTCGATGGCTTTGAGGAGGGTCTGCGCTGACTCCTTCTTATGCACTACGCCACGCGCACCGCTCAGCACCGCGCGATCGACCTTTTCCAGATCGAACGCATCGGTGAAGATCAGGATGCGGATATTTGTATCCTGCACCAGGTCTGGAATGAGATCGTCGTCTTTTTCATCGCCCAGGCAAAGGTCGAGCAAAAGGATGTCGGGCTGTTTCTCCCTGGACAGCCGCCTGGCGTCAGCGCCATTGTCAGCGGCGCCGACAACTTCCATGCGCGGCCTCTCGCCCTCTATCAGTTTTTCCAGCCCAGACAGTTCGATCGGGTGGCCGTTAACCAGCAGTACCCGGATAGGTGGTTGAACGGGCAGTGGCATGATGTGCTCCTGCGATGGCGCAATGCCGTAGTACTGGCAAAAACTTTGCTCGAAATCATGATGCGGTTTCCCGGCATTACAGGGCTTGACGATGCAGCCTGAAGAAGCCGGGATGGTCCTGGTGCGTTGCACCATCGCGTTAGTGGCATGCGCGGTGAAATAGATGTAGAGATTGGAGTTGCCCATTTGTGATTCCGGCTGTTGCACTATCTCAATACCATTGCAGTCGTGCAGCAAAATGTCCGTCAACACCAGGTTTGGTTTGTCTTTTTTTAGTCTGTCTAACGCCTCCTGGCCTGAGGCGCAGATGCCAATAACATTATATCCGACCCCACCCAGGATGCCTTCCATGTTCGCGCCAGGGACATACTTGTCCACCATAATCAGCACCCTGGCATCATCCTTTCTTTTATGCAGCGCGCCTGGAATCATATCTTCTGTTCTGGTCATCACAATGTTCCCTCCGATTGTATCTTCTCTGGTGATCAACCAGGAGGCTGTCCGAGAATAGACTGATCTACTGCGGACGAGCCTGATTGGCCGGATTGGCCGGATTTTCCGATCCTTTTCGTTAAATAGCTGATGTTACGCATATTCTATTTATCCGCAGATGACGCAGATGAACGCAGATTAAAAACAAGGCGTTTATGTTCAAGGCGGGGCGCACCGAAGTTCAGGAGTAATGCGCGATGCAGGCTGGGAGCCTTGAGGTAATTGATAACCTGCGCATCTTCATTACTGGTCAACCGCTGTAACGCCTCAAGTTCGACAATTACCTCGCCAAAACACACAAAATCAACACGATACGTTGCAGCAAGTGGCTTACCTCGATAGAAAATTGGCAAGAACTGTTCGCGAACATAGAGAATGCCGCGCTCCTGGAATTCGTGTTCCAGC
>JAUXRH010000132.1 GCA_030682075.1 Nitrosomonas sp.
AGGGCGCCGCTAAAAATCCATATTTGCGAGCAGCCGCTTTGCGGCTTGCCTGCTTACCCCGTTTCGTCACCATACTTCGTTGCTCACAAAAAATATTTCCTTACCTATCCATCATATGCTGCGTCAATATTTTTTATTCGCGCCTGATCTTGTTTAGAACTCTGAATTTTTAGCGTAGTAATCGGCCGGAGGCGGCAAGGCGTCAGGAAGAAGCATGATGAAGTTAGTAACATGGATCTTTTTTCTTTTTTATATTTCTTATAATCAGTAATTTATAATTGTTTCTTGAAAGAGGTGCCCTGAATGCTTCTGTGTGCCATTATTTAATAACCGCGAGGATGCATTTAAAATGAAGATCATTTTTGCTGGTACGCCGGTATTTGCTGCCTGTGCTTTGGAATCGCTGATAGAGGCTGGCCATGAAATAGTATGTGTGTTGACACAACCCGACCGCCCTGCGGGACGAGGAATGAAAATGGTTGCAAGTGCCGTTAAATTGCGAGCGTTGAAGTATGAGATGACTTTATTGCAACCACAAACATTTAAGTCGCCAGTCCTTCATTCTCAGTTAGAAGGATTTAATGCCGATGTCATGGTGGTCGCCGCTTATGGGTTAATTTTACCCAAAGTGGTGCTGAATATTCCGCGTTATGGTTGCCTCAATATCCATGCTTCACTGTTGCCGCGCTGGCGTGGTGCCGCGCCGATTCATCGAGCAATACAGGTCGGTGACCGGGAAACCGGCATTACGATCATGCAGATGGATGCAGGTCTTGATACCGGCGCCCTGTTGTTAACAAGGCCCATTCCAATTGCACCAGATGATACGACGCAGGTATTGCACGATAAGCTTTGCACATTGGGTGCATTGAGTATCAAGGAAGCCTTGATACTGCTGCAGCAAGGAAAACTTGTTGCAATTGTGCAGGATGAAGCGCTTGCATGCTATGCACCTAAAATCAAGAAAGCCGAAGCAGAGATTGACTGGCGATTGGATGCGGATCGAATAAGCCAGGTGGTTCGCGCCTTTAACCCAAGCCCTGGCGCATATACGCAGATACAGGGTAACGTATTGAAAATCTGGCAAGTAAAGGTGATCGGGGGTGATTCAGGTCAGCCAGGAGAAATTGTTGCAATAGGGCGTAATGGCATTACGGTGGCCTGTGGCCGAGGTAGCATAATTCTGGAAACAGTACAGAAAGCGGGCGGAAGAAAATTGAATGCGGCTGAATTTCTAACAGGTTATACATTGCAGCCGGGGGATTGCTTTAATTCCTTGTCGCCGAGGTGATTAAGACGCAGCAGGTAGCTGTCGCGACAGTAGACAAGGTGTTGGCTGGCGCAAGCTTAACGGCGGAATTGCAGGTGTCCTGGCGTGCTAATCCAGCACTTTCGAATCAACAGCGTGGCGCGATTCAAGATTTAAGTTATGGCGTCCTGCGCTTTTATGGTCAACTGGATGCGCTACTAAAACTCTTGTTAAAGAAACCATTATATGACAAGCGCTTACGTTGTTTATTGCTGGTGAGTTTATATCAATTACAATACAGCAAGGCGCCGCCTTATGCCGTGGTGGATCATGCCGTTTCTACTGCTCGCTTTATGGGTGGTAACAAAGGTATACAAGGCTTAATTAATGCGATATTACGTAATTTTATACGGCAGCGCACCACTCTGTTGGAGCAAGCAGCCCTGGATGATGAGGGGCGTTATTCCCATCCACAATGGTGGATTGATAAACTTCGTTTGCAATATCCTCAAAGTTACCAGGCAGTGCTGGAAGCAGATAACCAGCATCCACCCATGACGTTAAGGGTAAATCGCCGCCAGATTGGCGTGGATGAATATCGTGAATTGCTCGAAACTGCGGGTATGCCTGTGCAATTGTTATGGAATAATGCGCTTAAGTTAAGGCAACCCGTTGGCGTAGAGAAATTGCCCGGATTCGCCGATGGGTTAGTGACCATACAGGATGCGGGCGCCCAATTGGCAGCACCTCTCCTGGATGTGCATGATGGCATGCGGGTATTGGATGCTTGTGCAGCCCCTGGGGGGAAAACGACACATCTCATGGAGTTGGCGCAAGTGGCGTTGACCGTGCTGGACAATGATGCGGAAAGGCTTGCTCGAGTGGAACAAAACCTTGATCGATTGAAAATCAAAGTTAATCATTTGATCTGTGATGATGCGGCGTATCCGTCGCAGTGGTGGGATGGCAAGCCATTTGATCGTATCCTGGCCGATGTTCCCTGCTCTGCGTCGGGTGTGGTGCGCCGTCATCCAGATATAAAATGGTTGCGACGCGAGCGCGATCTGCTTAAATTTTCAGCGAGCCAGCAGGTGATTCTTAATGCCTTATGGCAGACACTCAGTAAAGGTGGTAAGTTGCTATATGTTACCTGCTCAGTATTTGCTGAAGAAAATAGATGGCAGGTAGAAGATTTTTTGTATCATCATTCAGATGCCCGCCAATTACCGCTTACTCAAGTAGGTATGATTGATGGACAACTCTTACCGGATTCTCAGCATGACGGTTTCTTCTATACGTTGTTGCATAAAACCTAAGTTTGCCATGTGGTTTGTGCTGACGTCGCGTGTGGTCATATTATCGATGCTAATAGCCATGTTACTTCTGTCAGCGACGGCGCGCGCAACGGGCGAGATACAGATAACCTTTGTTGGTCTGGATGTGGTGGAAGAAGGTTATCAACTTAATGTTGATGCTAAAATTGTTCTCAGTTCCATTTTAGAGCAGGCGCTTGAAAAAGGAATTTCGCTCTATTTTGTCACCAAATTCAGTGTGCTGAACCCTCGCTGGTATTGGTTTGATGAAGAAGTGGCGCGCAGTAAGTTGCGCATGGAGCTGAGCTATTATGCACTTACCCGTAAATATCGTTTAAGTCACGGATCATGGTCACAAAGCTTTGATACGCTGGATGAGGCGCTGCGTGTCCTGAGCCGATTACGTGGCCGCCCTGTTTTTGTAAAATCCGAGCTGGAGCAAGGTGTGGACTATATCGCCAGACTCCGTATGTGGCTTGATGTATCACGATTAGCCAAGCCATTTCAGATGGAAACACTGGGATCAAAGGCATGGAATCTAACTTCCGATACATTGGAGTGGCGTACTAATGTACCGCTATCTACACAGAAACTTTATAAAAAAGAGGAGCTGTGAAATACGTCATTATTATTGGCGCGGGTTTGGGCGCAGTCATGCTTTTTTTACTGGCGACTGCGGGCGCCAATACGGAATTTTTTGAGCGTCGTTACCGCCTGCTGATCGCACTCAATATTGTTTTCGTTTTATTTCTCATGGCTGTCGTTGGGTACTTATTATGGCGGCTCACCCGCAGACTCAAGGCGGGCGAATTTGGCTCCAGATTGGCGCTACGCTTGCTATTGATTTTTTCTTTGATGGCAATTCTTCCTGGTGCGCTGGTATATACCGTGTCAGTGCAGTTTCTGGGGAAAAGTATCGAATCCTGGTTTGATGTTAAGGTTGATCGCGCGCTTGAAGGAGGATTGAATTTAGGGCAGACCATGCTCGATAATTTGTTGGGTGAGTTGCACAAAAAAGCACAGGCTGCCGCATTGACGTTATCTGTACAAGCGATCTCACCCTTGCTGACATTGAACGAATTATTGGATCAATCTGAGGTGCAGGAAGCGACCTTATTTAGTCAGGATGGTAAGGTGATTGCATTCTCCAGTGTGAATAATATGGCGTTTTTTCCAGAGATGCCGGGCGCGTCCATAATGCGCCATATTCGCGTGCAGAAAGCTTATAGTGCAGTAGAATCTATTGCAGGAGAGGGATTGTATTTGCGCGTTGTGGCGCCGGTAAATGTGCTGAGTTTAAATGAAGATATTCGTGTTCTGCAATTATTGCAGCCAGTGCCGCAGCAGTTGGCTGAAGATGCGGAAACATTACAAGCGGGATATCGTGATTATCAGGAGTTGTTATTGTCACGCCAAGGGCTGACTCGGCTATACAGCGTCACATTGACTTTAGTTCTGTTGCTTTCACTATTTTCAGCACTGGCAGCGGCTTTCCTTATCAGTGAGAGATTGAGCGCGCCACTGGGAATGCTGGCGGAAGGTACGCGTGCTGTAGCCCAAGGTGATTTTAGTAGGCGCCATTTAGTGCAAAGTAATGATGAACTAGGGATATTGACCCGATCATTTAATTCGATGACGCAACAGTTGGAAGAGGCGCGTGCAGCAGCGGAATTGAATCAGCAGAAAGTCGAAAGTGCCAGAGCGCATTTGGAAAGTATTTTGGCCAATCTTTCTTCTGGCGTGTTGGTATTTGATGACAGGCTTAATTTGTGTATAGCAAATCGAAGTGCAGAACAAATTCTACAAATTCCATTAATTAGTCTGGATGGTTCGACTATTGATGATTGTACGGAAAAAGAACCGCAGTTGTATGCGCTGGTATCAGAGATTCGCGAAAATTTTCTGTCAGGGAAAGAGAGTGAGTGGCAGCATCAATTAACACGTTCTGGTGAGCGTAATAATCAGGTATTACTGCTGCGTGGAACACACTTGCCTCAAATTTCAGGGGGGGGCGGTGTCGTCGTATTTGACGATATTACTAATTTATTACAAGTGCAGCGTACCGTCGCGCGGGGTGAGGTTGCGCGCCGACTTGCCCATGAAATAAAGAATCCATTAACGCCCATTCAGCTCTCAGCGGAGCGGATGCTGCACAAGTTTGCGGGAAAACTGAATGAGCAGGACGCGAAAATTCTGCGGCGTTCTACCGAGACCATTGTTAATCAAGTAGAAGCGCTGAAAAGAATGGTGAATGAATTTAACGAGTATGCCCGTGCGCCCGAACTGGAATTACGGCAGCTGGATTTAAATCGATTGGTGCGGGAAGTATTGGCGCTCTATGAGACGGAGAGTGTCGCCATAGAGGGCAGCGCGCGTCCTCGTATTCACCAGTCATTAGCCGCAAATCTGCCGACTGTAAAAGGAGACTCTGCGCGCTTGCGTCAAGTGCTGCATAATCTATTGCAGAATGCGCAGGATGCACTGGTTGACGTGGCAAAACCAACCATTACTGTCAGGACTGAAGTGTCGAATAATAATGTGCAACTGAGTGTGAGTGATAACGGAAGTGGATTTTCTGAACAAATTAAAACGCGTGCTTTCGAACCTTATGTTACGACCAAATCCAAAGGAACCGGGCTTGGGTTGTCAATTGTTAAAAAAATTGTTGAAGAGCATGGCGGCAACATTCAAGTCAGGAATATGACGCCTCGTGGCGCAAGCGTTGCCATTAGCTTGCCAATGATTAAAGGAAGTAACTCGGTAGTCTATTATGAAGTAGCATAAGGGCATCTCTAAAAACTCAAGTTCCCAGGCAAGACAAGGCGCGAGAAAAAAATTTGAGCGCAGCATATGGTTGATATGTAAGAGAAAATTTTTTATGAGCAACGCCGTGTTGCGACGAAACGGGGTAAGCAGGCAAGCCGCAAAGCGGCTGCTCGCAAAATTGGATTTTTAGAGGTGCCCTTAAGTGAGTAGAGAAGTAGATATCCACTGTGCGCTTTTTGGCAAGTATATGTCTTCCCCGGTGGGGGCGCGCCTTGAGATTCTGTCTCCTTACTTGCCTGACCCTGAACCCGTCAATATCACATTGAAGGAATGCTAGATTGATGACTAACAATACGATACTTGTAGTTGATGATGAAGTTGGTATACGTGAGCTACTATCAGAAATTCTGAGAGATGAAGGTTATCGCGTGGTTCTGGCAGAAAATGCGGAACAAGCGCGCAGTTGGCGAAGCCAGACACGTCCTGATTTGGTGTTGCTGGATATCTGGATGCCGGATACGGATGGCATTACGTTATTAAAAGACTGGGCAAGTGGCGGATTGTTGACGATGCCAGTCGTCATGATGTCTGGACATGGCACGATTGATACGGCAGTCGAGGCGACACGTATTGGTGCTTTTGGCTATCTGGAAAAGCCGATACCGCTGCAAAAACTGTTGAGTACCGTTGGTCGGGCGTTGCGTGGCGGTCAGGGTAAACAGCTGTCTTCACTTTCACTTGCCAGTCTGGGTCGAGGAGCCTTGATTGAGGACCTAAAAAAAAGATTGGAGCAAGTAGCTAATTTAAAAGCGCCATTATTATTGACTGGCGAACCAGGCGCAGGTATCGAGTTATGCGCGCGCTTTATGCATCGACCAAACACACCCTGGATTGAGCCAGAGGCACTTGCTTCACTTGCAGATGCGCCGTTAAATATGTTGGAACAGGCGAGAGATGGTTTGCTGTTTCTTAAAGATGTTGGGGAGATCAACAGATTAGGGCAAAAAGGCTTATTGTTATTGCTGAGCAAGATAGAAAAATATAATGTGCGATTGGTTTGTGCTACTTCGTTACCTTTAGCTGAGTTAACAGCACAAGGCACTTATCATCCAAAGTTATATGAGGCATTAAGCGGTCTGAGTATTAGTGTTCCTGCGCTGAGGATGCATCGTGAAGATGTTCCGGAACTTGCTAATCTGATGCTCTCTCGTTTTATTGAATCTGGTGAAGTGCCGCTGTTGCAATTTAGTACAGCGGCACTTAATTGTTTGCGTAATTACGACTGGCCAGGCAATCTTACCCAACTTTCTGGTATTGTGCGATCTTTGGCGCTGACTTGTGCCGGCAGTGAAATTTCAGCTGAGGCGGTACAGCAAGCATTGGAATATCCGGGTTCTCCTTCTGCAACATCATCAGTTATTGCCGACATACCGCTCAATCTTCCTTTGCGTGAGGCACGTGACTTATTCGAAAAAACATTTTTTGAGCGTTTGATTGATCAGGAAGGTGGAAATATGACCCGTGTCGCAGAAAAGGCAGGACTCGAGCGGACGCATCTTTACCGCAAAATAAAGTTGTTGGGTATTCGGTTGCGGAACCATTGATATGATTGTTTGCCCCATTCTGGGTTGATTTGTTAAATGAATGAAAATGATCGTTTCTATCGAATGATTTTTGTTGTATTCAATAGTGGTGTATCCAGGAGTCTGTCGGACTTAAGGTTGATCGACTGCGCAAATGGGACAAGCGGTTCATATTACCCTGATTTTTCGTTGCATAGAATGACTATGCGCCTCAAAATCCGGCCAATCTGTCCTCGCTTTCCCACTTTGCTCGCTACGATCACTGAAGTCCGACAGACTCCTGGAGATCAGGTTCGTCTGTATTTGATCGCTTGTTTTCCTTATGGGCACCGCTAAAAATCCATATTTGCGAGCAGCCGCTTTGCGGCTTGCCTGCTTACCCCGTTTCGTCACCATATTTCGTTGCTCACAAAAAATATTTCCTTACCTATCAATCATATGCTGCGTCAATATTTTTTATTCGCGCCTGGTCTTGTTTAGAACTCTGAATTTTTAGAGGTGCTCTTATGATAATTATCCGGATTTTTTAATAGATGTTTTTGGAAGCAATTGCGAGCGTTGCGGGTTCTTTTAATATTTTAAAATAGACTGGGAGTTGTCGGATATCGTATCTTAAGCGATAATATCGTATTTTGTTTGTTGAATTTAAGGGAGTCAGTGTTGATGGGTACATTCAAGGATTTTGACGCGCCGGTATTTAAGAATCTGACCAGTGCAATTCGTGCGTTGGCAATGGATGCTGTGCAAAAAGCCAACTCTGGCCATCCCGGCATGCCGATGGGCATGGCTGAAATTGCTGAAGTATTGTGGATCCACCATCTGCGTCATAATCCTGCCAATCCTGATTGGGCTGATCGCGACCGTTTCGTATTGTCGAATGGGCATGGGTCCATGCTGATCTATGCATTATTGCATCTGACCGGTTACGACTTACCCATGGAGGAAATCAAACGTTTTCGGCAACTCCATTCCAAGACGCCAGGACATCCAGAGTATGGATATACCCCTGGGGTAGAAACGACAACTGGTCCGCTAGGACAAGGAATTACTAACGCGGTCGGTATGGCGTTAGCGGAAAAGATCCTTGCCGCCGAATTTAACCGGCCAGGTTTTGATATTGTTAATCATTACACCTATGTATTCCTGGGTGATGGCTGTTTAATGGAAGGCATCTCTCACGAGGCTTGTTCATTAGCAGGTACACTGGGTTTAGGTAAATTAATCTGTTTCTACGATGACAACGGTATTTCGATTGATGGTCATGTCGAGGGTTGGTTCACCGATGATACGCCTAAGCGTTTTGAAGCCTATGGTTGGCACGTGGTTCCTAATGTTAACGGCCATGACCCAGTGGCAATTGAAGCGGCAATTGAAGTGGCTAAGCAAGTTAATGATAAGCCGACAATGATCTGCTGCAAGACCGTCATCGGTTTGGGATCTCCCAATATGGCGAATACACATTCAGTCCATGGCGCTGCGTTAGGTGACGCGGAAATTGCGGCGGCTCGCCCACATATTGGCTGGAAGTATCCGCCGTTTGAAATCCCTCAGGAAGTCTATGATATCTGGGATGGAAAAGCTAAAGGAAAGAAACTGGAGAAAGACTGGAATCAGAAATTCGCTGAATACGCTCGGAAATATTCTGCCGAGGCCGCTGAATTTAAACGTCGCGTCGCGGGTGAGTTACCTGCAAACTGGCAAAGCTATGCAGACGGGGTTATCAAACAAGTTAATGCAAAAGAGGAAACAATTGCCAGTCGCAAAGCATCACAAAATGCGATTGAAGGTCTGGCACCTGTGTTGCCGGAATTAATTGGTGGTTCTGCTGATCTGGCTGGATCTAACCTGACGATCTGGTCAGGCTCTAAAGGTGTCAGTCATAAAACCGGTGGCAATTACATATATTATGGTGTGCGTGAATTTGGCATGAGTGCCATGATGAATGGAATGGCTTTGCACGGCGGTATTATTCCCTATGGCGCAACATTCCTGATGTTCTCGGAATATGCTCGCAATGCCTTGCGCATGGCCGCATTGATGAAAATCCGTTGTCTATTTGTGTATACCCATGATTCAATCGGCTTGGGCGAGGATGGTCCAACACATCAACCAATTGAACAGATTGCAACGTTACGCCATATCCCTAATATAGATGTATGGCGACCTTGTGATACGGTCGAGTCAACCATATCCTGGGCAAGAGCCATTGAACGTAAAAATGGACCTTCTATATTGATATTCAGCCGCCAGAATCTTCCGTTCCAGAAGCGGGATGCGGCGACTATCAAGCTGATCGACAAGGGGGGTTATGTTTTATCAGAAGCAGCCGACGGCAAGCCGCAGGCAATCATCATTGCGACGGGATCTGAGGTTGGGTTGGCGATGGATGCGCAGAAGGCATTGGCTGAAACAGGCATCCATGTGCGCGTCGTTTCAATGCCATGTACCAATATATTTGATCGTCAGGATCAATCCTATAAAGACAGTGTGTTGCTTAAGGGGGTAAGACGGGTCGCTGTTGAAGCGGGCGTCACTGATACGTGGCGTAAATACGTGGGTATTGAGGGTGATGTGGTCGGCATAGATTCTTTTGGTGAATCAGCGCCTGCTAACGAATTATTCAAACACTTTGGCTTTACTGTTGAGAATGTCGTGAATAAAGTTAAAGGTATCCTATGATTAACGGAAAAGTGGGGTAAATGAGGTGTCTTGTTTCCATATAGTACAGATTTCTATTTAAGGAGTTTCAAATATGACAGTTAAAGTTGGTATTAATGGTTTTGGGCGCATTGGACGCATGGTATTCCGTTCGGCAATACAAAATTTTCCAGATATTGAAATTGTTGCGATCAATGATCTGCTTGAGCCAGATTATCTGGCGTATATGTTGAAACATGATTCAGTGCATGGTCGTTTCAAAGGCGATGTTTCTATCGATGAAAATACTTTGGTAGTTAATGGCAAGAAGATTCGCCTGACTGCGCTAAAGGATCCTTCTGAGTTGAAGTGGGGCGAAGTGGGTGCTGAGGTGGTGATTGAATCTACCGGCCTTTTTCTTACAAAAGAAACTTGTGAGAAACATCTTGCAGCAGGCGCTAAAAAAGTGATTATGTCAGCACCTTCAAAAGATGAAACGCCAATGTTTGTATATGGTGTGAATGATAAAACCTATAAAGGTGAAAGTATTATTTCCAATGCGTCCTGTACAACCAATTGTCTTGCGCCGATCGCGAAAGTATTGAATGATAAATGGGGTATTAAACGTGGTTTGATGACAACTGTCCATGCAGCAACTGCGACTCAAAAAACGGTGGATGGTCCTTCTAATAAGGACTGGCGTGGTGGTCGTGGTATTCTGGAAAATATTATCCCTTCTTCAACGGGTGCTGCTAAGGCAGTTGGTCGGGTTATTCCAGAATTGAACAAAAAACTCACAGGTATGGCTTTTCGTGTTCCGACTTCTGATGTGTCAGTCGTCGATTTGACGGTAGAACTGGATCATGAAGCGACCTACGAAGAAATATGTAATGCCATGCGTGCTGCTTCGGAAGGACAAATGAAAGGCGTACTTGGTTATACCGACCAGAAGGTTGTATCGACCGATTTTCGTGGTGAAAGCTGTACGTCCATATTTGATGCTGAAGCAGGCATGTCACTGGATGGAACTTTCGTCAAGGTTGTTGCATGGTATGACAATGAATGGGGCTACTCCACCAAAATATTGGAAATGGCCCGTGTTGTCGCCGGGTAATTAGGGTTAAAGAGTTAACAGCTTGTAGATAACTACAAACTTTAATTTTAACAACGCTCGCATCATATTTTTCCTGGTTTTTTTATGTAAAGGGTAGCGCGTTCGCTATCCTTTATACTTTTACTTAAATAAATTTGGAGTTCATTGTGTCTGTTATCAAGCTTATTGATCTCAACCTCAAGGGAAAGCGCGTGTTTATACGTGCTGATCTTAATGTGCCTATCAAAGAAGGCATTGTTACCTCAGATGCACGCATTACAGCATCTATGGCGACAATTCATCATTGCCTGAAACAAGGTGCCAAAGTGATGGTGACTTCTCACTTGGGCCGCCCTGAGGAAGGCGAGTGGACTGAGGAAAATTCACTTAAACCCGTGGCCGATAATATTGCCGAGCGTCTTGGCAGGCCGGTTCGTCTAATCAAAGATTGGGTCGAAGGTGGATTTGATGTGGCAGAGGGCGAGGTAGTCGTTCTGGAAAATTGCCGTATCAATAAAGGCGAGATGAAAAATAATGAAGAGACGGCGCGTAAATATGCCAAACTATGCGACATATTTGTGATGGACGCTTTTGGCACGGCACATCGAGCGCAGGCATCAACCCATGGTGTTGCCAAATATGCGCCGGTGGCATGTGCGGGTATTCTGTTAACAGAAGAACTGGAAGCTTTGACAAAAGCATTATTAAGTCCAGCACGTCCAATGGTGGCAATCGTTGGCGGTTCAAAAGTTTCAACCAAGCTGACCGTACTTGAATCACTTTCTGAAAAGGTCGATCAACTGGTTGTTGGTGGAGGTATCGCCAATACCTTCATTAAAGCGGCAGGGTATAATATTGGAAAATCATTGTGTGAAGATGATCTGGTGCCGACAGCAAAAATGCTAATGGACAAGATGGCGAAACGTAATGCTTCGATACCAATAGCGGTTGATGTTGTCATTGGTAAAAAATTTGATGCAAATGAACCAGCCGTATTAAAAGATGTGAATGCAGTAACAGATGAAGAAATGATTTTTGATATCGGCCCAAGAAGTGCGCGGGAGTTGGCTGATATTATTATGAAAGCAGGCACGGTTGTCTG
The DNA here is from genome assembly GCA_030682075.1 of Nitrosomonas sp. Taxonomy (GTDB): domain Bacteria; phylum Pseudomonadota; class Gammaproteobacteria; order Burkholderiales; family Nitrosomonadaceae; genus Nitrosomonas. Next base: position 11,744 of record JAUXRH010000132.1, read on the forward strand.
GAATGGCCCTGTTGGCGTATTCGAGTTTGATCAGTTTGGTGAAGGAACCAGGACAATTGCCAATGCAATTGCTAATACAAATGCATTCACATTGGCTGGTGGTGGCGATACGATTGCTGCAATTCAGAAATATAATATATACGATAAAGTCTCTTATATATCGACTGCCGGCGGTGCTTTCCTTGAATTCCTGGAAGGTAAGAAATTGCCCGCTGTAGAAATTCTAGAAGAACGTGCACGCTAACATTTAAGAAATAATTTAATTAAATGATCCGAAGAACAAAGATTGTAGCAACACTTGGCCCTGCAAGCAGTGATCCAAAAGTAATGCGACGCATGATTCTGGCGGGGGTAGATGTTGTTCGGATTAATTTTTCACATGGCATACGTGAGGAGCATATTGCATATGCTGAGCTGGCGCGATCATTAGCACAGGAAGCGGGCTGTACGGTCGGGGTATTAGCTGATTTGCAAGGTCCAAAAATTCGTGTTGGTAAGTTTGTAAATGGGAAAATTAACCTGGAAATAGGGGATAAATTTATACTGGATGCTGAATGCGAGTTGGGCGATCAGGAACGTGTGGGTTTGGATTATAAAGATCTGCCGAATGATGTGGAAACGGGGGCAACGCTGATGCTGGATGATGGGCGTATTGTACTTGGGGTGTCCATGGTCAGAGAGCATCAGATATTTTGTGTGGTAGAGCAGGGGGGGGTACTCTCCAATAATAAAGGGATTAATCGTAAGGGAGGTGGACTTGGCGCACCTGCACTGACTAAAAAGGATATAGAGGATATCAAGACTGCGGTTGAATTTAAAGCGGATTACCTGGCAGTATCGTTTCCACGTTCGGGTGATGATATTCGTCAAGCACGTGCATTGATGACTGAAGCTGGCGGCAAATGCATGATCATGGCAAAAATTGAGCGATCAGAAGCAATCCTGGCGCTTGACGATATTCTTGAAGCATCGGATGCAATCATGGTTGCGCGCGGAGATCTGGCTGTAGAGGTTGGTGATGCAGTTGTACCCGCATTACAAAAAAGAATGATTCGTGCTGCGCGTGGCAATAACAAATTGGTGGTAACTGCGACACAAATGCTGGAATCAATGATTACCAATCCAATACCGACACGAGCAGAAGTATCCGATGTGGCCAATGCAGTGCTGGATGGAACCGATGCTGTTATGTTGTCAGCAGAATCTGCTGCTGGACAATATCCGGTTGAGTCAGTGGAAGCAATGGCCAGAGTATGTCTGGAAGCTGAAAAAGAATACCTGGTAAATAATGATAGGCGAGTGACGAACTCACACCCGGAAACAATTGAAGAAGCGATTGCTCGTGCAACCATGTTTACGGCGAGTGGTCTTAAGATACGAGCGATTGCTGCGCTTACTCAAAGTGGCGTCACCGTTTTACTGATGTCACGGAGAAGTTCTAAAGTTCCAATTTTTGCGATAAGCCCGATCGAGGATACGCGGCGCAAGGTTACGCTCTTTCGTGGCGTCTATCCCATAAAGTTTGGCGAGGGCCTGAGTGATCCAGAAGAGATACTTAGGCTAACGGAGGATGAGTTGCTCAGACGTGGTGCGGTTCGTAATGGCGACTTAATGGTGATGACAATCGGTGAGCCTGTTGGTAAGACAGGTGGTACGAACACGATGAAAATTGTACGAGTCGGAGAATGTGAAAATTTAAAAAAACCAATTGCCGTGTGAATATCAAGAATATACGCAGCAACATTAATTAATATAAACAGTTTAGAATCATTATTTGAAGGAGACTTAAATGGCGCTTGTATCTTTACGACAACTATTGGATCATGCAGCTGAAAACAGCTATGGCTTGCCTGCGTTCAATGTAAATAACCTTGAGCAAATTCAAGCTATCATGCAGGCAGCTGATGAATGCAACAGCCCAGTGATTATGCAGGGCTCAGCGGGTGCTCGCAAGTACGCTGGTGAGGCATTTCTACGCCACCTGATTTCTGCTGCAGTCGAAGCTTATCCACATATTCCCGTTGTTATGCACCAGGATCATGGATCTTCTCCTTCTGTGTGTATTAATGCTATCCGTAGTGGATTCTCTAGTGTGATGATGGACGGCTCTTTAGAGGCAGATGCTAAGACCCCCGCTTCTTTTGAATACAATGTCAATGTCACCGCACAGGTAGTTGAAATTGCGCATTCAGTCGGTGTCTCTGTTGAAGGTGAGCTGGGATGTCTAGGTTCTCTTGAATCAGGTATGGGTGAAGCTGAAGATGGTCATGGCGCAGAGTGTAAGTTATCCCATGATCAATTACTGACAGATCCAGAGGAAGCCGCCGAATTTGTCAGGAAAACAGGAGTTGATGCTTTGGCGATAGCCATTGGTACCTCACATGGCGCCTACAAATTTACTCGAAAGCCTACAGGCGATATTTTGGCAATAGAACGAATCAAAGAGATTCATCAGCGTATTCCAAATACTCATTTGGTTATGCATGGATCGAGTTCAGTACCTCAAGAATGGTTAGAAATTATCCGTGAATATGGTGGAGAAATGAAGGAAACCTATGGCGTGCCTGTTGAGGAAATACAGGAAGGGATTAAATATGGTGTGCGCAAGATAAATATAGATACCGATATACGCCTTGCCATGACAGGTGCTATTCGTCGTCATTTGGCACATAACAAGAGTAACTTTGATCCACGCAAATTTCTAAGTGAAGCGACAGTAGCAGCTAAAGATATTTGTAAAGCTCGCTTCGAAGCATTTGGTTGTGCTGGTCAAGCCAGTAAAATTAAACCAATTATGCTGGATGATATGGCGATCCGTTATGCAAAAGGAGAACTGAAAGCTATTGTTAAATAAGCTCGGCAGCTAGCGATTCAATAGTCATCTTATTTATATTTTATATTGGCTATTGAATCCCCGCCAGGAGTCTGTCGGACTTAAGTGATCGTAGCGAGCAAAGTGGGAAAGCGAGGACAGATTGGCCGGATTTTGAGGCGCATAGTCATTCTATGCAACGAAAAATCAGGGTAATATGAACCGCTTGTCCCATTTGCGCAGT
>JAUXRH010000157.1 GCA_030682075.1 Nitrosomonas sp.
CTGACGAGAATTAAGCTTAAAAATAAAGATAAAGAAGCATTCGGTTTTACTTGGAAGCGCCGCGAGAAACTTACAGCGGCGAAAAATGAAGTTCGTTATCAATATGTACCTTGCTATTTAACCTGCCCGACAGACTCCTAGAACAAAGGGGTACCCTATTTTTCCTGCTTCGCTTATCCGCCCTACCGAGCTTTATCCAAGCATCTCTAACATCACCCCGTGCCACAAAGCGGCGTCGATTCCGCCAAGCTTCCCGAGCAACCGACTCTTGTCGACGCACCGCAGCTGATCCAGCAAAATGCGCGCCGACCTGTCATTGAAGATCACCTCAGGTCGGCAACCCAATGCCTGACCCTTGCTGGTCAGAGGCGCCACGATGACCCGTGGCAGGATCGCATTCATGTCATCAGGCGATACAACCAGTGCCGGCCGCGTCTTCCGGATTTCAGCTCCCACAGTCGGATCCAGGTTGACCCAGAACACCTCGCCGCGTTTGATCGCCGCCCCTGCTTTCACCACTCCCACTCTCCGCTATCCGCTTCCGGCGACAACCCAGCCCAGGCATCGACATCACCTTCGGCACGGTAACCGTCAAACCATCCTACCCTGGTCGGACAAACGGACTCGATCACGATCTTCTTGCCTTCGAGATGAAGATCAATCTCATTCGTGATACCACATTCGACCAACAAGGGCGCAGGAATCAGCACGCCTTGCGAGTTCCCTATACGTCTGAGCGTCGTTCTCATGGTTCACTCCTTCATAGTAATAACTTTGTTATTACATCACAAGTTGCAATGGAAAGCAACAGCCCAAAATGCAAAGCGTACAAGACAATCGTGCCCCCTATTGTCTTGATTCGAGTCCTGGCCCGGGCCGCACGCGAGGTACATTAAATCAAGACCCCCTTTGTCCTTGCTGAAATGTCATATTATCGGCAACCAGATCAAGGCCGTAGGATGTGCTGATAAAACCTCTTGAACCACTAATGAACACGAATGCACACTAATTCAAAGCATGAAATGAGCATGGCTTTTGATTATTCGTGTCTATTCGCGTGCATTCGTGGTTCCTTGCCGTTTTAGAGCCGTGGGACGTGCTGAACCGCACATATCCGCAATTGATGCGCCTCCTAACGTCGGCACACCCTTGTATGATCGAATTTAATGAAATGCTGTCCAGGAGGTTGAGTAAAGTTTTATGTTTCACCGGGAAGGCCGTTGCACCCTGAGGATTGGTTTTTAACCAGAGCCTGTGCGGTAGATTGGCCTCCCGCCCTATTCGCCCA
>JAUXRH010000191.1 GCA_030682075.1 Nitrosomonas sp.
AACTAGAGGTGTTACGAAGAAATGCTGAAAAAGGATTGCCTTGCGGAGCGGATAAATTTATTCGCGGATTGGAGAAAGTTGTTGGCAGGCCGTTACATTACCGCCCCTTAGGACGCCCAAAGAAAGAAAAAATAATATAGGATAGCGTCCCCTTTTTTCTTTTTTTTCGCAGGAAATCTGCTATGCCGGCCTCTCCATAACCTGGCACGTCCGGCTCACGAGACGATGCCACTCATCCCTTCCCAATAACCAGTTCACGCTCAACCTTGTCAGTAGGGGTAGGGGAGATATCGCCTGAAAATCAAGAAAATAGGGGAGCAGCAACAAAAATGTGTGACAGAAAGTTTATGCAATGTTTAGGCTAAAAAGAATATATAATTTCCTGGTTTTCGAGTAGTGAGATAACTAAACAACCATTCACCAGAAAATAAAGAGGCAAATAAATTATGAGTAAATCAGGAATTTCTTCACTGGCTTCATCATTGATTCTACAGAGTGGTATTGGAAGTGCCAATTTGTTCGGTGATAACAATATTGATACTGTTTCATACTCTATTCCATATAATCAGATTTCTTCCATCACCCATAGCAAAGATGGATCTTGGGCGGTAAATTATAACTACACACCTACAAGCAGCAGTAGCACCTCGGGTAGTAAAGAAGGTGGCAGTAACACTTCGGGCAGCAAAGAAGGCGGCAGCAGCACCTCGGGCAGTAAGGAAGGCGATAGTACTTCTGGCAGCAAGGCCGGTAGTACTGCGGCAACAGATACTCTTCAAGGTATTGAACGCCTCAGCTTCTCAGATGGAGTTTATGTGGCCCTTGATATCGCTACTCCCAATCAGGTCGCTGGTGCTGCACTTGCTCTTTTATACGCAGGATTCAATTCACTCCCGGAAGCTGTAACCTTTGGCCACTGGATCGCTAAAGCAGATCAAATCAATGACAGCCTCACTTTCGATAGTTCGAAGCTTGAGAGCCTTGCTCAGGTTATGCTTACAGAATTTGCCCCCGGTGGTATAAGTAACTCAGATCTTGTAAATACTCTATATACCAACGTGGTAGGTCATACTCCTGATTTCGCAGAACTTAATCAATTTACACAATTAATCAACAACGGCACTTATTCTCAAGCGGGATTATTCGCACTGGCTGCAGAAAGTAGCCTGAACACCGATCATTATGCAACTTTGGTCGGAAATGGGCTGCAATATGTTCCTGAATCAGGGAAATTGGGTTAATAACCCGATAGCTCGGCAGTTCATTTCTGTTCTTACCTGTCACCTTATTTGATCGCACTCACCTCCAAGTCCTGAAGAAGCTTGGAAAGTGAGTGTCTGCGAATAAATTCTTAGCTAAATTCATACCTATTAATTAACTATCGGCCATGCCCACACAGCAGCAAGCTGACCTTACCGCTCTCATTCTTGCACAAGATTGGCAAGCAGTTAAGAATCACCTTGACTTAATACATTCTGACGAATTCGATACACAAAACTACTTTGTAAAGGGATTTCTCCTAGCTTTTGGGCCTGCATCCCAAAGAAACTTTGTCGATGCTATTTATTGTCTTGAGACAGCCCATCGTTATGCGCCCACCAATATCCAGTATTTAAATACGCTATCCGAAGCTTACCTTCAGGCAAAGCGTCCTGCTATGGCATTGCGTGCCGCAACTCAGTCCACCCATTTAGCGTCCGGCGATCTATTCTCAACCATTGCCTTGGGTCGTGCTGCTTGGTTTTGTGGCGAGAGAGAGCTTTCCTTGAGTGCTTTTAACGAAGCTTACCATTTGACCGCACCCAGCCAATCTTCTCTTAAGGAACATCTGCAAGCAATCACATTCAGTATGGCGCCTTTCTGGCGGGAACCGTGCCGTGGAAAAAGGGTTGCGCTAGTCAGGATGGAGCCAAAACATCGCGATTTTCTATTGTCTTGCCGATGTAATGCCAAATTCCAGCATCATTACCACCTCTTCCAGGACAACTCCACTGAAGCTATTGAACGTGAGCTACAATCAGCCAACAAATCACCTTTAGAGACTAAAAGAATCAAATGGGTAATCGAAAAATCCGGGCACCCTGTCGGACTGGCAGAGCTGGTCGAGCTGAATTTAAACAATTCACGAGCTGAAATCCTGGTTGGCTTTCCTGAAGAACAACCTTTTGGTACCAGTCTTGAAGCTACACTGCTGGTCATGGAATTCGCGTTCTCAACAATTGGAATCCATAAGTTAATTAGCTATGTTTACGGGGATAATCCCAAGAGCCAGCGCAATACATTACATTTAGGCATTCAACAGGAAGGGTTGTTAAAATCGCATGTCGTTGACTCCGCATCTGGAGAACGGCTGGATCTTTATATCAACGGCTGTCTGTCAACTGAATTTTTTCAGAACCAGACTCTCATGAAGCTTGCCAATAGATTGCTGGGACGAATTCCACTACCAAACACTGGAAAATTTAGTAAGAAACTAATAAATCAATGGGATATATCCAGTTTGATCATTGACTTACCGCAGGCTATTACCAGAAATGAATCAACAGAATAGTCAGCAGACAATCATTATCTGCTATTAAGGGCAGATTTGCTGGAGGAAAACAATCTCAGCAAACAATCTCAGCAATCTAAGGGTCAGGTCTTGCATTTGACATTCTCCTCCCATCCTTTCCGTCTATTTCACGATCCGGCTCACGGTGGCGCATTTGATTTTTGAATATGGGCGATGATGCCTAAAAGATTTTAGCAAAGATTTTAGGTTTGATATTAGTATGCGGCTGAGCTGTGATAAAGAAGTGATTTCTTATGATCAAATTCACCGGTAAATCTCGCGGCGATGACCAATGCGAATAACCAGCACCGTTAATTTCTCTTCATGCACTTCGTAGACGACACGATACGAGCCAATTCGGGGGAAAAGGGTAGAGTAGAGAACAGGTTCTCTACTCTACCCTTTTCTAGTATTTTGGCTATGCTTCCGGTATGCCTTCAAGACAGGATATCGGGTGCAGCTTATTGCACACGATCTCCAGAAAAGCATCATGAAAAAACGGCTTGGAGACAAAATCGGTAATGAGGCCGGATTGCAGTCCTTCCTGGACAACCCGGTCGTTGGGATACAAGTACCCGGAAATCAGTACGATAGGGTACGCTACGCCGGTTTTCTGCAATATCTGTTGCGCAAGATCAAGGCCGTCAATGTCAGGGAGTCTTGCGTCAAGGATGATGAGATCGAAGGGCGTTGCTTTAAGGTGCTCCAAGGCGGCGCGACCGCAGTCCGCTGTGGTTACGTCAAAAGAATTCGATCGCAGGAGCCTCTCCAGGCTCCAGCACATGTCTGCGTCGTCATCGACTACCAGGATGCTTTCCTTGTCATGTGGGGATAGATTATTTTGCATTCTAATTGGCCAATGGAAGTTTCACTATAAACAAGCTTCCCTTTTCTTCATTACTGACCACGTTGATGCTGCCGAGGTGCTGCTGAATGATCGCGTAGCTGACCGCCAATCCGAGCCCTGTACCCTCTCCGCTGGGCCGTGCGGTAAAAAACGGATCGAAGATTCTCCCTATCTTGTCCGCTGCAATTCCATGGCCGGTGTCGCTGACGCACATAACCGCTTTTCCATCCTCTTGGCGAATCGACAGGGTCAAGTCGCCGCCATCAGACATGGCCTGCTGAGCATTCAACACCAAATTCATGACCACTTGTTGCAGCAAATTCGGGTTTCCCATAGTCGTGACGCAAGACGAAGGATAATCTTGGGTTATCCTGATTCCACGCAATACAACCTGGGCGGCGATGAGATCGACCGTCTCTTTGACGATTTGCACGAGATCTGTCGGCACGAGACGGTTGGTGTCAGAGGTTTGGGCAAAGCGAAGCAAAGCCTCGATGATGGTGGATGCCCGCTGAATGGAGTCGATCATTTTATCGACGATCTCTTGCATGGAGTTCGGCGAACCCGGCAGTTCGGCCTGGAGAAATTGGGCACAAGAGAAACACACCGCCAAAGGGTTGCGTATCTGATGTGCGATGCCTCCGGCCATGACACCGAGCGCGGCCAGTTTTTCACTGTGAAAAAGCTGCATTTCGAATGCGCGCCGCTCGGATAGATCCCGCCCGATAGCCACAAGCGCCTCAATCGACCCGTTTCCCGAAGATATCGGCGAAAACGACCAGGCAATCGGCACTATTTTTCCTGAGCGACTGCACAAATCGAACTCTTTGTCGAGGATCACTTCCAATCTGCTCAGTCGGCGAATGATATCGCTTATCGCTTCCTTCCCTGTATCATCGAATAAGTCGCTTAGCGAATGCCCCTTTATCTCGGCCTCGGTGAATCCGGTCAGGAGTTCCGCCGAGGGATTCCAACTGATAATCCGGCCGTCTTTGTCAGTGGAAATGATCAGATCATGGGCATGTTCGACGACATTGCTCAGATGGCGGCTGACGGAGCGCGTATTCTCCATGAGTTGCATCTTCTCTGTGATATCTTCCAGCAAGAGAAGGACATGTCCGCGCCAAACGCCTGCGTCCAGCAGGCTGATGACATAAGAATAGATCCGGCTCACTGTTCCTGGCGCGCGGTAAGTCAATGGCGTGCCGGTAAATGTAACGCCAGTGCGAAAAACGGATCGCAGGTTCGCTTCAAGACTCATGTAGTTCACCATCGATTCTGGAAACAATTCTATCACCCGCATTCCCAGGACACCTCTAATATCGCGATGGGTTTTTTCGAGCCAGTTCCTGTTTGCCCAGACCACATGCATGGAGCTGTCGACGATGAGCACTGAAAACGGGACTCTATCGAGAATGATGTTTTCTCCTCGAGATTCATTTGTCAGATTGTTACTCAAACCAACATTTCCAACGTGGCCAGATCGCCATCAAGCAAGTCTGGACAAAAATTATGAGACGGCCATGGTCCTTGAAGCTCAAGCCTCAATCCCTCTTCGGCATGAAGCACAGTCTGCTCGTCAACAAGGACTCGAAAGTTTGCCAAACTTTGATTGGATACCAAAAAGCTGCGGTGAAAAATCATTCGTTCGCCCGGTACAGAGACGACTGGCATTCTGAGTTCGACCATGCCCAAGGTTGAGGCTGAGATGGCGGCATTGACGTCGAGGATCAAGCAGTCTATCCAAGAACTCATTTTAGACTTGACGATGCTGTCCAGCTTCTTTTGCTGAAGGTATCGCATCCCTGGCGATGATGAAAGGTTTGCAAATCCTGCCTGGATTTCCGCATTTTCGGCGGCAATTTTACGGCTGGCGGAATCCATTTCGAGGTAGCCTTTTATGCTCCATTCTGCTTTGCCCTGCAGGGCATTCAGAATCCTTGATATGACCTTCGAATGCCGATGGAGAAAAAGGGAGAGCGTGGACTGCGAGTGAAACAGCGTGCCGAACCGAACAGGCATGACTGGCGAATTCTCCATGATTGCCTCCACAACTTTCTCATGGCGCAGAGCGCGAACGCCAACCCAATTCAAATCACCGAGATTTTTTTCGGTGAATTCACTGGAAGTTGCGGGGCCGATGACAGCCACGATCCCATCCTGTTTCAGGAAAGAAATCAACTGCGTCTCGTCAACGCCATGAATACCTCTTTCCGGCATATCATCGATAATCGGGATGCATTCAGGAAATGCCAAGCAGTAGAGATAGATTTCGCCTGTATTCATTGCTGAATTTTCCTCTCTGCGATCAAAGAATCCAGTGCGTCATCCAAGTGATCGCGCTCAATCACCAAGGGTGGATTTTCCTTGTTCCAATCCGGAGCGCTTGCGATCAGATCCCGGATTGCGTTAATGCCAGCCCGCTGACAGATCGCCTCCATATCCGCTCCCGACATGCCATGCGTTTTGTCCGCTATCGCATCCAGACAAACATCCTCCGCAAAGGGTTTTCCCCTCATGTAAACATTGAGAATTGCGAGTCGCTCTTTTTCGTTCGGAAGCCGGATTTCCACTACAGAGTCAATACGACCAGGGCGCAAGACGGCCGGGTCGATCATGTCGCGCCGGTTGGTAGCGCCGAGAATCAGCACATCCTTGAGTCTTTCCGCACCATCCAATTCGGCCAGGAACTGGCCAACCACTCGCTCGGCAACGGAATTGTCGCCCCCAGCCGAACGTTTGGGCACAAGCGCATCCATTTCATCGAAAAAAATAATGCAAGGAGCCGCCTGCTTGGCCTTTTGGAAGACTTCGCGAACCGCCCGTTCGGATTCGCCAACATATTTCGACATGAGCGCGGGGCCTTTCACCGAAATGAAATTCACCTGCGTTGAGGTTGCAATCGCTTTTGCCAGCAAGGTCTTTCCGCAACCAGGGGGGCCGGAAAGAAGAATGCCCTTGGGCGCCTTTACTCCCGCCAGATCGAATAAACTTTGGTATTTGAGCGGCCATTCCACAGCTTCACGCAGCAGGCGTTTTATATCTTCCAGCCCGCCCACATCGTCCCATGTCGTTGTCGGCACCTCGACATACACTTCCCGCATCACCGAGGGCTCCACCTCGTGCATAGCGGCGAGAAAGTCTCCTTTATGGACCTCAAGCTGCTTCAGCGCCTCATACGGTAACATCGCATGAGCAAAATCGATGGAGGGGAAAATTCGCCTCAGGCAGATCATGGCCGCCTCGCGGCATAACGATTCCAGATCCGCTCCTACAAACCCATGAGTAATGTCGGCTAACTGGGCAAGATTGACATCTTCGGCCAAGGGCATGCCCCGGCTATGGATTTCCAGAATTGCCAGGCGGCCAAATCGATCCGGGATGGAAATGTGGATTTCCCGGTCAAACCGCCCAGGTCGGCGTAGCGCCGGATCCAGCGCATTCGGGAGATTGGTTGCAGCAATGACCACAACATGTTTTCGGCCCTTGAGTCCATCCATGAGCCCCAGAAGTTGCGCGACAACTCTTTTTTCGACATCGCCAACCGCCGTTTCTCTACGCGGAGCAATCGCATCAATCTCGTCGATAAAAATGATGCTTGGCGACTCCCTGCCTGCGTCCTCGAAAATCTTGCGTAAATGAGCTTCACTTTCCCCATAGAATTTATGGATGATTTCCGGGCCGTTAATGGCGAAAAAGCTGGCGTCAGTCTCGTGCGCGACGACTCGCGCGATCAATGTTTTCCCTGTTCCTGGCGGACCCGACAAAAGCACACCTCTGGGTGGTTCAACCCCAAGTTTTTCAAATACTTCCGGATATCGCAAGGGGAGTTCGATCATTTCTCTGATTTGCCGAATCTCACGTTTGAGACCGCCGATGTCCTCGTAGGATTGTGCCAATGGTGCGGCTGTTTTTTTCGGCGTTTCGGTGCGCCCACGCCCACGTCCGATTGTGAGCACCGTCTGCGGCACAATAACCACCGGCCCTTTGGGTACTGTTTCCCGCACAAAAAAGTCGATGGAACGACTGCCAAAAAGAGTGGCGCGAAGCATGTCCTCTTTCACAACCGGAAGCCCATCCAGCAGGCCGCCAATGTAATCGAGGTCCTGTTCGGACGGAACAATTGATTCCGGGCGCAGTTCCACCTGACGTGCGGGTTGAGCATCGACCTTGCGTACCGACACCATTTCATCCAGCGCCGTACTTGCATTGATCCGGGAAATACCGTCGAGCTGGATTCTGGATGCGGCGCGCGCTTCCTTGTACGCGGGCATTGCCTTGCATACCGTGCGCCGCTTGCCCGTGACTTCGACGATATCGCCGATTTCGACCCCGAGCGCTTTGAGATCCGCCGGATCCATCCGGGCCAGTGAACGCCCCACATCCTTTCCGAGCGCTTCGCTAACGCGAAACTGCGACGGAGAATCAATCGGTATATTTTTGTTGTCCACGTTTCTATCTCCTAAATCCATGCCGTTTAAGATTTGGCAATCTTGATTCCAAGCACCCCATTGTGGCATGTATAACTCATCTTATCCGCAGAAAATACGCCCGGCAGCAAAATTTCACTACTGAACTTGACGTCCCCCCTTTCGGCGGTAAAGGTGAGAATGTCTTCATGAAGCTCAAGCTGGATATCGGCTCGCGTCAGCCCATCCACCTCAACGGTGACGAGAATGAAATCGGGCTCGTCGAAGATATCCGGTACTGGTCTGCGCATTTTTTTCCCTAACCCTTGGAAAATCTGATCTCCAGAATACCGTTGTGACATGCATAATTCATTTTGTCCGCTGAGAATGCCGCCGGCAGCAAAATCTCTTTCCGGTATTTTGTCACCCCTCGCTCTGCGCTGAACGTCACGATATCTTCATGCAGTTCCAGCCGCACGTCTTCATGCATGATCCCAGGCACCTCGGCGACAACCACGATATCGTCCGCCTCATCGAAAACATCGGTCATTGGTTCCCGGATTTCCTCAACCACCACGCGACCGCTTTTTTCATCTTTATGGATGTTTCCAAAGGGCTTCATGTCGGGACCTTTTTCTCCCGTTGCAGTCCTCACTGAAAATCCGTAGACGCCACGAATCCGTTTATCCGTCCCGGCACCGAATTCGCCTGCCTTGTTGATTTCGCCTCCAGCCCGTTCGGCCTCTTCAGACAGTTTTTTTACCTGATCAATCAGATTGCCGAGTCCCCCAAGAAAAAGGCCTGGCCCGGAGGTTTCGACCTCGGTCGCCGTTCCTTGGCCAAAGAGGCCGCCCAGCCTGCGGCGGATCTCGTCAAGTTGATCCTTGCCTTTTTCAAATTTGTCTTTTGTGGGTTTTTGTGTCATTGCGGTTCCTCCTTACAATATTTAATTTTGTTCATATTCGATAAAAAACGGAAAATTCTCCTTTCAAGAATGTGGTATCTATCAAGGGCACCTCTAAAAATTCAGAGTTCTAAACAAGACCAGGCGCGAATAAAAAATATTGACGCAGCATATGATGGATATGTAAGGAAATATTTTTTGTGAGCAACGAAGTATTGTGACGAAATATGGATTTTTAGAGGTGCCCTCAATATAAATTGAAGCAAGAAGCGTGCCAAATAAGGTTTAGTAGTAGCATAAGTTGTGTGAACGAGCCATATATCAGGCATACATGTTCATGTAGCTCATAAAAAAATAAGGTAACGCAGTGGCAGTGTGCTGGATAGAGACAATTCTATGGAAAGTTATCCATAGTTCTGGATTTTTCTTTTTTGACAGGATACAAGCAAACCAGCTTCCCTTCTCTGATTGTGAGATGTCATTTCATTTTTAGATTGTTTTTCTTTGCATAGGCCATTCAATGCCATATCCCTTCAGCTTGTAATGAATGGTCTTGTAATCGATATGCAATAGTCGCGCAGCATTGGCTTTGTTACCATGCGAGTGATTCAGTGCTTTGATCAGAAGATTTTTCTCTGTTTGGGCAACAACACGCTGAACTTCATCCTTCAGCGTGACGTCATCTACAAAATCTTCCGGCTCCGAATCACATCTATCATAGGAGGGTTCTATTTGCTGGATAACTGGAGGGGGCTGCGGGTGTGTGTGTGTGGGGGGGGCTCTGCAAAAAAATGGCTGAGCACTCAACGTGAGATGCTCTGGTGAAATGATGCCTCCATCATTGCAAAGCAACACACCACGCCGAATTATATTGTGCAACTCGCGCACATTGCCAGGCCAGTCATGTTGCCGGATCAATTCCCATGCCTCATGCGAGAGATCCTGAATATTCTTTTTCAGCTCCTTATTCGCGAGCATAATCATCCTATTTATCAGGAATGGAATATCTTCGTGCCGTTCTCGCAAGGAAGGAATTTTGATCTCAAACTCTGCTATCCGGTAATAGAGGTCGGCCCGAAATAGTTTCTGCGCCACTTTGTCTTTCAAATCCTCATTGGTTGCTATCACGATGCGGAAGTCGACATTGATATCTCTGGCGCTTCCAAGCCGATTGATTATCTTTGTCTCCAGAACCCGTAAGAACTTGATCTGCATAGCAAGCGTCATATTCTCAATTTCGTCGAAAAATAGCGTACCCCCAGCAGCGCGTTCGATGACGCCGGTCGTAGCCATATTTGCGCCCGTGTATGCGCCTTTTTCGTGACCAAAAAACGTGCTTTCCATTAATGATTCCTGAATCGCGCCGCAATCCACCGCAATAAAAGGCTTGGAGGAGCGAAGACTGCTATCATGAATTGCTCGGGCAACCAACTCCTTTCCTGTACCCGTCTCTCCACAAATCAGGACAGCAATGTCGGTCTGAGCGACAGAGGATATTTGCCTATTGATGAGATGGATTACCTTACTGTTACCCATACTCTCAAGTAATGATGAGGATTTTCGCACCTTATCGTGGAGACATGACACCTCCTGTTTCAACCGCAATTCCTCAACGGCATGGCGGATTGTCAAGATGACGTGTGCATTGTCAAAAGGCTTGGTCAAGTAATCGCAAATACCTGCTTTCATCAACTTGACTACCTCCTGCGTACAACAGTTTCCCGTGATCACAATAATAGGGATGCCTTCCACACACGCGTGTATTGCCTGGATAAGTACATTCCCGCTCAGATCCGGCAATTTCAAATCCAGGAGCACCACATCAGGCTGCGATTTCATGATGCAAGCTAACGCATTATAGCCATTTGATGCCGTAACCGGCTTCCAGCCTTGCTCCTGCACAAGCCGGGAGAGTGCCCACCGGATATCTTCCTCGTCGTCCACTATGAGGACCCGGAGCGGACCGCAGGACGGCGCAGTGTTTAATTTTTGTGTCTTCATTGTTTTTGACTGGCATTTAGAATTGCAGGAAGGAGGTTCTTGATTATTATGTCATCATCCAGCAGGGATTCTATTGAATGAGCCAGCCCCAGAAAAAGCAAGCCAACCTCCCCAGACAGCAAAGTAGCATTAATTCGTGCGGCGATATGGCGATCGCGCTGGGCAAGCAGGTTATTGCTCTGCTCTTGCTGCTGTATTGAATCGAGATGAGGTGCGTCGGAGCCACTTTCCAAATGGAGGCGATATTCCGCGACCAGGAGGCTTGGGTCCTCCGTACCCATCAATTTAGCTCCGCGTTCCATGAGTTCAAGAAGCAAGCGATGGTTGGGACTTCCCTTACCAGCCACATCTTTGACGATATCCGTCTCACGCTCGCATTCAGGGAGTCCATCCTGATAAAGCCGAGTCTTTTCATAGGGCAGGTTGAGGGATTCGATGGTTCTGTGTATTGCCGTCCATATATCATGAACCACCTTCAGATGCATTTCCCACTTCTGCGCGCCATACTGGCGCACGTATTCCTGCTTAACCTTCTCGATCAGAGATCCCATCTCGTGTTCCGTATGAATGATAGGCACTAGAAATAGTGTACGCATATCGGCAATCGGCCCCCCCGAAAAAATCTACTGCACTGTTCCGTGATTATGAAGATCAGATTAAGATTTAAAAAATAGCATGATTATCATGATATTGGAATAAGCAATTTCCTTATTTGGAGAGAATTCTTTTATCCCCTGCTATGGCGCGGCTTCCATAGCGAAGCTTTCAGTAATAACTGTTTATAACTGTTTTGCTTGACATTAGAGTAATCGATATTGAGTATCCATACAGTATTTGAAGGATGCCATAATACCTGGCACAGTTCATGCTTATAACCTATATGAATGGAAAGAAACGCCATTCGTGTTACAAACAAGCTGAATTAATCTGGAGGTAAGTTGAAATGGCTAAAGTACAGAAGTCAACAGACTCATCAAGTCTGGCAGAAGTAGTTGACCGTATCCTTGATAAAGGGATTGTAATCGACGCCTGGGTGAAAGTTTCACTGGTTGGCATCGAATTGCTCTCGATCGAGGCGCGGGTTGTGATCGCATCAGTCGAAACGTACCTGAAGTATGCCGAGGCGATCGGCCTGACGTCAAGCGCGGCTGCACCAGCATAGCTTCTGGTGTTGCCGTAAGGTGGAGGACAGAAATGTCCTTCGCCTTAAGGGCACCTCTAAAAATCCATATTTGCGAGCAGCCGCTTTGCGGCTTGCCTGCTTACCCCGTTTCGTCACAATACTTCGTTGCTCACAAAAAATATTTCCTTACATATCAATCATATGCTGCGTCAATATTTTTTATTCG
>JAUXRH010000196.1 GCA_030682075.1 Nitrosomonas sp.
CAAATTCCTTTGTTGTTGAGTGATGTGTTTGCCTGACAAATTCACCTCCTTTTTAAGAGGTCACTTTACATGCTTCTAATTTCACTCAACCGGCCAAGTTAATTGTCGTCATACCGGACAGGATAATTGTCGCCTAATAGCGAATCACATTTTCTTCAAAAGCCTGAATGTCAACATAGGGTATGGGGTGTGAATCTGTTTCAGTTTTAGATTCGTTCTTCGGTTTCTTCCCTTTCTCGTTTTCCACGAAATCACCAAGCTTCACCGCTGCCCACGAATTCGGCAGATCTAACATTTTGCTATCCATTTTCACGCAACCAGTACCTCATTCAACTCATCCAGCAGCGGTTCCAGCTTCGCACCGAATAACTGATACATTCTGCCCAATCCACCTTGGCCGAAAGGTGGCTCTTCAAGGTCATCACGCTCAATATGAAAAGAGATTGCGACGTGATCGCGGATCATGCGCAGCCAGTCCATTTGTTCTGCGTTGAATTTTTCGGTGCCGCCGGAGTGGTGTTGCATGATCCAGTTTCTGAAGTTGCGGCGCACGGTGGCATCGAAGTCGGTGAGCGTTTCATCCATGCCGCACACGCGGCGGATGAGGGTGACCAAGGCGGTGAGTTCCTGCACGGGTTGCGCGCCTTTGTAATCGTCCAGCCTGCGATAGGCTTGCCACACATACAAGGGGGCGAGTTTGGGTTTGTCGATCTTGAGTTTATCCAGCACCTGGCGGATCAGGTCGTAGCTGAGTTCGCGCCTGCGATATGGCTGGCTGAAGAAGATGGTGAGCGCTTCGATGTTGTCCTGGTTCGCCTTTAAGTATTCGCCGAATTCGTCGGCAATGGCTTGCGCATTGTTGGCGATGTTCGCTTCCCAGCCCGCACCCAACACGGTGTCGAGGGTGTCGTGGTCGATGGTTTGTTCTTTGTCGCGGCGGATGGTGTCGAGCAGTTCCACCAGTTCGCCATTCAGCACGCTGGCGACTTCCTGCACCAGTTGTTGCTGTGCCTGTTCGCGCTTTGCGTCACCGGGGTCTGTGCCTATCGGCTGGCCTGCCAGTTGCAGTGCGCGGGCTTCGATGTTGTCGGCATCGATCGCGCCGAATAATTGGCCGACGAGTTGGTTGAGTTCCAGCCCGCCCGCCGCTTGGCGAATCATGCGCTGGTCGTCGGCATCCAGTTGCTTGTTGAGCCGCGCCAAGCGTCCGGCCAGTGATGACACCGTGTCTTCGTCCGCAGCGCCCATCATCACCTGCATCGCCAAATCCTTGAGCGGCACGGTGGGCTTGGTGATGAGCGGCTGGCTGGCGGTCTTGAGCGATTGGGTGACGCCGATGGCATCGACAATGACATAGTGGGTCTTGGCGCTGACGGCGGAGGGGGTGACTTTGCGCAGGTCGTCGATGTCCAGCGTGCGCGTACCGCGCCCTTTCATTTGCTCGAAGTAGTTGCGGCTTTTTACGTCGCGCATGAACAGCAGGCATTCCAGCGGCTTTACATCCGTACCGGTGGCGACCATGTCCACGGTGACGGCGATGCGCGGGTAATACTCGTTGCGGAATTGTTGCAACACGGACTTGGGGTCTTCGTCGGCTTTGTAGGTGAGCTTCTTGCAGAAGGCATTGCGTTCGTCGAATTCCTCGCGCACGGTCTGGATGATGTCGTCGGCGTGGCTGTCGGTCTTGGCGAAGATCAGGGTCTTGGGTACTTCTTTGCGGCCGGGGAAAATCTCCGGCAGCTTGTCGCGGAAGGTGCGGATGACGGTGCGGATTTGGTCGGGGTTGACGATGTTGCGATCCAGTTGCGTGGCGGAATAGGCTTCGTCTTCGTCCTGCAATTCCCAGCGTTTCTTGCGCGTGAGTTTTTCGCGGCGTTCCACTTGCACATGCGCGGGGATGACGCCGCCGCCTTGCGTGATCTGCGTTTCGATCACATACACTTCATTGCCCACGTTGACGCCATCGGCCACGGCTTTTTCGTGGCTGTAATCGCTGACCACATTCTTCTTGAAGAAGCCGTAAGTGCGGTTGTCCGGCGTGGCGGTGAGGCCGATCAGGCTGGCATCGAAATAGTCGATCACCTGTTGCCACAGGTTGTAGATGGAGCGGTGGCATTCGTCGATAAAGATGAAATCGAAAAATTCCGGCGGGACTTTTTCGTTGTAGACCACGGGGAGCGGCGCTTTGGGTAGCTTTAATTCCGCCGGATTGATCTCCTCAAGCGCTTCGTCGAGCGGTGTGTCCTTGAGGATGGAATACAGGCGTTGAATGGTGCTGATGCACACCTGACTATCCCTGGCGACGAACGAGGACTTGAGCCGCTGCACGTTATAGAGATTCGTGAAGTTGCGGTTATCGTCGAGCGGCAGATAATTCATCATTTCCTGCTCGGCCTGTTCGCCAAGGTTCTTGGTATCCACCAGGAACAGGATGCGCGCAGCCTTCGCATATTTCAGCAGGCGATAAATCGAGGTGATCGCGGTGTAGGTCTTGCCCGCGCCGGTCGCCATTTGGATCAGCGCGCGCGGTCTATCGGCCTTGAACGATTCTTCCAGATGGGTGATGGCGGTTTCCTGGCAATCGCGCAGGCGTAATTCCTTGGCAGGCAGCTTGTGCGGATTGAGCGCGGGGATGTGGTGCAAACGGGCGCGCAGGGTATCGCCTTGCGACAGCCATTCCTTGAGCGTTTCCGGGCGGTGGAAATTGAACACCTCGCGCGAACGCGGCCTGGGGTCGCGGCCATCGGTAAAGCGGGTGATGATGCCGGTGCTCTCATAGAGGAAGGGCAACGGTTTTTTGTTGTTGACCCACTTGAGCCTGGCGGCGGCATAGCCTCCCGTTTGTTCTTCGACTTCGGTGAGTTTGTGGGCGAGGTCTTCCTTCTTGGCTTCGATCACGCCTATCGCTTTTTTGTCCACGAACAGGACGTAATCCGCTGGGCCAACATCGGTCTGGTATTCGCGCACCGCTTGCCCTGATCCGATATTCAAGTCGATTTTTCTGGCGGACTGGACCGCCCACCCCGACTGCTGGAGCAGTGCGTCAATGGCGTCGCGGGCTTTCTGTTCGGGGCTCTGGTTCTCGGTCATTGCTAAAGCATATCATGCTAGCGGAGGGCAGGCGGTGAAGGATATAAAATCAAGGATCAACAGTAGTCCTTGGGTGCCCCTTGGTCTGTTTTGGCAAATCTTCACTTTCGAGCGCAACCTTAGGTTCGACAGATGTCAGGGATCGTCTTACGAGCCAGGAACGGTAAGCGTCTGTTGTGAAATCAGCGCCAGTTTTCGGGTGCGCGATAACGCCTTGATAGATATTTCCCGTTTTGATGCTTCGGCTCTGTTTTTGCAGCGCTCTTTATGCTTCAGCTGGAATGGCCCACGGCCATGGGTATAGCGCGCGCCTTGACCCGCTTCATGTTCTGCGATCCGGCGCGCCAGGTCCGTGGTGATGCCGGTGTAGAGGCTGCCGTCGGCGCATTCCAGGATATACACTGTCCAGTTCATGTTTTCGGCCTTTTTATGCCAGAGAAGTTATCAGGATTTAATACATTGGCTTATGTAAAAAAAGAAACAAACGAAAGGTGTAATTCTGGTAATTTGGATAAACCCATTGGGCGAAAACCACTTCAGGGGTTTAACTAAGTATTTTTCTTAGGTTAAATTAAGTTTTATCCTTATTTCTTTTTCTTTGCAATCTATTATTCTATTAGGTGTTTTAGTACGGCTCAATGGCCGTACGAGATGATGGGTTGAAAAATGCATTTCTATTCATAAGGGCACCTCTAAAAATCCATATTTCGTCACAATACTTCGTTGCTCACAAAAAATATTTCCTTACCTATCCATCATATGCTGCGTCAATATTTTTTATTCGCGCCTGGTCTTGTTTAGAAC
>JAUXRH010000198.1 GCA_030682075.1 Nitrosomonas sp.
CTTCTAAAAATCCATATTTGCGAGCAGCCGCTTTGCGGCCTGCCTGCTTACCCCGTTTCGTCACCATACTTCGTTGCTCACAAAAAATATTTCCTTACCTATCCATCATATGCTGCGTCAATATTTTTTATTCGCGCCTGGTCTTGTTTAGAACTCTGAATTTTTAGAGGTGCCCCTCAGTCATACTCCCATTTTTCAGAATAAAAATACGATCAATTTTTGCCAAGGTAGTCGGGTGCTGCGTGATAATAAGGGTTGTACGACCTTGTATTAACGTATTTAGTGCCTCTTGCAGGTTATGGTCAGCTTTGGAATTTGATGCCTTGGGTATTTCATCCAGAATAAGAATAGGTGAATTCTTCAATAGTGCGCGGGCAATCGCGATATGCTGGCATTGAATTTCAGTCAGTTTTACACCATATTCGCCGATTATGGTTTGCAACCCTTCCGGCATTTCCCGAATAAAATCTATCGCATGAGCAGCTTGTGCGGCAGCGGTAATCTGGGCTTCATTTGCGCACTTCATTGCGCCATAAGCAATATTGATGGCCGCTGTGTCATTAAAAGATGATGACTTTTGTGGGATAAGTGCAATACTTTCATGCAGACTCGTTAATTTCAGGCTTGCCAGATCGTGACCATCAAGCAATATACGACCGTTTGTTGGATAGAGAAAACGGAGTATAAGATTAATAAATACGGTTTTTCCGCTTTCAGTCATTCCACTGAATACGACGATTTCACCGGGTTTTATGGTTAAACTAATATCATTCAGCACAGGCTGTGTTTGTGTGTCGCAGCAGAAACTGACTTTGTCAAAGATCAACTCACCATGGCAGTGTTTGATGGTTGCAGTGCCTGTATCTTCTTCGTCTTTTTGATCCAGTAGTGAAAAAATGTTTGCAAGTGCGTGCTGTCCTTGCAGCAAATAATGGTTGATCTGTGAAACACGCTTTAAAGATAGAACAAGCATCAGCGCAGCGATAATAAGCGATGCGACTGCTCCCGGCGTAGTTTCATTGTTATAAGGCTGTTGCGTAATAAGATGGGTAATTGCTATTAGAATAATAACAATAAATGCTTGTGCCAGTGCGATGCCCAGCGCTTTGGCGTTGTTTTGCTTTATTCTGGCTAAATACATCTGTTCCGCTTTGCTCATGAAACGCTCACTTTCTTGCGTTTGGCCGCCATGTAATTTGATGATTTGGTAGTTTTTTATCGAATCGAATGCGGCCTTGGCAACTTCTCTTGCCGTTTGAAGGGTTCGATCGCTTGTTTTGCTTAAGTAGCCATTAATTAGCCGTGAAATTAAAATTATTGCTGATGTTATTAACAGGATCAGCAGCGCGAGCTCCCAGTTGAGATAAAACATCCAGGCCAGTAGACCAATCATCGTCAGTGAGTCTTTTATCAATATGGTGATTATATTGATGCTGGTATGGGTGATCGTATTTAGATGGACGATAAATCGGGTGTTCAGATTATTTTTTGTCAGCTCAGCGCAGTATTTCTCTGGTAGTGACAACAGTTTGTTAAACATGGCCAAATGGAGGTCCCTGCCGAATTTATTGCCAACCACATTGATTGCACCGTCACCGATATAATTCGCTACACTGTGCACGATAAAGAGCATGATGATAGCCAGCGAAATAAATTTGATTAACGCCAGTTCTTTGTTGATAAAAGTACTGTCAAGCAATTGCATTAATAATGCAGGCAGCATCGATAGCGTCAATGCCGTTATCATCATACCGAGAAGTGCCAGCATGAACATTTTCCAGTATGGAACGAGGTAACCCAACAAGCGACGGTATAACTGAGTATTAGTTATCATTTATCTATTTTTTTTGTGGAAATTTGCAATTAATTTTAAGCCGGTTGGATGATGAGGTGGGAACGGTTATCAGATACTGGCGTATGAATTAATCAACTGTCACTTAGTTTCTGTTATCTTACAACTTGGTATTTTAAGCGATACCCGATAGTACAATCACTGGTTTTTGTTATTGGCTGATGTAATCAGACAGGATCAGCCTGCGCTCATCTGCCTGCATTGTTCATCACGATGGTTAAAGATTGACGGACATTTGGTCTTATTTTGTCGTATTTTCTAATGGACGTATTTAAAAAATGGTAACAATGGATATTCATCATTCAACAGAAGTAGCTTGTAAAAGAAAAGGTATTATTCTTGCAGGTGGTTCAGGTACGCGGCTTTACCCAATTACACAAGTGGTATCCAAACAGTTGCTGCCAGTGTTTGATAAACCAATGATCTACTATCCACTGAGTACTTTAATGCTGGCAGGTATTCGCGATATCCTGATTATTTCCACACCACAGGATACGCCGCAGTATGAACGGCTCTTAGGTAATGGAAATGGTTGGGGAGTCAGTATATCTTATGCAGTACAACCATCGCCAGATGGTCTCGCACAGGCTTTTATCATTGGTGAATCTTTTATTGGCAGTGATTGTTCAGCGCTTGTGCTGGGGGACAATATTTTTTATGGTCATGACTTTCATCACTTGCTGGCAAGCGCAGTGTTGCGTACCGAAGGCGCGAGTGTTTTTGCCTATCATGTCCATGACCCGGAGCGTTATGGTGTGGTTGAGTTCGATGCGAAGGGTTGTGCTATTAACCTGGAAGAGAAACCGGCTCAGCCTAAATCAAGTTATGCGGTTACCGGCTTATATTTTTATGACCCGCAGGTGGTCGACTATGCCAAGCATCTTAAACCTTCTGCGCGCAATGAATTGGAAATAACCGATCTTAATCGTATTTATCTGGAACAAAACAAGCTGAATGTTGAGATTATGGGGCGTGGCTATGCCTGGCTTGATACCGGTACGCATGAGTCGTTACTCGAAGCCAGTCAGTTTGTTGCGACTATTGAGAATCGGCAGGGTCTGAAGATTGCCTGCCCGGAGGAAATTGCTTACCGGCAACATTGGATCACTGCGACAGAATTGGAAAATCTGGCGCTGCCATTAATCAAGAATGGTTATGGCCAGTACCTGCTTCAGATATTGAGACATGAATGTATTAATGACAAGCACTAAAAGATAGAGGTTATTTAATTGCTATGAAGGCTACTCAGCTCGCTATTTCAGATGTTTTTTTATTGGAACCCAGGGTATTTGGAGACAAACGTGGTTTTTTCTTCGAAAGCTTTAACCAGCACCAGTTCGAAACGGCAACTGGTCGAGATGTGGCATTTGTCCAAAGTAATCATTCTCGTTCTGCGAAGCATGTGCTGCGAGGACTACACTATCAGATCAAACAACCCCAGGGTAAATTGGTGCGAGTTGTCGTTGGTGAAGTGTTTGATGTGGCGGTGGATATCCGCCGCACCTCGCCGACTTTTGGCAAGTGGGTGGGTGAAATTCTTAATGCAGAAAATAAAAAACAATTGTGGATTCCAGAAGGTTTTGCGCATGGTTTTGTCGTTCTTTCTGATTATGCTGAGTTTCTCTATAAAACGACCGACTATTGGGCGCCGTCGTTTGAGCGGTGTATTCTGTGGAATGATTCAGATCTGAATATTGACTGGCCAATGAGTGTGGTCCCAGTACTTTCAGCCAAAGATGCGCAGGGACAGGCTTTTAAAACAGCGGATGTTTTTACTTAATCTGAGCTAAAGATTGAATGGCGAAGCAGAAAACAATTTACTCATGTACGGAATGTGGCGGGCAAACCCTTAAATGGCAGGGACAGTGTCCACATTGTCAAGCATGGAATACGCTGGTTGAAGCGATTTCCGATAAAGTAATCCTGCGTTTTAGCCCCATGTCGCCGATTGATCGAGTACAGAATCTAAGCGATATCGATGCCGGTGAAGAAACGCGCTATCCTACAGGCCTGTCCGAGTTAGATCGCGTATTGGGTGGTGGGTTGGTGCATGGCGGTGTGGTATTGCTGGGCGGTGATCCCGGCATTGGTAAATCTACATTATTACTGCAAGCATTGTCCTATATGTCTACGCAGCAGAATGTACTGTATGTCAGTGGTGAGGAGTCGGCGCGGCAGGTAGCCTTACGCGCAAAGCGCCTGGCTCTCGAGGTGAAGGCGGTACAGCTGCTGGCTGAAATCCAGTTGGAGAAGATTCAGGCAATACTTGCCGAACATAAACCTGATGTGGCCGTCATTGATTCCATTCAGACAATTTATTCGGATGCATTGCAGTCCGCACCTGGTTCAGTTGCTCAGGTGCGTGAGTGTGCGGCTCAGTTGACGCGTTTCGCAAAAGCAAGTGGAACCTGTATTATTTTGGTGGGGCATGTGACTAAGGAAGGTGCATTGGCGGGGCCGCGGGTATTGGAACATATGGTGGATACCGTGCTGTATTTCGAGGGAGATACCCATTCCAGTTTTCGTTTGATCCGTGCGTTCAAGAATCGCTTTGGTGCCGTGAATGAGCTGGGTGTATTTGCAATGAGCGAAAAAGGCTTGCGCGAAGTGAGTAATCCATCTGCACTGTTTCTTTCTCACCATGGGGGGCAGGTGCCGGGCGCATGCATCATGGTAACGCAGGAGGGTACGCGCCCCCTGTTGGTTGAAATTCAGGCATTGGTTGATGAGGCACGTGCGCCCAATCCCAGACGATTAACAGTGGGATTGGAGCAGAATCGACTGGCCATGTTATTGGCCGTGTTGCATCGTCATGCGGGGATTCCTTGTTTTGATCAAGACGTATTTGTAAACGCAGTGGGGGGCGTAAAAATTACTGAGCCGGGCGCGGATCTGGCAATTTTATTGGCTATAGTTTCTTCTCTAAAAAATAAATCATTGCCAGAAAAGATGGTGGTAATTGGTGAGATTGGTCTGGCAGGTGAAGTACGTCCGGTTCAACGGGGTCAGGAAAGACTGAAAGAAGCCGCTAAGCTTGGTTTCAAGCAGGCCATTATTCCCAAGGCCAATAAACCAAAACAACCCATTCCTGGTATGGACATTATTGCAGTGGAACGTGTCGAAGAAGCTGTTGCAAAGATATATTAATAGGGTAATAAATTAAATCAATGAGTAAACCCTTGGTATGAATGAACCGCAGCAATTGCGACTTAGGATAATGGGTGTTTTTTCAGTAGCGATTATGCTGGCTGCGGCAATCCTTCCGCCAATTCCACAACCGCAGGAATATCATCAATTTGCGGATCAACGTATATTTTTTGGCATTCCAAACTTTCTGAATGTGGTTTCAAACCTGCCTTTTCTAGTTATTGGTATCGCTGGTTTAACCTTTCTTTTGCAGTGGTCTGAGTTATTGGCTCGCGGTACATTTGAGAAGCTATCTGAGTGCGGACCCTACATGATTTTATTTCTGAGTGTCTTGATGGCAGGTTTTTGTTCAGCTTATTACCATCTGTGGCCTGATAATGAACTTTTGCTCTGGGATCGATTGCCGATAGCAGTGGGGATTACTGCATTACTTGCAGCAACACTGGTTGAACGTGTTAGCCTGAAGGTAGGTTTGCAACTGTTACCTTTTCTAATAATGATCGGTATTGCAAGTGTTTTATATTGGTATTGTAGCGAGCAACTGGGTGCTGGAAATCTTAATTTTTATATTGTCACGCAATTCTACGCACTGCTGTTAGTTATCTTATTGGGTGTATTATTTTCGTCCCGATATACGCGCAGTACAGATGTGTATGTAGTGATTGCTTTATACAGTGTGGCTAAGCTGGTAGAAATTATGGATCAAGAAATATATGATTTTGGTCACATAATAAGCGGTCATACACTAAAGCATTTAATTGCCGCAGTGGCTGTTTACTGGATATTGCGTATGCTGCAAAGGCGTTGTTTGTTGCCAGTGAAATAGTAGCGGTTAAGCGGTAATCAAGGAAATGATACGGATTTTTCGGATCATTTCCTTGAATCAACCTTAAGTCCGACAGGCGCTTAGTTTACTTATTGATTCCACATGCCTTTCCGCTGTGAATTTCCTTGGTTGTTATCACCATACGGACGCTGACGGCTATTGGTCTGGTTTCCATTGGCGCTACTGAGGTTCTGCCTGCTTTTATTATCATTTGACCACGTGCGCTTTCCTTTGTGAGCAACACTCGGCGTTTTTCTGAATCCTCCGGCGCCGCCTGGACGAGGTTTAAATCGTGGTTCCAAACCAGCGATGACATGTGAGGTGATCTGTTGCCCCGTAAAACGTTCGATTCTTTTGAGATGAACACTGTCTTTGCCAGAAGCAAGCGATATAGCAATGCCAGATGCGCCGGCACGACCCGTACGCCCAATTCGATGGACGTAATCTTCAGCAAATTTTGGCAAATCAAAATTGATCACATGGGAGATATTTGCTACATCAATCCCCCTTGCAGCGACATCAGTCGCTACCAGTATACGTAATCCACCCCGGCGTAATTTATTCAATGTACGTGTGCGTTCACGTTGATTCATGTCGCCATGCAGCGCGCTCGCTTCAAAGCCTTTGGCGGCAAGGCTATCTGCCAGTGTATCGGCATCACGCTTAGTCGCGGTAAAAATGATGGCTTGTTTTAGTTTTTCATCACTTAATACATGATCGAGCAACTTATTTTTATGGGTAAGATCATCTGCGTAATGAAGCCTCTGTTCAATATTCTCTAATTTTGCTTGCTGCGTGGCGACTTGAATGCGCTTAGGTGATTTTAGAAGACGTGCGGCAACTTTATCGATTGCACTGTCCAACGTAGCAGAGAATAGTAAAGTTTGTCGCGTCGCGGGTGTGGCTGCCGCGATTTTCTCAACATCATCGATAAAGCCCATATCAAGCATCCGGTCCGCTTCGTCTAATACCATCATTTCCAGGCGTGAAAAATTGATACGTCCACGTTGAATATGATCAATCAAGCGTCCAGGGGTTGCAACCAGGATGTCAACTGGCTGTGATAATAGTTTGTTTTGTAATGGATAAGGCATGCCACCTAATATGCTGACGACTTTGGTGCGAGGTAAAAATTTGCCATATTTTGTCGCAGCTTCAGATACTTGCAGTGCAAGTTCGCGAGTCGGCGTTAGCACGAGCACCCGTGGACCACGGCCAGGCACTTTGGATGGTGTTGCCAGGCGATGTAATGCGGGCAGCATGAATGCCGCTGTTTTTCCAGTGCCTGTTTGGGCTGAAGCCATGATGTCATGGCCTAAAATTAATTCTGGAATTGCTTGTTGTTGAATGGGTGTTGGCGTTGTGTAGCCTGCCTCGCCAATTGCTTTGATAATTAAGGGATGTAAGTTTAAATTTTCAAAAGACACATTATTTTCCTGATAAATAGAAATAAGATGCGCAAACAGAAAAGACAGCCAGCCTGAAAAGGTTAGCTAAGTACCGCTAGCGCAGACATATAAAGCACCGCTGCTAACCAAGAGTACTGAATTTTTCGTTAGAAACTTGAAAATTGGGAGGAGGTCAGGAACGATGAAGCCGGAATAAGGTATGTTTTACCTTAGCCGAAGCCGAGAAGTATACAACAATCACAGCGTATGTCTAATTACTTTTGTAAAGATATTAACGAAGCAAGGATTGCACTAACATAAGCAACTGATTTAAGAGTGAAAGTGAAATAGTTGTGTATTTATTAATTGTTTTTATCCAAATAAAATCTCAATTATTGAATAATTGAGATTTTGGCAAATTTTCGTTTTCCTACCTGTAGTATGACAGTTTCACCACAAGCAATTTTTATAGCTTTATCTTCAACTTTTTCACTATTCAGTTTTACCCCTCCCTGTTTAATCATCCGTAAGGCTTCACTGGTGCTGGCAGTAAGGCCAGTTTGTTTTAATAATTGTATTAAGAGGATTCCATTGTCTTCAGCATGTATGGTTATTTCTGGCATGTTATCGGGTAGTGCGCCACGTTTAAAGCGGGTTTCAAAGTCGATTAGTGCAGTCGCTGCTTCATTTTTATCATGAAAGCGGGTGACAATTTCCTGGGCGAATATAACTTTGATGTCGCGCGGATTTCGACCTTCCTTTACCTCTTGTTTCCACTGTTGAATGATGTTTATGGACTCGAATGACAGTAGCTCAATATAGCGCCACATTAAATCATCAGAAACAGACATTAGTTTGCCAAATATTTCCTTAGGGTTTTCGGTAATGCCAATATAGTTATTTAAAGATTTTGACATTTTGTTGATACCATCCAAGCCTTCCAGCAGCGGCATAGTAAGAATGCATTGTGGTGTTTGGCCAAAATGTTTTTGCAACTCTCGCCCCATTAGCAGGTTAAATTTCTGATCGGTACCACCCAGTTCAATATCTGCTTTAAGTGCAACTGAGTCATAGCCCTGAATCAGTGGATATAGGAATTCATGGATAGCAATAGCCTGGTTGCCTCGGTAACGTTTGTCGAAATCGTCGCGTTCCAGCATCCGTGCAACCGTATGTGTGGCGGCCAATTTTATGAGGTCAGCAGCATTTAGTTTGTCCATCCAGGCAGAATTAAATACGACCTCTGTCTGCGCTTGTTTTAGTATTTTAAAAACCTGTGACGTGTAGGATGCGGCATTCTCTGCGACTTGCTGGCGCGTAAGTGGAGGTCGAGTCGCATTCTTGCCGGTCGGATCACCTATCATCCCGGTGAAGTCGCCGATCAGAAACAGGATGTGGTGCCCCATATCCTGCAATTGACGTAATTTATTGAGTAAAACGGCATGGCCCAGATGAAGATCTGGAGCTGTGGGGTCAAATCCAGCTTTAATTCGTAATGGACGACCAGTAATAAGCATAGACTTAAGCTCTTTCTCTACCAATAACTCCTGACTGCCATGCTTTATAATGGCCACTTGTTCTGTAATTGATCTGTTCACAATTGATTTGTATTAGTTTTTCAGTTTTATAGTTATAAATTCATTAGAGCGCTTATGTCAATTGTATGTTAGTGCAAGGTTTATTCATTTTATGTTAGACTTGTTGAAATTAGATTGATCTAACCGGAGGTATATTTCTTTATGCTGTTGATACCCTTACGTGAAAAAAATAAGATTTTAGCCCAAAGAACATCGGCACTAACAAGAAGAAGGTTAAGCTGGCTGATATTTATGTCCAGTCTGCCACTGTTTGGCGTCGTTACTGCATTCGGTATTGCACCTGGTACTTCCTTTAAAAGTATTCCAATTGAAGCGATTGTTCGCGACTTATCCATACCCGATATTCTACAAAATACGAATTCTAACTCGACTTATTGGCACCAGGAAAATATTCAGCGTGGCGATACTATATCAGCAATACTTACTCGACTTGAAATAAAAAGCCAGGACAAAGTGGCTTTCTTGAGCGCTGCCAGAGAGAGTAAGGCAATGCGTAGATTAATGCCGGGAAAAACCATTTATGCACAAACGACTGCTGAGGGTGAGTTGTTAATGATGCGTTATTTCTTCGGTAATGAAGAGCTGTTCTTGATGGAAAAAGTCGATCATGTTTTTCAGATGAGCGAACAGCAGATTGAACTCGATGCGCATATTCGAATGAGGTCTGGCAGGGTTAATAGTTCTTTATTTGGCGCAACGGATAGAGCGGGTGTACCTAATAATATTGCGATGCAAATCACAGAGATCTTTGCCTCTGAAATTGATTTCCATCGGGATTTACGTCAGGGTGACCGATTTACTGTTGTATATGAAACACTGCATAATAATGGTGAGCAGGCTAAAACCGGAAGAATACTGGCTGCAGAATATATTAATGAAGGGAAATCCCATAAGGCAATATATTTTCAGGCGCCTAATGGCGAGGGAGGGTATTACACGCCAGAAGGAATAAGTCTGCAGAATGAATTTTTGCGTTCACCGTTAACATTTTCTCGTGTTAGCTCCGGCTTTTCCAATTCACGTTTTCATCCAGTGCTAAAAAAATGGCGTTCACATAGAGGTATTGATTATGCGGCGCCAACAGGGACACCGGTTAAAGCAACTGCAAGTGGAACTGTCTCATTCGCGGGTACACAGGGGGGCTATGGCAACCTGGTTGTATTGAGGCATAGAGGGAAATATGATACCGCGTATGGTCATTTATCTCGTTTTGCCAAAGGTGTCCGTAATGGGACGCGCGTCAGTCAAGGTGATGTCATTGGTTATGTTGGGGCGACAGGACTGGCGACAGGCCCGCATTTACACTATGAGTTACGTGTGAATGGTGAGCAGCGTGACCCGTCTAAAATTGCTTTACCAACTGCGCCACCCATAGCAAAGCAGCACATGGCTGCGTTTCATAGAGAAAGTAAATCATTGGTAAGTCGAATGGATATACTGAGTAACACTAATTATGCGTCCCTGAATTAATTTTAGTCGTCTATTGGTAGACGACTAAAGGGCACCTCTAAAGCATTAATTATCATTTGAAATCCATTTATTACATCGGCATCATGTCAGGCACTAGCTTGGACGGTGTCGATGCGGCATTGGCAGATTTCAGCGCATTGCCTCCACGATTGGAGCAGACGTTTTTTATTCCTTATGACGCGAGTTTATGCGACCAGATATTGATTTTACACCAATCTGGGGATAATGAACTCCACCAAGCAGCTACGCTGAGCAATAAACTATCCCAGCTCTATGCCAGAGCA
Organism: Nitrosomonas sp.; assembly: GCA_030682075.1. GTDB lineage: Bacteria > Pseudomonadota > Gammaproteobacteria > Burkholderiales > Nitrosomonadaceae > Nitrosomonas. The sequence goes on from JAUXRH010000198.1 coordinate 10,566, forward strand.
GTTAATAGCCTACTTAAGAACAGTTGTTTGGAGCCGCAGAGTATAGTTGCGATCGGGTGTCATGGTCAGACGATACGGCATTGTCCTGAATCAGGAAATAACTATACGATACAGCTGGTTAATGCGGCTTTATTGGCAGAACTAACGGATATTACAGTAGTTGCCGATTTTAGAAGTCGCGATATTGCGGCAGGTGGGCAAGGCGCACCGTTAGTTCCCGCTTTTCACCAGGCAATATTTAATACGGCATGTGGCAATCGCGCCATTGTTAACATAGGTGGCATTTCTAATGTTACTTATCTTGAACAAAACAAGCCTGTTATTGGCTTTGACTGCGGCCCTGGTAATTTACTGATGGATGCATGGTGTTTACGTCATACCGGAAATAGGTACGATAAAAATGGGGTATGGGCAGCATCAGGTAAGATTATCCCTGCCTTACTTGAAAAATTTCTTTCTTTTCAATTCTTTTCTCTATTGCCCCCAAAGAGCACGGGTAGAGATATGTTTAATCTCAACTGGTTAGAAAGTCATTTACTTGGAAAGGAGCAACCGGAAGATGTGCAGGCTACATTAGTACAATTAACGACGATAGCAATCGCTAATTCAATATTTGAGCATTGCGCAAATACTCAAGATATTTATATTTGTGGAGGTGGCGCACGTAATAACACACTGATCTCCCAATTAAAACAGGCCTTACCTGGGAAAAAAATTGAATTAACCGATGAGCTAGGAATAGATGCTGATTGGGTAGAGGCTTTTGCCTTTGCCTGGTTGGCACAACAAACTATGATGGGTGTGCCGAGCAATCTTCCTGCGGTTACAGGCGCTAGAGAAAACAGAATACTGGGTGCAATTTATCAACGTTAAATACTTTCAGTAATCCTGTGACTGATTTTTTTAAGGAGGCGCCAGATTAAGGGCATCTCTAAAAATTCAGAGTTCTAAACAAGACCAGGCGCGAATAGAAAATATTGACGCGGCATAGGATTGATAGGTAAGGAAACATTTTTTGTGAGCAACGAAGTATGGTGACGAAACGGGGTAAGCAGGCAAGCCGCAAAGCGGCTGCTCGCAAATATGGATTTTTAGCGGCGCCCATTATTTGATATTCTTCTCAGTCATTGGCTCACCACTGGCATTGTTGCGTGCCTGCTTTGCTGCTGCAATTTCTGCACGGATTCTCGTGGCGGCAACAGCGGTCGCTGCTTTGTCAAGTTTGGTACGTTCTTGTGAGGCTTCCATCGCCATCGTTTCTACTGCTTCTCGTGAAATTGCTTGTTCAGTCGCTTTTTTGTCACTTTCGATTCGCTCCTGAGTAATTCTTAATGCAGCTGCTTCAGCTTCAGCCTTGGCGGCGGCAGTTTCCGTAGCAATTTCTTCAGCTTGAAGTCGAGTTTTCGCATCCGCCACTGCAGCAATTTTGGCTTGTACCCGGATCATCGCCAGCTCTGTAATTTTTTGTTCGATCTGTAATCGTTCTTCCACGGCCTTTCTTTTCTGGATCGTCGCTTCATTGCGTATTTCTGCGTCTTCCAACAGGCGTGCTTCTATCTCAGCTAATTTCGCGGCTTCTGCTGCAGCCAATGCGTTAGCTTTAGCATTTGCTTTTGCAATAGCTTTTGCTTTGGTTTCGGCATTTGCTTTATTTTCCGCAGCAATTTTTGCGGCAGTATCTGCTATGACTCGCGCTTGTGCTTTTTCGATTGCTTTTTCCTCGGCTCTGATGCGAGTCTGGATTGCTTCCGAGGCAGCAATCTCTGCTTTTGTTTTTTCTTTTGCGGTTAATATTTCCTGTTGTTCTGCATGAATTCGCGCTTTCTCTGCTGCTTTTGCTTCCGTTTGTATTTCAGTTAAAGCTAGCAGATGTTTATTAGTTTCTTCGAATAGATCAGATTCAGATTTAACTTTAATCTTTGCCAGTTCAGCTGCTGCTGTTTCAGTCTCAAAAAGTGACTTGGCAATTACTGTTGCTTCTTTCTCTGCGGCCATTCTTTCTTTTGCAGCAAGCGTGGCTTTAGCATCCGCTGTCGCACGTATTTGGGCTTCTAATAGGGCTTTATTCTCAGCTGTAATTTTAGCTTGCGCTTTTTCTGTTGCAATAATCTCAGCCTGAACCCTCGCATTAGCCGCTTCCCGAGCTTTTGATTCTGTTGCTAAACGGATACGAGCCTGTTCCAGTAATCGTGCTTCTATATTGCTACGTATTAGAATCTCTTCTATTATTTTTCGTTCAGTTTCAGCGATTGCTTTGCCCAAGGCCAGTCTTTTTTCGTCTTCCTGAATTCTGGCATAAGTCATAGAAGCAGCAGTGGTTTCTGCTTCTATAACAGTGAGTGCAAGTAGAAATGCTTCTTCTTCCATTTTACTTCTGGCAATTGCTGCCTCTGTGGCTTTTTTCTCAGCCAGCATTGTTGCATTTGCCTTATCAAGCGCTTTAGCTTCTTGTTCGGCACGCTTATGTGCTTTTTCGACGATTGATGCTTCGGCCTGAATCCTGGCTTGCAGCAGCATGTTGATTTCTCTTTCGGCTTTTATGCTCTCTTCAGCTAGTTCCTTAGCTCTGGCTTCCAGTTCTCTGTGGGTATTTGCTTCATTTGTGGCAATAATCTCTATTTTGGATTTAGCTCTGGCTTCTTCTGTTGCGGCTGTTTCAGCTTTAATTCTTTCTTCAGCCATCATTCTGGCATTTGCTTCTGCTCTGGCGCGAGCTTCTGCTGCGACACGTGCCCTGGCATCGGCTTCGATACGACTTTTGGCTTCTCTAATTGCCTGATCCTCTGCATCAAGACGTTGCCGTCTGGTTGCTTCACCTTGAAGGCTAACTTCAATGGCAGAATCTATTGCTGATTGGGATTGGTGCTCTTTGTCAGAATTTTCAGAAGATTTGTTGCCGGAATTTTTATTAGCAGTATCTGTGCCCGACCGGGATTTTTTGGACACCAGAGGGTTATTTAGAAGTGATTTTATTAATTGAGACTTAAATGTCATAATAATCAATTGTGCTGCCATTTTCCGTAGATCGCGTCTTGTCTTGCGTCAATTTGGATAGCACTGAACTTTTATCAATACCACCTTAACGGTATTAGCCCGAACTGGAACGTATGGGTAAGTTACTTTATCAGTTTAAAGTGGCAATCCTGTACTGAAAAAGAAGGGAAATATCGCCTGTTTAAGTGTTTGATTGAGTATTCAAGAATTAATTATGGAAAGTTAATGCTGGATAAATTACTTATGCCCATCATCATATTAAATCCATCATAGAGCAGGCGTTCAAAAACTGGCGCAAAATAGGGTATGGCAAGCGCCAGCACCAGCCATCCAACAGCCAGAGTCAGTGGAAAACCAACAGCGAAAATATTTAGCTGTGGTGCAGCACGCGATAAAACTCCCAAGGCAAGATTAGTGATTAACAAGGCAGCTAAAACAGGGAGTGATAGCTGTAAACCAGACAAGAAAATTTCTTTTCCCCAATTGGCAAGAAGACTATAGGTAGGCGCAGATATGCCCGTGGTGCCAATAGGTAAAGTGGTAAAACTTTGTGTAATAAGTGCGATCATTATCAGGTGACCGTCTATTGCAAGAAAGGCAAGGCTTGCAATTAGACCTAGAAATCGACCGATAAGCGGGACCTGACCTTTACTTTGTGGATCGATAATAGTTGCAAATCCCAGTCCCATCTGCAGACCGATGATTTCTCCCGCAGTTTCTACGGCCACAAATACAATACGCATGGAAAATCCAATCGCCGTACCGATCAAAATTTGTTGCATTAAGATCAATAGGCCTTCTCCAGAGCTTGGCTCAACCTGCGGTAATGAATGAAGCGTAGGTGCGACTAAAATTGTGATCAACATGGACAAGCCAAGTTTCACTCGTACTGGAAAACTTGGATTTCCAAGGACAGGTGAGCTCGCAATCAATGCAAGGATTCTACTGAGAGGCCAAATAAAGGCGGCCAGCAGTGTATTTAATTCTGCCGTGGTTATACTGATCATTCTGGGGTGTCAATCAATCGATCACTGACAATTATTTTCTGATTAGGTGACTGGCAAGGATTTATGCCTCAATGATGTTGCTAATTTGTTAAGGGCACCTCTAAAAATCCAATTTTGCGAGCAGCCGCTTTGCGGCTTGCCTGCTTACCCCATTTCGTCGCAATACGGCGTTGCTCATAAAAAATTTTCTCTTACATATCAACCATATGCTGCGCTCAAATTTTTTTCTCG
>JAUXRH010000217.1 GCA_030682075.1 Nitrosomonas sp.
AGGGCATCTCTAAAAACTCACCCAAGAGTTAATAAAAAGTAAAAGAAAGAAAGGAAGAGAAATCGTAAAGTTGTATTTTTACGATAGTAATAAATAAAAGAAATTAAATGAGCCACAGAAAATACAAACACAAACAAGCAAAAGGATTATTTGACGAATCACTTCGCTTAGAACAACTAACAGCAACCAAAGATCCACTGATAAAACTTAAAGAACGCATAGACTTTGAACTGTTTCGCCCACTGCTTGAAGAAGCTTTGTATAAAGAGGGAAAAGGAATCGGAGGCGCGCGACCCTATGATTATGTCCTCATGTTTAAGATATTGATTTTGCAGCGCTACTACAACATCAGCGACGATATGATGGAATACGCTATCTTGGATCGTCTTTCCTTTATGCGATTCTTGGACTTAACACTAGCAGATAAAGTCCCCGACGCCAAAACAATCTGGCATTTCAGAGAGCAATTAGTTAAGAAGAATATAGTCGGAAAACTCTTTGACCGATTCAAAGAAGAACTTCAGAAAAACCATCTTATAGCAAACGAAGGAAAAATAGTAGATGCCAGTTTTGTAGAAGTCCCGATACAGAGAAACAATCGGGAAGAAAACAAACAAATAAAGGAAGGGGAAATTCCCGAAAAGTGGAAGACCAATCCCAATAAATTGGAGCAGAAAGATATTGATGCGAGATGGACAAAAAAGAACGGAAAGAGTTATTACGGCTATAAAGATCATGTTAAAGCTGATGAGAAAAGTAAACTGATAGATTCCTATACGGTCACCGATGCCAGCGTTCATGATTCGCAAGAGACGGAAAATTTACTTGAAGAAGAAGACAAAGGACAAGGACTACATGCAGATAGCGCTTATAGTGGCAAACCAGTAAAAGAAGTTATTGAAAGATATAAGATGATAAATCACATTCACGAAAAAGGATACAAAAACACTCCGCTAACCGAAGAACAAAAAGAAAGCAATCATCACAAATCAAAAACAAGAGCGCGAGTGGAACATATTTTCGGAT
>JAUXRH010000230.1 GCA_030682075.1 Nitrosomonas sp.
TAAAAAATTACTGCAACAAAACGGGTTCAGGTCCAGAATCAAGAATCCTTCTTCTTATGGTGACAGACTTCTTGAGTTTGGCAGCATACGGATTTTTACGCGATTTCATTTTTGACAGATCATATTCAGCTTTCATGACACGCCACCTTGATGATATTTGCGTTCCGACTTGGTAGCCTTACGAGCCGATATAATCCTTATTACATTTTCTGAATCTCGCTCGCAATGGCAACGTTAGGCCCTCCGCACAATGAGCTACTAATGGTCGTGGATGAAAAAAAGACACGATGGTTTTCCCTCGAAGGATATTACGGGCGCCTCTAAAAATCCAATTTTGCGAGCAGCCGCTTTGCGGCTTGCCTGCTTACCCCGTTTCGTCGCAATACGGCGCTACCCATAAAAATTTTTCTCTTACATATCAATCATATGCTACGCTCAAATTTTTCTCGCGCGCCTTGTCTTGCCTGGAAACTTGAATTTTTAGAGATGCCCTATAGTAGAATCTATCGGTTCTGAAAAAGATTAATCATAATACGCCCTATTGGCGTATTGGACAAAAAGGATATCTCATGTCAAATTGGTTTGAAAACAATTCGCAATCGGTCGGGCATACCCCGTTGATCAGACTTAATCGTATTACGGATGGTGCCTCAGCGATCGTATTGGGAAAAATTGAAAGCCGCAATCCTGCAAACTCGGTTAAATGCCGTATTGGTGTGGCAATGATTGATGATGCGGAACGCAAAGGGTTACTCGGTACGGGCCAGGAAATCATCGAGCCGACCAGTGGTAATACCGGTATTGCGCTGGCCTTTGTTGCGGCTGCGCGAGGTATTCCACTCACGTTGACCATGCCGGATACCATGAGTGTGGAGCGCCGTAAACTACTGGTTGCGTTTGGCGCCAAATTGGTTTTGACGGAAGGTGCGCGTGGCATGAATGGTGCCTTGGCAAAAGCGGAGGAGATCGTCGCTTCGGATCCAGGTCGATATGTATTGCTGCAACAGTTCAAGAATCCGGCGAATCCAGCGATTCACGAGAAAACCACGGGTCCAGAGATTTGGGACGGCACCGATGGGGCGATTGATATTCTGATTTCTGGTGTGGGTACGGGCGGTACTATCACGGGCATTTCTCGTTATATCAAGCAAACCAAAGGCAAGGCCATTACATCGGTTGCTGTTGAGCCATCAGCCAGTCCGATTTTAACCCAGCAACGTGCAGGTGAATCGCTGACACCTGGGCCACACAAGATTCAGGGAATTGGCGCCGGCTTTGTGCCGGATAATCTGGATCTCTCGTTAGTGGATGAAGTAGAACAGGTTAGCAATGAGGAAGCCATGCTTTATGCCCGCCGTCTGGCAAGTGAGGAAGGGATTCTTTCCGGTATTTCATGTGGCGCCGCAGTCGCCGCAGCGGTACGTCATGCCAAACGACCGGAGAATGCAGGTAAAACCATCGTGGTGATCCTGCCCGATTCCGGGGAACGCTATCTGAGTACGATTCTTTTTGAAGGCCTGTTTGATGCACAGGGGTTGAGGATATAGTGGCTGATACCAAAGAAACACGTGATCTCTTGCTCAGGAGTGCAAATCTGGAGATAGACCGCATTGTTGCCGAATTACGTATCTTGCGTATGGACTCACTGGAGAACCGAAAGCGGCATGACCGGCCACCCAGGCTGCCGTCACGCAAAATATTGATCGGTGTGACAGAGGGTTTATGTGCGGCATTGTTCCCTAATCGGATGGGATCCTCAGAATTGGTCGATGAAGGAATTGATCATTTTGTCGGGCATACGCTGAATATGACATTGCGAGAGTTGATGGTGCAAATTCAGCACGAATTGCATTACGACTCGGGTCTGGAAGTGCTCAATAATGAGGGGCGGGAACAATCGATCGCCATCACCCATGCATTTGCCCAACGCTTGCCTAAAATACGTTCTTTGTTGGAAAGCGATATTATCGCCGCTTATGAAGGAGATCCTGCCGCGCGTAATGTGGATGAAGTGCTGGTTTGCTATCCGGGAATCATCGCCATTATCCATTATCGGCTGGCGCATGAATTGCACAATCTGGGTGTGCCGTTGATTGCGCGGATGATTTCTGAAATTGCCCACTCAATTACCGGGATAGAAATTCATCCTGGCGCACAAATCAGCGGGAGTTTCTTTATTGATCATGGCACCGGGGTTGTCATTGGTGAGACCGCTGTCATTGGCCAAAACGTGCGCTTGTATCAAGCCGTAACCCTGGGCGCGAAACGTTTTCCCGTGGATGAAAATGGCGCGTTGGTAAAGGGTAATTTACGCCATCCGATTGTTGAGGCTGATGTCGTCATCTATGCAGGCGCCACCATTCTGGGGCGCATTACCATTGGACGTGGCTCGACCATTGGCGGCAATGTCTGGCTCACCCACAGTGTGCCGCCGGGCAGTAACATCTCGCAGACAGAGATGTGATAGCGAATGTTCGGGCGTTATAACTGATGGGCACCTCTAAAAATCCATATTTGCGAGCAGCCGCTTTGCGGCTTGCCTGCTTACCCCGTTTCGTCACAATACTTCGTTGCTCACAAAAAATATTTCCTTACATATCAACCATATGCTGCGTCAATATGTTTTGTTCGCGCCTGGTCTTGTTTAGAACTCTGAATTTTTAGAGGTGCCCTGATGTGTTTTTAAAGGTCTGGTATGACAAATAGTAAAATAATTCTTACCCTTGATGATGTAAAGAAAATCACCGCAGGCGCAGAAGCAGAAGCCCTGCGCAATGATTGGCCAGTGGTCATCGCGGTCGTCGACGACGGCGGGCATTTGCTCCTTCTGCAGCGGCTTGATAATGCCCAATATGGCAGCATTAACGTCGCGATTGAAAAAGCCCATGCGGCTATTGCATTTCGTCGTCCGACCAAAATATGGGAAGAAAATATTGCCGAAGGGCATCTGCGTTATCTGAATTTACCTGGTACGTTGCCTATTGAAGGTGGTTTGCCTGTTACTGTGCGCGGCCAGTTTGTTGGTGCCGTTGGGGTGAGCGGGGTGCGGTCGCATCAGGATGCGCAGATTGCCCAGGCAGGGATTGATGCATTGGGGTTGGGTGATTGATCCGATACCTTGTTTTTAAGGATTTTCCTTAGGCGAAATTAAGCCATTTGCTTATTCTCTTAATTCAGTCGCTGTCGTATTGTTAGCCAGAACTTAAACGCTAAAACAGGGGATATCTTTATGCCAGCATTTACATTATTTGATTCGTCAACACATGCAACTTCATCTCTCACGTCGGCTTTATTGTCCGCAACATCGGGCATAGCAGTAGATACGGCGTCCATTCAACTCAAATATGGAACTGCTTCTGTCAGCAATTTTGACCCGATCACTTTTGACAGCACAACAACCAATACCGTATCAATCGCTTTCTATGATGGCAGTATCCCTTCCCTGGGTATCGGTGCCGGCCTCCTGTTGACATCAGGCGATGGAAACCCCCCAGCATCGAATACGCAATCCGGCTATGGCGCGCCTCTTACGCCTTCTGAGACTGATTCAGATCTCAATGCATCTGTACTGGCTGCTTTTCCTTCGGCGGGTGAAGTTCAGGATGCGACCGTTCTTCAGTTTCAGTTCTTTGTCAGTGATCCAACGCTACAGAATATCCGGTTTGATCTTGTCTTTGGGTCGGATGAATATCCTGAATTTTCAGACAGTAGTTTTGTCGATATTGGGGGTGTCTATGTCAATGGTACTAACTATGCATTATTCAATAATCAGATCAGTCAGCCGCTGAGTATTCTGAGTTCCAATTTGCAGGCAGGGAATTTCAGGGACAATGTGAGCGGCACCATACCACTTGAGTATGATGGAATTTCTCATGTTCTGAGCATCATCGCACCTGTCCATACGGGCACAAATACAATGAAGATTGCCATTGCAGACACTGGGGATCAAATTCTGGATTCAGGACTTTTTATCGGAAATGTCCAGGCAATCAACTTTTCCGGATCGGGGTTGGCGCTGAATACGGTAGGCACGGCATCCGATGATTCAATTCAAGGTAAGGATTTTAATGAAATCTTTGATCTGGGCAATGGCAATGATATTGTAAACGGCGGCAAAGGGGATGATGTGCTGAATGGGGGTAATGGGTTTGATGCGGCTCTCTTTAGTGGCATCCTTTCTCAATATAGCCTGACCAATGCAGCCAGCGGTTATACAATCTTAGGTCCTGATGGAAACGACACGCTGGTAGATATAGAGTTTGCCTTATTTGGCAACGATCTGTTTGCGCTCGACACCAAGGCCGGCGGCATGACTTATAATACCTACGCACTGTTGCAGGCGGCATTCAATGCAGCGCCTTCAACTGATCTACTCAGTGAATGGGTTAAGAAGGAGATGACAATAACCGATCTTTCGACGTTAGCCCAGAATATGATTGATCTCTATGCACCGGGCATTTCCAATCAGATTTTGGTTCCCTATCTATACCAGAGTGTTGCTGGCTTTGTGCCGCCTCAAGCAGAGGTCGACGCTTTGATTGCCCAGATTGGTCCAGGTAAAACATTTGCTACCCAAGGGGATCTTTTTGCTTTTGCCGCCCTGCATCCGCTCAATACCGCTGAAATCACATCGATCATTGGGGCGCCACTTGCGCTGGATCTGAGTCATTTCGTTTGATCTTTCTAAGCGTGAGCCTGTGAGTATTTGGTTACGTATCCTGTCTGGCGGGACCGGATAAAAGGATTTATTCGATCTGTCGGAATCTGGCGGATTTTCTATGCGCCTGTCGGACTTATGGCAGGCGTAATGCCGGACTGCACCAGCAGCTCGAAACTTTCTACGGGCGTCGGATGGCTAAAGAAAAATCCCTGATAGGCATGGCAGCCTGCACGAGCCAGGAAATCTCGTTGCTCTGCGGTTTCCACGCCTTCTGCCATTACCCCCAGACCGAGGTTCTGGGCCAACGCGATGATAGTTTTGGTGATAGAAGCATCATTAGGGTCTGTCAACACATCGCGCACAAAAGACCGATCAATCTTTAACTTATCCAGCGGCAAGTGCTTCAGGTAAGTCAGTGAGGAAAAGCCGGTGCCGAAATCATCCAGCGAGAAGCTCACGCCATGGGCCTTCAGCGTAAACATCTTCTCAATAATATCCTCTCTGTTAGTTATCAACAGGCTCTCGGTCAGCTCCAGCTCCAGTCGCTGCGGATTGGCGCCGGTGTTTTTGAGTATCGCCAGCAACTGATCCACGAAGTCGGGCTGGTGGAGCTGGCGGGCGCTGACATTGACTGCAATCTTGAGATGGGCCATCTCTGGTCGAGTGGCCCATGCGGCGAGTTGAGTGCATGCAGCTTCCATTATCCAACGGCCTAGAGGCAGGATCAGTTCGGTTTCTTCGACCAGGGGTATGAATTCATCAGGCGAGATCATGCCACGTTTGGGGTGTTGCCAGCGTACCAAGGCTTCGGCTCCGGTCAGGCGATTTTTGCCGACAATTTGAGCCTGGAAGTAAAGCAGGAACTGCTTTTCCTGAATACCCAGGTGTAGATCCTTTTCCAAAGCGGCGCGCCCCATTACCACCGCTTCCATATCTGCATCGAAGAAATGCATGACATTGCGTCCTGTTTCTTTTGATTTGTACATGGCGAGATCAGCCTGCTTCATTAAATGATCGATCGTCGTCTGATGGCCCCTGAACAAGGTTGCACCGATACTCGGTGTGTTGCGATAGTTGATCTTGTTAAGTTGATATATCTGATTGAGTGAGGCGAGAATTTTCTCGCCCACGGCTTCGGTCTGGGTGGCGGCACTTCTTTCATCCATACTCAGACTCTCCAGCATCACCACGAATTCATCGCCGCCCAATCGTGCCACGGTATCTACCGCGCGAACACAGGTAGTCAGGCGTTGTGCGACCTGTCTTAACAGCAGGTCGCCCATATCATGGCCGAGTGTGTCGTTGAGTGTTTTAAAATTATCGAGGTCAATGAGTAGCAGTGCGCCATAACTACCGCTACGGATACTGGCGGCTTTGGCTTGCTGCAAACGATCAAGCAGAAGTGTCCGATTGGGCAGGCCTGTAAGCTGGTCAAAGAAAGCCAGTTCTCTGATCTTTGCTTCTGTCTTCTTGTGTTCGGTAATATCGGAATGCATTGCGACGTAGTGGGTGACAGCGCCATTTTCGCTCCTAACCGCCGAAAGGGTAAGCCACTTTGGGTACACTTCGCCGTTCTTGCGTCGATCCCAAATTTCTCCCTGCCACCCGCCAGTGCGCGTGATGGTCTCCCACATTTCGCGATAAAAATCTTCAGAGTGACGGCCTGACTGGAGCATGCGTGGTGTCTGACCCACGGTCTCTTCTGCTGTGTAGCCGGTGATCCTGGTAAAAGCCTGATTAACCCGCAGGATTATATTTTTGGCATCGGTGATCATCATTGCTTCCTGAGATTCAAAGAAAGTCGCGGCGATGCGAAGTTGCTCCTCAGATTTTTTATGTGCGATCTCAAGGACATGCAGCTTGTCCTGCATTCGAGACAAGCCCGCGATAACACTGTTTTCCATGTCAGGGGGGACGATGATCGCAGTAGAAAAATTACCGTGACCAATGCGGCTCATCAATGCGTGGATTTCGTTTGCAGAGCTTCCCAGCGTTGCATGCAATACCGCATAAAATCGCCAAAGCATAAAAGTCGTTCCTAGTGCGATAAAGAGAAATAATAGCCGGAATATTAAAGCGCTATTTTCCGCTTTACGGAGGGAAGCCTGCGTACGCATGCTCATCAAATCATAAAACTCGTTAATGGGCTTCATGATCATTGCCTTGACCTGGTGGTAATGTTCATCGTGCAGAAGGAGCAGCGCTTGAGTGTGATTGGAATGCGTGCCTGAATGGGTCTCAACCAGTTTCATGGCATCCAGCTCCAAGGTGGTCAAAGCATCCGATTGCATTTTGGCTGCAATCATTTTGTCGAGTTCGTTGTCGGCAAAGCCTGACTGACGCATCAAATCCAGTAGTGAGATCGCTGGTTCGTTTTCATCAGGTGGTGGTAATTGGCCTTTTGCTATTACCAGATCCCAGTAGGCACGATGAGACCTTATTGGCCGTGGTTTATTACCATTCCGGATGTCCAATATGTCCTGATAGTACACTTTGTAGCGGGAGTCTCCAGTCGCCACGTAGGTTCGGGCCATGCGGGTCAGATCATCTGAACTTTGGCGCAATTCACGCGCCAACAGATAGGAGGTATGGCGCAGGTGATGTACTTGGTCAATCTGTCCCTCAGCGTGGACATAAATACTAAAGGAAATGAACAGTGCCGAAAACAAAACAATGACTAGCCAGAATTTTTTTATAATTAATAGGTTATTTCTGAGGTTCATCGCTTTCGATTTACGGTATTAGAGAGGAGGCCGATTAATTTATGCGTCGATGTCTGATGGCTAAAGCGGTCATGTCATTACTAGTCGATCATTAGCCGTAGTATATACATCATTAATGTCAATAGGTCTATTCCTGATTTTTTCCATCAGGTTGGACCAGAAAGATAAGGGCCAGGCTCAAAATTACAACCAGACGAAAAGCCGCTTGTTGGCCATTTGCTACTGTGGATTGCCACATCAGGAACCATTCCCCACCGATCGTCATAAATCCGGTAAACCACAGAATAATGCCGAGCGTTAACCCCAGTATTGCGATTTTCTTTGCTTTATTAAATGATTGAGGGTCATTGATAGACTTGAATAGGCGGAAACCACCCAACCAACACAGAAGTGCAATAATGGCTTCGGCAAGTATGATAAAGCTGTAGACCACATGATGAATGAGCGGGGAGTCAATTGCTCGCCACATTCCTTTATTATCCGGAAAGGTGGTGTCCATTTTGAGCACATGGCGGACGAGTTCATAATTTGAGTCATAATCGTTGAGATTGCCGAATGCTGCCAGAGAAGAAAAGAATGCGATGGCCCAAACCAGTACGATTTTTGAGTATCTTGTGTACATTTTTTTTAAATCGCTGTTTGGCTCGAGCGTATGCTTTTCTTTCCGTGCGCTGAGGCCAAACAGGGATAACTAAAAGCATTACTTTAACGATTCGGCAGGTTAGGAAACCTGCTGGATTCCTGCCAACAACCAGACAGAATCTGGATCTTTGAGATCTTTCTGAACGTGCCAGATTTCATCGAAAGTTTCTGGTTCACCATCGGGAGCATCTCGTAATTGACCGTTAAAACGGACACTTGCAATTGCCATGTCATCCGTAGTTTCAACATCCAACAGATTCGCATCAATGAACAGCACCTCTGTTTTTTGTTGATTGATTCCGTGTTCCTGGATCTGCATGCTGATTTCTGCCAGCATTTCCGGTGTCGTATATTCGCGGATGTCATCGATATTGCCTGCATCATGCGCTGCTTGCAGGCGGATGAACGAAACCTTGGCGTTACGTATAAATGGTTCTACCTTAAAATCAGCTGGAATATTTGCACCAGGGATTGACGCGCCACCCTCGGCCCTCGTTGTTCCGGCGGTTGTTGTGAATGGCGGCGCATTGACAGAGTCATGGGTATTTGCATTCATCCCGGAAAATTGCATGGGGCGGGTTGATTCTGCTGTTCGAGGTTTGCGCATCATACGTATAACAAAGAAAATGACGCCCATGAGTAAGGCGAGCATTAGTATGTCCATCATGTTAATACCTTCAAATGCACCGCCCATGAATAGTGCAGCCAACAGCCCGCCGGCCGCCAGACCCGCGAGTGGGCCAGCCCACTTGCTGCCGCCAGCAGGGGCGGGTGTGGCCGCAGGCGGTTGCGCTGGGCGAGGTGCAGCTTGCTGATTTAAGGATTGACGTTGTTTGCCAAAACTTTTGCCTCCCCCGAAGCGTTTTGCTTCAGCATCAAATGCGGTTAAACCAAAACTGAAGACGGCTATGGTCAATAGGGTAAATATTTTCTTCATGAATATCTCCTCAGGTACAGTGAAAATCAGGAGTATAGCACTATCCTTTTTTATCTTGATTACGTGATGGCACGGGTGGAATTTTGTAATGACCTTAATGAAACCAGACCAATCGCTAGCGTAGTAAAATCAATCGGGGTATGGCATCTGTATCTATTCACACGATCGCATTTTGACCAAACTGCTTGCCCAGGGCCTCTGCTGCTTTAAGATTTATTCCGAAGGCAAGAAAACCTTTCTCTGCTGGCCATCGACCCAATGGGTCGGAACTGATGCCATCCATAATCAGATGAGCGTGTTGACTTAAGGGCACCTCTAAAAATCCATATTTCGTCACAATACTTCGTTGCTCACAAAAAATATTTCCTTACATATCAATCATATGCTGCGTCAATATTTTTTATTCGCGCCTGGTCTTGTTTAGAACTCTGAATTTTTAGAGG
>JAUXRH010000231.1 GCA_030682075.1 Nitrosomonas sp.
GCATTATTCATCATGCTCACATTATAGAAATCGAAGGAGAGAGTTATCGGAAAAAACAACAACTGAAAAAATAAATCACTATCATTCAACCGGACATCTTAATTGTCGTCAATGTGGACAAGTTAGTTGACGCGAGACACAAGCCAGAACTGGATTGGCGGCAGTAGCTTGAATAATGCGGTTTTTATTCCGCCTCATCATCATGATGTGCCTGATTTGATGAGTGATCTGGAGAAGTTCTGGCACAATGAATCGATACAAGTACCTGATTTAATAAAGATAGCGATTAGTCACTATCAGTTTGAGACTATCCATCCCTTTTTGGATGGTAATGGCCGGATTGGCCGGCTTTTAATAACCCTGTATCTCATCAGTTGTGGCTTATTAAATAAGCCTTCACTTTATTTATCGGATTTTCTGGAGCAGCATCGCGGCAGTTATTATGATGCTCTGACGAGAGTGCGTGCTTCCAATGATCTGGGTCACTGGCTGAAATTCTTCCTGACTGCCGTGATTGAAACTGCTGAGAAAGGTAAACAGACTTTCCAATCTATTCTGGCATTGAGAAATGAGCTGGAAAGCAAGATGGTTACTTTAGGCCGTCGTGCTGAAAATGCGCGAGCCTTACTTTTGGAATTGTATAAAAAACCGGTGGTTTCAGTGAATGACGTTGCTGGTTTGTTGGGTCTGACTCATCGGGCGGCTAATGGTCTGGTGGCGCAATTTGTTGAATTGGGTATATTGGAAGAGATCACCGGGTATCAGAGGAACAGGATGTTTGTGTTTAGAAAGTATCTGGCGTTATTTGGTTAAATTACTTTAGTGAGCTAAAGTAAGATAACAGTTCTTATATGATACTTTATTTAATAAAAGTATCATAAGAGTATGGTGTATGATACTTTGCCGTCGTGATGGACAATATAAAATGAGGGAATTAATGGGCTGGCGTTCTTCTACTTACGAAGAATTCATTGTCCTGAATAAAACCAACCCGGTATTCTCGGCAACGAAGTCGCGATAATTTTTGAGATACAGAGATGAGCCGGCAATCACAATTGATCCAGCTAATTCTAAACACCTGGCCGGATACCCAGGCGATTTACCTGTTTGGATCATGGGGTACTGAGTATGAGCGGCCGCAAAGTGATGTGGATATTGCCGTGCTGTTACCTGCGCCGCAAGCTAGAAAAGCGCGGTCATTGGTGTTGACCGATCTGCATTATGCACTGCAATCCCTGGTGAACCGGGAAGTAGATCTGGTTAATCTACGCCAGGCACCGACGGTGCTGCAAAAGGAAGTGGCGATGGCAGGGCGAAGAATATTTTGCGTCACTGGAACAGTCGTCGACGAGTTCGGATTGTTGGTGCTTTCGTTATATCAGAAACTCAATGAAGAACGTGCGGGAGTTCTTGCGGAAGGGCTTGGCAGCGGGAGATTTTACAATATATGAATGATGTCATTCTTAAGGGCACCTCTAAAAATCCATATTTCGTCACAATACTTCGTTGCTCACAAAAAATATTTCCTTACATATCAATCATATGCTGCGTCAATATTTTTTATTCGCGCCTGGTCTTGTTTAGAACTCTGAATTTTTAGAGG
>JAUXRH010000232.1 GCA_030682075.1 Nitrosomonas sp.
ACCAGGCGCGAATAAAAAATATTGACGCAGCATATGATGGATAGGTAAGGAAATATTTTTTGTGAGCAACGAAGTATTGTGACGAAACGGGGTAAGCAGGCAAGCCGCAAAGCGGCTGCTCGCAAATATGGATTTTTAGAGGCGCCCTTATAACTCTGACAGTTCCACCATCACGGGTACGTGATCTGAAGGTTGTTCTAGCTTTCGTGTTGATTTATCTATCATACAAGCCTCACAAATACTGACAAGTTCATTACTCAGCAAAATATGATCTATCCGCATTCCTTGATTGCGACGAAATGCCATCATTCGGTAATCCCACCAGGTATAAGATTTCTCAGGTTGATCAAATAAACGGAAGCTATCCACAAGACCTAGATTGAGTAATGCAAAGTAAGCCTCTCTTTCAGCTTGGCTACACAACACCTTTCCTTCCCATATTTCTGGATTATGTACATCAGGATCTTCTGGCGCAATATTAAAGTCACCTAGCAATACCAACTTTGGATATTTAATCAATTCTTCGCGCACCCACCGATTCAGTGCAAACAACCACGCTAATTTATATTGATATTTATCAGATTCAATATTTTCGCCGTTAGGAACATAGATACAAATAACTCTTACATCGTTATAGGTTGCAGCGATAATGCGCTTCTGGTCATCTTTGAAGCCTGGTATTGCAGTAGTAACCATCTCACCGGTCTGTTTACTCAATAGCGCAACACCATTGTAGGCTTTTTGCCCCACATAGACAGATTGATACCCAACGGCTGAGATTTCATTGATTGGGAAATTCAAATCCTGCAACTTAGTTTCTTGTAAACATAGAACATCAGGTTCGTTGCTAACCAACCAATCAGTGACCTGTGGCAGACGAACTTTTAGAGAGTTTACATTCCAGGTAGCAAGCTTCATAGCATTATTAGATTTAATATATTAAAAATCTTAGATAACCAAGAGAATGAACAATAGTTAATTTCACTTTCAATCAGGACTGTTATTAACGCAAGATCAGCACGAGTACATCGACAGTCACTGCATACACGAACCGGCACAAGAAATTATTACCAACTAGCAGCTTCTGATTTGTGTAAACATAAATCCAGACTTGATTAGCTAGGAGTCTGTCGGACTTAAGGTTGATCTACTGCGCAAATGGGACAAGCGGTTCATATTACCCTGATTTTTCGTTGCATAGAATGACTATGCGCCTCAAAATCCGGCCAATCTGTCCTCGCTTTCCCACTTTGCTCGC
>JAUXRH010000233.1 GCA_030682075.1 Nitrosomonas sp.
CCTCTAAAAATCCAATTTCCGTCGCAATACGGCGTTGCTCATAAAAAATTTTCTCTTACATATCAACCATATGCTGCGCTCAAATTTTTTTCTCGCGCCTTGTCTTGCCTAGGAACTTGAATTTTTAGAGATGCCCTTAAGGGCACCTCTAACAGACCGTTGAGAAACTATCTGCGTTGCCGCAAAAACAGGTCAGTATAAACTGCGTTTTTTGCCTGTTTTTGCCTTGCATCGGTTGCTTCGAATACGTTTTCAACGGCCTGCTAAAAACCAGTCTGGAAACCTCAATTGAACGCTTAACTGTATATTTAACGACATGATGCTAATAAGCTTCTTGATGATTTATTACTTGACCCGTTGGGTGAGTACGCTACGTCGTGGAGGATTGCGCGATTTTTACGGCGCATGGCGGCGTTGCAGCTCCTTGGAATGGATTGTTGTCCATGCAGCAAAGTTGCGCCCCTTCGGCTTCGCTCAGGGCAGTGCCCTGCACCCCAAGCGGGATAAGCAGGTATTTCACTGTGCGGTGAGCGCTCGCAAAAACCGCACACGTTATTCCGTCCAACTGAGGTTTCCAGGCTAAATGAACTCATTAACGCCTGTTATTTTATCGGGGGGATCAGGTACACGCCTATGGCCACTCTCCCGTGAGAAATATCCGAAGCAACTGTTATCGCTAATTAGTGAAGACTCATTGCTTCAAGCTACCGTTCGCCGTATGGATGGATTGAAAGGGATCAAGCTAAATGCGCCGATAATTGTTTGCAATGAAGAATACCGTTTTGTGATTGCCGAACAATTACGGGTCATGGACAGAAAAGGAGCCCTTCTACTTGAACCGATTGGACGCAACACAGCACCTGCATTAACACTGGCTGCACTCGCTGCAATGCGTGAAGGGGATGATCCCGTTTTACTGGTGATGCCATCCGATCATGTGATTATGGATACTGAATCATTTCAGGCGGCTGTCCTTAAAGGCACGTTACAAGCAATGGATGGCAATATTGTCACCTTTGGTATAACACCCGATGCTCCTGAAACGGGATATGGTTATATTCAATCAGGTGAATTAACGGGACGTGATGAAGCTATTTATCATATTGCCCGCTTTGTAGAAAAACCTGATCTATCAACGGCACAAGCCTATCTTGATGCAGGTACCTATCTCTGGAATAGCGGGCTATTTATGATGCGTGCCTCGGTATGGCTATCTGCAATTGGTAAATGCCGGATGGATATACTGGCTGCTTGCAGAATCGCATGGGATCAAGGATCAGTTGATGGTGAATTTCTGCGTGTGGACAAAAATTCTTTTGAACAATGTCCTGGTGATTCAATTGATTATGCCGTAATGGAGCGATTGACTGCCAATAATAGCGAACTTCCAACCGGTGTTGTAATTCCTCTTTCCGCAGGCTGGTCTGATGTCGGCTCCTGGGATTCTTTGTGGCAGGCGCTTCCCAAAGACGACGCAGGCAACGTAGCCAGGGGGGATGTGCTATTAAATGATTGTAGAAATACACTTGCCATTTCAGAAAGCCGCTTAGTGACATGTGTCGGCATTGAAAATATGATTGTTGTTGAGACGCCTGACGCCATACTGATCCTTCACAAGGACAAAACACAGGACGTAAAATTAATTGTCGATAGTTTGAAGCATCAAGGCCGCTCAGAAGGGCAGTTGCACCGTAAGGTGTTTCGCCCCTGGGGCTGGTACGATGGGATCGATTTTGGCGAACGTTTTCAGGTAAAGCGTATTGTGGTTAAACCGGGCGCCGCCTTATCATTACAGATGCACCATCACCGCGCTGAGCACTGGGTTGTCGTGCGTGGCACAGCCCGTGTAACACGCAATAAAGAAATTTATCTGGTATCCGAAAATGAATCAACCTACATCCCGCTTGGCACGAATCATCGCCTGGAAAATCCAGGTTGTGTGCCACTTGAAATGATTGAGATTCAATCAGGTTCCTATTTGGGTGAAGATGACATAGTGCGTTTTGAGGATATTTACGGTCGGAAAGGAAACTAACCTAACCCGGATATTGCATGAATTGCACAGGCTCTCGCTTGTCTCTTGATTCCACAAGGAATTGTCTCAGTCAGGTGTATGAATAACTACACCGCTTCTTCGAAAAATCTCTTGTGAAACCAATATCATGCGTGATCATCGTGCGAATTCATGCAATATCCGGGCTACTGGGTTATATCCGAATGGCGCATAATCCTAAAAACCTCAGTTGACCGTTATCCGAGATGACTAACGATATGAATACATGAGACAATTCGAACAAATGCCGGCTCACCCAAATGGTGAGTCAAACTATGGTGTTTATAGCACGCCGCTTTTTAATTTTTGCT
>JAUXRH010000234.1 GCA_030682075.1 Nitrosomonas sp.
AACGTTGGTCAGGTGAAACCGAAACTGGGTACACGAGTCAACAGTCAGGCTTAATCCCGGTGATGAGCAACCATCGGAGATTGCAATGAAAAAGGTTGCTTAAATGATGTACTCAGGCGAAATGTATGTTGACACCTACCGAAACGGGGTAAGCAGGCAAGCCGCAAAGCGGCTGCTCGCAAATATGGATTTTTAGAGGTGCCCTTAAGTTGTATCCAATTTAGAGAACCTTTCCATCTTTTAATTATATTAGATGAACCATCTAATATAATTTATTGTCTCTTTTAGTTGGTTACATGCAGTCAAGCTGTTTCACCATCTTATTTTGTGATCGTTAGGGTTATTGCGTAACCAGTATTTCTGGAATGTTAAGTACCAGTAACTTTAAACAACTGACAAAAACTATTGATGAGTTCGATAGGCAGGTTCAAGCCCCATTACTTTTACAAAACATTTGGGATAGTTTCCGTAAATGCATTTTGTGTAGGTATACTTAGAGCCTTTAGTGCCGCAATATAATAAACAAATATTCTTACAATTTAAGAACTCAGGGAACAGGTAGTATGGGTGATCGGGAAATCGATCAACAACTAGTGGAACGTGTGCAACGAGGAGATAAGAAGGCGTTTGATCTGCTTGTGGTCAAGTATCAGCGAAAGTTGGCGCGTCTTTTATCTCAATTTATACGTGATTCTGCAGAGGTTGAAGATGTTACGCAGGAAGCTTTTATAAAGGCTTATCGAGCATTGCCATCTTTTCGTGGTGATAGCGCCTTTTATACTTGGTTATATCGAATCGGGATTAATACAGCAAAAAATTTTCTAGTGTCTCAAGGAAGACGCGCACCAACGACTAGCAATAGTTTTGATAATGAAGACGCTGAAAATTTTGAAGAAGGGGGTCGTCTGAGGGAATTAAATACACCCGAAAGTGAACTGATGAGCAAACAAATTGCTCAAACAGTGAATCTTACCTTGGATTCATTGCCCGAGGATCTTCGTACAGCAATTATCTTGAGGGAAATAGAAGGGCTAAGTTATGAAGAAATCGCAAATGTCATGAATTGCCCGATTGGTACAGTGCGTTCGCGCATATTTCGTGCCCGTGAGGCGATATCTGAAGAATTGCGTCCGTTATTGGGGACTAGTAAAGACAAGAGGTGGTAACGTGAAAAATAAAGTATCAGCGTTAATGGATGGAGAGTTAAGTACTGAAGAAGTGGCGAATGTCATTCAACACCTGAATAAAAAAAATGATTCACACGAAGATTGGAAAACCTATCATTTAATTGGCGATGCAATGCGTCAATCTTCCGCACTATCAATTGATATATCTCGGAATGTTAGTAATAGTTTAGTAGCTGAACCTGCCCTTCTGGCGCCAAAACTTCCAATACCACAAAAGCGTAGTGCATTTGCCTTTTCAATTGCAGCATCGGTAGTCGTAATCATTGCAGGGTGGCTAGGTTTACAGACTCTGCATCAACCCTCACAGATAATCATTGCGGATAATAATATAGAAGGCGCGAATCCCATAATTCCGGTCGTCAATTCGAGATCATCTCGTACCCTTGCACATCCACTGACATCGGCAGAAATTAATGATTATTTGTTGGTGCATGGTGAGTTTTCTCCAGGCACTGCCATGCGTGGTACAACATTTTATGTTCATCCTGTAATGGATCCGCAGGATAGATACCGTAGATGATAAGAATTTTCGGAATTTTTTTGCATTTTCTTTTGCTATTGCTGTTATCTGGTTTCGTTCTACCTTCTTTTGCTCAGGACTTGCCAAATTCATCGGAAGAGGCACTGGTGTGGCTGAAAAAAATTGCAATAGCACCCCGGCAGCATAATTATTTGGGGACTTTTATCTATTATGCTGATGAACACATGGAGACATCCAGCATTGTTCATATAGTGGATGATAAAGGTGAAAGGGAAAAAATAGAAGTACTGGATGGCCTGCAGCGAATTGTTATCCGTAATAATGATGAGATGATATGTTATTTACCGGAAAGTAAAACTGTTGTAACTGAAAGGCGTTGGTTTCGCAAGTTTTTTCCAGATATACTACCGCGATCATTTGGCGACCTTAATGACAGCTATTTTGTTAAAAAGGGTAAACAAGAGCGCGTGACGGGTTTTGACTGCCAAGTTATCATTCTTCAGCCACGAGACAGTCTGCGTTATGGTCAGAAAATATGGGTAGATATGGATACAGGGCTAGTGCTAAAGGTTGCTGTAATGGATGGAGATCAAATTATAGAACAATTTGCATTTGCCCAGTTAAAGGTGGGTGAAGGGATCCGTTCTGAATTATTAGAGTCTAAGTATTCTAAACTAGCAACGGATTGGCGAACGACCAATTTAATGACTTCTGTTTTAGAAAATGGTGCCCTTGAGTGGCAAGTTGAAAATCCGCCTGCAGGATTTAAAAAAATTATAGAGATGAAACGCAATCTTGCTGGAAGGCCAATGCTTGTAGATCATATTGCATTATCGGACGACTTTGCTACGGTTTCAATATTCATTGAACCTATATTAGCCAATATGGCACCGCCGCTATCGGGTTTTTATTCCAGTCGTGGCGCAATTAATATTTATGTCAGAATAGTCGATGGCAACATTATAACGACAGTGGGAGAAGTTCCGCTTGAAACTGTAAAATTAATTGGTGACTCAGTATCTAGGCAAGAAATTAAAGCCAGCACCGATAATTTAAAGCACTAGGAGCCTGTCGGACTTAAGTGATCGTAGCGAGAAAAGTGAGGAAGCGAGGACCGATTGACCTGATTTTGAGGCGCATAGTCATTCTATGCAACGAAAAGTCGGGGTAATATGAACCACTTATTCAATTTGCGCAGTCGATCAACCTTAAGTCCGACAGACTCCTGGAGCAAAATTTAACTTACCACCGAATCACAAAACTCACAAATATTAAATTAACTGACATAAATAATAAGAGACTTAATATTTAAGGAAGCGCTGCAGATCAGTTGATGATCTGATGACCAAAGCCTTTCATCGCAAGATTACAGATCTTGGCAATAGCGCGTTAATACAAAGGCTCTATGCCTTAATCTGCGATTTTATCTCATTATCCAGCCGGTTCAGAATAAATTGTCCATTTCATAAGTTTTGGCTTTTGATTTTTATTAAGGAAATAGAATAAGAATGCTACGTAAATTTACCTTATTATTACTAATCTTTTCATCATCTGTTTTTGCCCAGATAAATAAACTACCTGACTTTACAAGCCTTGTTGAAGAGCATGGGGCTGCGGTTGTGAATATTAGTACAGTCAGAACGCAATTAGCCAACAATAATCAGATTTTCCCTGAAATACCGAATCTCCCAGAAGATTCTCCTTTCTATGAATTTTTCCGTCGGCATATGCAACCATCCCCTAATCCAAGGAAACCCGAATCAAAATCCATGGGTTCAGGATTCATTATTAGTAGTGATGGCTACATTCTAACTAATGCCCATGTGGTTGAGTCGACTGATGAAATAACAGTAAAGCTTAACGATAAGCGTGAATTTATTGCAAAAGTAATTGGTACTGACCGTGAAACAGATATTGCTCTGATTAAGATAGAAGCAGATGACCTTCCTAAAATAACCCAAGGTGATCCTGAAAAACTCAAAGTGGGTGAATGGGTCGTCGCAATAGGTTCTCCTTTTGGTTTTGAGAATAGTGTAACCGCCGGAATCGTAAGCGCAAAAGGACGTTCTTTAGCTCAGGAGAACTATGTTCCCTTTATTCAAACGGATGTGGCCATTAATCCAGGGAATTCTGGAGGCCCGTTGTTTAATATGAAAGGTGAGGTAGTCGGAATTAACTCACAGATATATAGCCGTACAGGCGGTTTTATGGGTTTATCGTTTGCTATTCCAATTAATGTTGCAACTGAAATTGCGGATCAATTGAAAGATGTCGGCAAGGTTAGTCGCGGTCGGATTGGTGTGATGATTCAGGAAATGACAGAAGAGTTAGCTGAATCCTTTCGACTGGAAAATTCGAATGGTGCTTTAGTTGTTTCTGTACAGAAAGATAGCCCAGCAGAAAAGGCTGGCATTGAGGTTAGAGACGTCATTTTGAAATTTGATGGGAAAGACGTCATTTCGTCCAGTGATTTGCCACGCATAGTAGGAAATACTAAACCAGAATCAAAAATTACGATACAAGTGTGGCGTGAAGGTGAGTTTAAGCTGATTACACTTGTTGTTGGTGAAATCCCTTCTGAGATCAGAGCTGACAACACGGAAATCAAGCAAGAAAAAATCGCAGATATTGCTACTGTTAGCCGTATTGGACTTACATTAAGCAGATTAACTGATGAACAGAAGAAAGAGTTAGATGTAAATAATGGCTTATTGGTGGTAAATGTAGAATCTGGTATCGCTGGCCGTGCTGGAATACGCTCAGGTGATGTCATTTTGGGGATTAATAATACAGATATAAAAAGTGTTAAGCAATTTAACCAACTGCTTAGTAAAATCGAAAGTGGACGTAATATTGCCTTGTTAATCAAACGCGGTGACATGACGACTTTCATGACAATGAAGCTTGATGACAGTGATAAATAATAAAATAATAGTCAGGCCGGAGTCTGCTATTCAACCAACCTTTGTTATCTATAGTCGTGAAGCTTGCCATCTTTGTCAGGAAATGATTTGTGCACTACGAAATTTACAGGCACAAAAATCATTCGAACTGGAAATAATTGATATTGATAGTGACCCTCAACTGGTAGCGCTTTATGGCGAGCGTGTCCCGGTATTAAAGGCATTAAATGATCAACAGGAAATTTGTCATTATTATTTAGATCTAGTTGCATTAGATGCTTATTTTGCCAAAATTCGTTAGAATGCTGCCTCCTCTGATCCCGACTCCCAACACTTAATGCAACACATTCGAAATTTTTCAATCATTGCCCATATCGATCACGGAAAATCGACATTGGCTGATCGTATCATTCAACTCTGCGGGGGGTTGTCAGATCGCGAAATGGAAGAGCAAGTTCTCGATTCAATGGACCTTGAACGTGAACGAGGCATTACAATTAAAGCTCAAACCGTTGCGCTGAAATATCAAGCGCGCAATGGTGAAACCTATTTACTCAATCTAATTGATACACCGGGTCATGTTGATTTTTCTTATGAAGTATCTCGCTCACTTTCTGCTTGTGAAGGCGCATTGCTGATAGTTGATGCATCTCAAGGTGTGGAAGCTCAGACCGTGGCTAATTGTTATACTGCAATAGAACAAAACCTTGAAGTAATTCCGATATTAAATAAGATTGACTTACCTGCTGCTGAGCCAGAGCGAGTGATTAAAAATATCGAGGACGTTATCGGAATTGATGCGCATGATGCGTTGCGTATCAGTGCGAAGACAGGCGAAGGTATACAGGAAGTTCTGGAATTACTGATTTTACGTATCCCACCACCTCAAGGGGATCTCGATGCACCTTTGAAAGCATTAATAATTGATTCATGGTTTGATAATTATGTGGGTGTAGTGATGTTAGTGCGCGTAATAGATGGCATGCTTAAGCTTGGGGACCGATTGCTGTTGATGGCGAGTAAATCCGTACAACTGTGTGAGCAAGTGGGTGTGTTCACACCTAAATCAGTTAGTCAGGAATCACTTAGCGCGGGCGAGGTAGGTTTCATTATTTCAGGTATTAAGGAATTAAAAGTTGCCAAAGTAGGTGATACGGTAACGTTGGCAAATAATCCAGCAACAGAGCCTCTACTTGGTTTTAAGGAAATTAAACCCCAGGTATTTGCTGGGCTTTACCCTGTAGAATCAAATCAGTACGATGCATTACGTACGGCATTAGAAAAACTGCAACTGAATGATTCTTCTCTACAGTACGAACCTGAAACTTCTCAAGCACTGGGTTTTGGTTTCCGCTGCGGTTTTCTCGGTTTATTGCATATGGATATTGTGCAAGAACGATTGGAACGAGAATATGACATGGATCTTATTACCACTGCGCCGACCGTCGTTTATCGTATAGTAATGCGTGACGGTACAATAATAGAAATAGAGAACCCATCAAAAATGCCAGATCTTTCCAAGATCGAAGAAATTTGTGAACCCATTATTTCAGCAACGATTTTGGTTCCAGAAGAGTTTTTAGGCGCAGTAATTACACTTTGTATCAATAAGCGTGGTGTACAGAAAAATTTGCAGTATATGGGTAAACAGGTATTACTAAATTATGAAATGCCGCTAAACGAAGTTGTAATGGATTTTTTTGATAAACTGAAATCAACGAGCCGTGGTTATGCCTCATTGGATTATGAGTTTAAAGAATTCCGTGCTTCTGATCTGGTTAAGCTGGATATAATGATTAATGGTGAAAAAGTTGATGCACTGTCATTAATTGTACATCGGGGGAATAGTCAAAGTCGTGGGCGTGAACTGGCCAAAAAAATGCGTGAATTGATTCCACGACA
The DNA here is from genome assembly GCA_030682075.1 of Nitrosomonas sp. Taxonomy (GTDB): domain Bacteria; phylum Pseudomonadota; class Gammaproteobacteria; order Burkholderiales; family Nitrosomonadaceae; genus Nitrosomonas. The sequence goes on from JAUXRH010000234.1 coordinate 6,474, forward strand.
GATGTTTGATATTGCAGTACAAGCTGCGATTGGTGCTCACATAATCGCAAGAGAAAATGTGAAAGCATTACGTAAAAATGTACTTGCTAAATGCTATGGTGGTGATATTTCTCGTAAACGTAAGTTGCTGGAAAAACAGAAAGTCGGCAAAAAAAGAATGAAACGAGTCGGAAACGTTGAAATTCCGCAAACTGCATTTCTTGCAATTTTGCAGGTTGACAACAAATAATGATGATGATGAATAAATCTGAGAATGATGTAATTATGAATAATGCGGTCGTGAATGCTTCGTTAAACAATGCATCCAGTCGATGTGGACTATCAAAGGATATGAAATGAATTTTCCTTTGGTTTTATTTAGCTTGCTTATCATTACAGGAAGTATTTGGCTACTTGATTACTTCGTGTTTCGACATAATCGAACAGCAAATGAGAATGAACCTTGGTGGATAGAGTATCCAAAAAGTTTTTTCCCGATAATTCTAATTGTATTTAGCCTTCGGTCTTTTGTCATAGAGCCATTCAAAATTCCTTCTGGCTCTATGATTCCAACACTACAGGTAGGTGATTTTATCCTGGTTAATAAATACACTTACGGTATTCGCCTGCCAGTTATTAATAAAAAAGTGATGGATATCAACGAGCCAAAACGTGGAGAAGTGATGGTGTTTAGGTACCCAGAAGATCCATCGATCGACTATATTAAACGGATTATCGGATTGCCGGGTGATACCGTGATTTATCGGAACAAGCAATTGATAATAAATGGTGTTCCAATAAAAACAAAGTACCAAGGTGAATATAAATATGTGGAATCCGGTTTGGGTTATGTATATACCGATCATTTTAAGGAATTTCTGGGTGACGAAAGCTATATGACCATTATTAATGATGATGTTCCTGGCTTGCAGATATCGGGTGTACGTCAATTCATACATCGTGAAAACTGTACTTATAATAGAACAGGCTTTACTTGTGTAGTCCCTGAAGGCAATTATTTTACTTTGGGAGATAATCGCGATAGTAGTAGCGATAGTCGTTATTGGGGATTTGTGCCAGAGCAAAATATAGTTGGGAAAGCATTTATGATCTGGTGGAATTTTAATGATTTTGATCGAATAGGGCTATCAATTTAATAATTGAAGGGCACCTCTAAAAATTCAGAGTTCTAAATAAGACCAGGCGAGAATAAAAAATATTAACGCAGCATATGATTGATAGGTAAGGAAACTTTTTTTGTGAGCAACGAAGTATGGTGACGAAACGGGGTAAGCAGGCAAGCCGCAAAGCGGCTGCTCGCAAATATGGATTTTTAGAGGTGCCCTGAAGTGACTTGTATCAAGGAGAAGTATATGCGCTACAGTACAGTGAACAGACAGAAGGGTATTAGTTTGTCTGGTTTATTGGTATGGTCATTGATACTCGTTATGGTTTCTATTCTGGGCATGAAAGTGATCCCGGTATATATAGAATATGCTTCAATTAAAAAGGTGCTCGTCACGATTAGTAGTGATTCCAGTCTTCAAACTGCTGGGTTGAGTGAAATTAGACAGTCATTCGACAAACGTGCACGCATTGATGATATTGATGTTGTAAAAGGAAGCGATCTCCAGATCAGCAAAGAGAATGGGCAAACAATTTTAGAAATTAGTTATTCTGTGAAAACGCCATTATTTGCAAATATATCATTATTCTTTGATTTTAAAGCGACAAGTAATTAATAAACAATGGATATTTGTTAGCATCACATGCAAGTGCATAAAGGAATACATCGCGACGAATTCTGCCAGAAAATAGGCTATTTTTTTAATAAACCCACCCTGTTACACGAGGCATTGACTCATCGAAGCCGTAGTACGCCACATAATGAACGCTTGGAGTTTCTGGGCGATAGTGTACTGAACTGTGCCGTTGCGGCATTGATTTTTAAATGCTTTCCTGATCTTCCAGAAGGGGACTTATCAAGACTGCGCGCTAATCTTGTTAATCAGCAGGCACTATCCGAATTGGCATTGGGGCTTGAATTAGGTGAATTAATAAGATTTGGTGATGGAGAACTTAAAAGTGGGGGTAATCGTCGCCCATCAATCCTTGCCGATGCACTAGAAGCTGTGTTGGGTGCCGTCTACCTTGATAGTGGTTTTGCAAAAGCAGAGGAAGTTGTTGCTAAACTTTATATGCCCATGTTGCAGAATTTTGATCCAAAAACACTCGGTAAAGATCCAAAAACACTATTGCAGGAATATCTTCAGAGCCATCGGCTGGCACTCCCGGAGTATGCCGTTGTAACCACAATTGGCAAGGCACATAAAAAGCAATTTACAGTAGAATGCATTGTTCCGAAGTTCAATATTCGTACGATTGGGGAAGGTGCCAGCCGCCGTCGTGCAGAACAAGATGCGGCAAGACAAGCTTATGAACAAGCCTGTTCTTTTACCTAAAACAACCCCAGATTGGGAACCAACGATTTCAATCATGCCACACCAGAAATTAATCTTAAATAGTGGTTATCTTAAAGAATGATAGATTACTCGAATTATCAAACAGGTTATATCGCGATTGTCGGGCGACCAAATGTGGGCAAATCAACTTTAGTTAATAATCTAATTGGCCATAAAGTAAGTATTACTTCAAGAAAAGCACAAACAACACGTCATCGCATTAACGGTATATTAACGGATAAGCAGTCTCAACTTATATTTGTCGATACACCCGGCTTTCAGATGCAGTATAAAAATGGCTTGAATAGTATGATGAATCGTGTGGTCACGCAAAGCTTGAAGGATGTTGATGTTGTGCTTTTTGTCATTGAAGCGTTGCACTTTGATGAGCGTGATAATTTGGTTTTGAAGCTTTTGCCTGATAATAAACCCGTGATATTGGTTATTAATAAAATAGATAAATTAACTGACAAAACTCGCCTTCTACCATTCCTGGAAAAACTATCTAAGGAGTTTTCTTTTGCTACTATCATACCGGTCAGTGCTGAGCAGAAAATTCAACTACCCATTTTAGTAGATACAATTCGCCCTTATTTACCAGAGAGCCGTCCACTCTTTGATGAGGATGACATAACCGATCGTAGCGAACGTTTCGTGGCGGCTGAATTATTACGTGAAAAATTATTTCGGATGACAGGCGATGAGATTCCTTATGCAACGAGTGTTGTGATCGAACAATTTAAAATTGAGGGTAGCTTACGCAAGATTCATGCTTCTATTCTCGTCGAAAAAGCAAACCAGAAAGCCATTATTATCGGGAAAGACGGTGAAAAGTTAAAAATAATTGCGACTCAAGCACGTAAAGAAATGGAGCAATTTTTTGGCAATAAAGTCTATTTAGAGGTTTGGGTAAAGGTGAAAAATGGTTGGGCTGATGATGTAAAAACATTGAGGAGTTTGGGATATGAATAATTGCTGTTCACTGTATTAAATCTCAACACTTACCTTACCTTGATTTTCTTAAAGAGCGGCTGAAACTATGATTGAATTGGGCGTGAATATTGATCATGTTGCTACATTACGGCAAGCACGTGGCACAACTTACCCAAGTCCAATTGATGCCGCATTAATTGCTGAATCTGCGGGCGCAGATGCGATTACATTACATCTTCGTGAAGATCGTCGCCATATTCAAGATTATGATGTTGAAATCTTGCGTGGCTTACTTAAGACTCGAATGAATCTTGAGAGTGCGATCACTGAGGAGATGATTGCCATCGCACTTCGTATAAAACCACAGGATATTTGTTTAGTACCGGAGAATCGAGAAGAGCTAACCACCGAAGGAGGGCTTGATGTTGTTCGATATTTTGAGCTGATCAAAAGGGCCTGTCGCAAATTGGCCAATGCGGGGATTAGCGTTTCCTTATTTATTGACGCAGATCAAGCTCAGATTGATGCGGCGGTTAAATCCGGTGCGCCCAAGATTGAAATTCATACCGGCAGCTTTGCTGATGCACAAAGCGAGCAAATGCAACAAAATGAATTATCTAAAATTCGTAAAGCCGTTGCCTATGGTGTTAACCAAGGACTAAAAGTGAATGCCGGACATGGATTGAACTATCATAATGTCCAATTGGTTGCTGCTATTCCCAATATTTCCGAACTTAATATTGGCCATGCCATCGTGAGCCATGCACTTTTTGTGGGTTTTGAGCAGGCAGTACAAGAGATGAAGATGCTCATTCTCGAGGCACATGAATGATCTTTGGAATTGGTACTGACGTGGTTGAGTCATCGCGTATTGAGCGTTCACTGGAAAAATATGGTAATCGTTTTGCCAAACGAATCTTATCGAATGATGAGTGGTCAGATTATACCAGCAGCAGTAAGCCCATCCTGTTTCTGGCAAGTCGTTTCGCAGCCAAGGAAGCCCTTTCGAAAGCCATTGGCACAGGATTACGCTACCCAGTCAGCTTAAATCATATTGGAATAACTCACGACACGTTAGGTAAGCCATATTTTGTATTTCATCCAGAACTTAATGAATTGATTAAGAGTAAAGGGATTGTCAATCATCATCTTTCGATCAGTGATGAAATAAATATCGTTTGTGCCTTTGTCATTTTGGAGAAATGACGATGTCTCCAGGTCCTGTTATGTTGGATATCGAAGGTACACGACTTACGCCTGATGAAAAAACAAGACTCTCACATCCATTGGTTGGTGGCGTCATTTTATTCACGCGTAATTACACTTCACGTGAGCAATTAACAGAATTATGCGCTGAAATACACGCACTAAGAAGTCCTTCATTACTCATTGCCGTCGATCATGAAGGTGGGCGGGTCCAACGTTTTAAGGATAACTTTACACGCCTGCCGGCAATGCGTGAATTAGGTAATATTTGGGACAGGAATCCGACACGCGCACTTCATTTAGCGCAACAAACGGGTTATGTATTGGCTGCAGAATTAAATGCATGCGGGATAGATTTAAGTTTTACACCGGTATTGGATATAGGTCTTGGACAAAGCTGTGTTATTGGCAATCGTGCTTTCCATCACAAATCCCATGTTATTGCTAAACTTGCGCATAGCCTGATGCTTGGATTGAAATCGGTTGGTTTTATGGCTGTTGGCAAGCATTTTCCAGGCCACGGTTATATCCAAGCGGATACCCATGTTGAACGAGCTATCGACAACCGCTCATACGCTGATATTGAAATGGATGATATGGTGCCATTTCGTCAAATGATTAACTTTGGCCTCGCTGGCATTATGTCCGCCCATGTTATTTATCCTGAAATTGACAGAAACCCAGTGAGTTTTTCCAGCGTATGGCTAAAAGATATTCTGCGTGGTGAGCTGCAATTTGACGGATGCATTTTCAGTGATGACCTGAATATGCTGGGTGTTGCGTACATTGGTAATATCGTTGCGCGTGCAAAAGCTGCACTTCAGGCGGGATGCGATATGATACTTGTATGTAATAACCCGCCAAGTTTAGATCAACTGTTAGCAGCGTTGCAGTGGGATATTTCAGCCGTCAGTTGTGCTCGGCTTGCACGTATGCATGGACGATCACATCCCCTTTCGATGATAGAGTTACGTGAAACTGCTAATTATACAAAAGCTGTTAGGGAAATTAGCAGTATCGGTTTAGAGAGCCAGGAATTACCGTTGTAGTAACTGATTGAAAAAAACATGTCTCAGAAACCATTCAAGAAATACTCCAAATATCTCCCGCATATATTTCTCAAGTGAAATATAGTGGACCCTCCTTTCAGGACAGTAAATTAAGATGGTATCCTGCTAAAAAAGGAGCAGGAAATGACGGGAGTAAAGCGAAAGAATTTTACGGGTGAATTGAAGGCTAAAGTAGCGCTTGAAGCAGTTCGGGGCATC
>JAUXRH010000240.1 GCA_030682075.1 Nitrosomonas sp.
CCGGAGATTACTCCCGGGGCGCTTCAGGCTACTGGGTGGAAGGCGGCGAAATTCAATTTCCCGTTGAGGAAATTACCATTGCCGGCAATGTAAAAGATATGTTGCTGGGTATTATTGCCGTTGGTAATGACACCCTGGTTCATGGGTCGAAGCAATGTGGCTCGATATTAATCGATAAAATGATCGTGGCTGGCAGCTGATTTCCGTCACGACTACCTTCAGGGCATACATGGACGCCCACAGGCAGGTTCCAACTGTAGGGCATCTCTAAAAATTCAAGTTCCCAGGCAGGACAAGGCGCGAGAAAAAAATTTGAGCGCAGCATATGGTTGATATGTAAGAGAAAATTTTTTCTCGCGCCTGGTTTTGTTTAGAATCCTGAATTTTTAGAGGCGCCCTCAGGTTCTTTTTCTCTGCCTGTTTAGTCCCTCAATTAATTGCCATCATCGCGAACTATCCACTATTTCGTAGCCCAGCCGATATACCATTGATCGTTAGATGAATTGAACGCTTTACTTCTTCGCCATCATCACCTGAACGATAACGACGCAACAGTTCCACTTGCAAATGGTTAAGGGGATCAATATAAGGGGTTCGATTACTAATACTCCGCGCCAGCGTTGGATTATCTTGTAACAACTGAGTATTACCCGTTATTGCAAATAACCATTTTTTGCTGAGACTCCATTCATCCTTGATACGTCCAAAAATATCTTCACGCAATTTAATATCAGTTACCAGTTCAGCATAACGCGAGGCAATACCCATATCCGCTTTTGCGAGCACCATATCCATATTGGACAATAAGCTTTGCATGAAAGGCCAGGTGCGATACATCTCCTGCAGCAGCGCTAATCCTTTTCCATTTTCATGTTGTATGAACGTCTCTACTGCTTGGCCAAAGCCATACCAACCAGGAATCATGGCTCGACTCAGACTCCAACTAAATACCCAGGGGATCGCGCGCAGATCCTCGATGTTGTCTGATTGCTTACGTGATGAAGGGCGACTGCCGATATGTAGTCCAGCAATCTCTCGAATGGGCGTGGATTCTTGAAAATATTGTTGAAAACCCGGCGTTTCAAAGACCAGATTCCGATAAACTGAAAATGATTTTGAGGCCAGCGCTTCCATGGCCTGATAATAACGGGGCGCATCGTCACCGATCGGATCATGACCCAGCAATGTTGCCTCAATCGTTGCAGCCACCAGTGTTTCAAGGTTACGTCGTCCTATTTCTGGCTCAGCATATTTACTACTAATAACCTCACCTTGTTCAGTAACACGTATCTGGCCATTAACACTGCCCGGCGGTTGCGCCAAAATGCCTTGGTAACTTGGCCCGCCGCCTCGTCCAACAGTGCCGCCACGCCCATGAAATAAACGTAATTCAATATTATGTCTGGCAAAAACTTTCGTCAGGTCAATTTCTGCTTTGTAGATTTCCCAGTTGGAAGTCAAAAAACCACCATCTTTGTTGCTGTCGGAGTAACCCAGCATGACTTCCTGTACATTTCCACGCGAACGCAACATCTCACGGTAGTAAGGTATTGAGAACAATTCATCCATTACTGTACCGCAAAAACGTAAATCCGTGATTGTTTCGAATAACGGAATTATGTTAAGTCCGAGCTGTGGATTTTCTCCTGCTTGAAGTAAACCAACTTCCTTTAGCAGTAACGCAACTTCGAGTACATTGATAACGCGTGTTGTCATGGAAATAATGTAATTTGGCAATGCGGTGTGCCCAAAGCGGCGCTGAATTTCTGCCGCCATATGCAAAATCCGTAACTCACTCTGTGTACTGTCAGAGTATTCAAGGTAAGGTGAGAGTAAAGGACGTGGACTACTGATTTCTGTCAGCAACCATTGTGTGCGCTCAGTTTCAGTCAGGGTTAGATAATCCTTGCGGTGCGTACCCAGCTCAAATAATTCAGCGACTACCTGCTCATGCACTTGACTATGCTGACGCATATCCAGCGAAGCCAGGTGAAAACCAAACACATCAGCGGCGCGCTGCAGATTACGCAAAGCACCGCGTGCCAGCCAATTTGATTTGTGTTGTTTTAGTGAATTTATAATAACGTTAAGATCGTGAATAAATTCAGCACAATCCGCATAAGGTTCAACCAGTTGATCAGTCAGTTCACGCCGCGCGATCACATGACTCAGATGTTGGTTGGTTGCAATAAGGCGCGTTTTAATACCATGAAATGCACGGCGATAAGGCTCATCTTTTCGATTGACAGGGATATTGCCTGGTGAAGTCGCGGCCAGTTCTTCCAGTTCATTACTTACATTCACCAAGCATTCAGCCAGACTCATGGCGCTACCAATCTTGCCTATTTCATCTATGTAAAAAGTCAGTGCCGTCGCCGAATGTCGCTCTGCAGCATGCAACATCACCTGATGCGTGACAAACGGATTGCCATCGCGATCAGATCCAATCCAGCTCCCCATTCGCAAGAAAGAAGGAATAGACGGCGCATTTTGTCCCAAATGACGCTCAAGCAAGTTTTCGATTTTTGCATAGATGTAGGGAATCTCAGAAAGAAAACTATAGCTGTAATAAGCGAGTCCATTTTCAATTTCATCATGCACCGATAAACGTACAGAGCGCAGCATGCGCGTTTGCCACAAGAGTTCAATTACAGCACGTAACCCTTCCTCATTATGGCGTAATTCATTGGGTGTCAGTTGCGTACGATCACGTTCTTTTAATAAGCGCTCAATGGTTAATTGACAATCGAGAATACTTCTACGCTGTACCTCGGTTGGGTGTGCTGTTAATACAGGGGAAACCACAGCTTTTGAAAAAAAATCCGCTAAGGCTGTGCTGCCTTTTTCGGTGGCAAAAACCCGTTCCAGCGCCAGCGTCACGCTGCCTGCCTGCGGAGAAGACCCGGCACATAGATGAGCGCGGCGGCGGCGATTGTGGTGCAAATCTTCCGCAATATTGGAAAGTAATGAGAAATAGCTAAATGCACGCACAACTGAAACTGTGGCTTTATTGCTTAATTCAACAAGTATTGTATCCAGCTCATGTCGTGCTACTGGATCTTGTTCGCGATGAAATCGAATGGCAGTCTGACGAATATTCTCGACCAAATCGAACGTAGGCTCACCCTCTTGTTCACGTAATGTATCACCCAACATGCGCCCCAAAAAACGGATATCTTCGCGGAGTGGTAGATCTTTATCAGCAACCGAATTATTTTCAGACTTGTTGCTTCCTGAAGTAACATTACTCATAACTTAGTGCCGCCTGCCGCATAAAAATATGCAAAGTGCGTGTATGTCACAGCCAAAGCAAGGGTCGGCCATGCTAGAATAGTCGCCATCAAAAAATTCCGTAATCTTTTCATTTTAATATCAATGTCCAGTTCATTTATTACTCCCCAGAGAATCATAATTGCTTCGCGAGAAAGCCTGCTGGCGATGTGGCAAGCCAAATTTATTCAGCGGCGCTTACTCGAATTATACCCTCAAACGAAAATCAGCATACTTGGCATGACGACACGAGGCGATCAAATACTTGACACCTCACTGTCCAAGATTGGAGGAAAGGGTCTATTTATCAAGGAGCTGGAGCAGGCATTGGAAGACGGTCGTGCTGATATTGCAGTTCATTCCATGAAAGATATGCCCATGAATATCCCGAAAGGGTTTATGTTGGCGGCTATCACTGAACGAGAAGATCCACGCGATGCCTTTGTTTCTAATCTACATACTGGCCTTGAATTGCTACCAGCGGGGAGTGTCGTTGGAACATCCAGCCTGCGCCGCGAGAGTCAATTGCGCGCACAATTTCCACATTTAGAAGTAAAACCACTGCGTGGTAATGTGCAAACCCGATTACATAAACTGGATGAAGGGCATTATGCCGCGATTATTTTAGCGGCAGCGGGTTTAAAGCGGTTAGAATTAGGCCATCGCATCACCGCATTATTGAGCACTGAAATGAGTTTGCCTGCGGTGGGTCAAGGTGCGCTAGGAATAGAATGTCGTGCTGACCGCCCTGAGTTGATGGCACTATTGCAACCGTTACATCATCTTGAAACAGCTCAATGTGTAGAGGCCGAGCGAGCGATGAGTCGTGTGCTAGGCGGGAGTTGTCAGGTTCCACTGGGCGGCTTTGCTGAAATTACGGAGGGGATATTGCATTTACGTGGATTTGTTGCAACCCCGGATGGCATGCGTGTAATCAAAGATGAAAAAAATGGCAAGCCAGAAACAGGCTCAATGATGGGTGAACAAATGGCGCAAAATTTAAAAGCACAAGGCGCTGATGAGATTCTGGCGGCGTTGGTGCAACCAAATAGCTGAGAAAGCATTGTCCGTAGCGAAACCATTAACCGGAATTAATATTCTGGTTACGCGTCCGGAACATCAGGCAAGTAATCTTGCTGATAGTATTCGTGCGATGGGTGGCAATCCGGTATTATTTCCAGTGCTGGAAATTACAGATGTAAAAGACCTTCGGCCATTACTCGTATTAATTGAACGTCTGGATGAATTTAATTTGGCAATCTTTATTAGCCCTAATGCTGTCAACAGAGCAATGCACTTGATTTGTTCAAATAGGACCTTGCCGCAGTACTTGAAAATCGCGGCGGTTGGAAAAGGAAGTGCGGATACATTAAGACACTTTGGCGTTGATAACATAATTATTCCAGAGGATCGTTATGACAGTGAAGCCCTGCTTGAACGAGGAGAATTGCAACAAATGGAGGGCAAACGTGTCGTGATTTTTCGGGGTAATGGTGGACGAGAATTACTTGGCGATACGTTAGTTAAGCGTGGCGCTATTGTAGAATATGCAGAATGCTATCGTCGAGGGAAACCGGATATTGATACTGCCTTGTTATTAACTGCCTGGTCACGCGATGAATTAAATGCGGTTACTATAACAAGTAGTGAAGGATTGCATAATTTATTTGACATGGTGGGTAAGCTTGGCCAACAATTACTAAAAATAACGCCATTATTTACAGCGCATGAACGAATTGCTCAACTGGCTAGAGATCTCGGACTTACCATTGTAGTGGTGACACCGGTCGGCGATGAAGGCTTGTTGCAGGGTTTATTGGATTATTTTCAATCGGTTAAGCGCCAGGGATGACAACTGAAAAAATGAATAGAGAGACGCGTATTTCAAAACCACGGCATCGCCTCAGTTTACTATTACTTGTGGCCATATTTATTATTTTTACAGTTTGGCAGTGGCCCAGTATCAGCAGTAAGATATCAAATAGCAGACAAGCATTGACGGCCTATATCGCCGAGATAGATGTTTTGGGTGAAAATTTACGTGCGTTAATGGCTGAAGTCTCCGCAACAAAATCAGCGGCTGAAGATCGTTTAAACCAGTTTGAAGCTCAACTGATAGAATCACAGAATCTTCAAGTCGCTATCAATGCGCAGCGACAAGCGTTCTCAGACGACCCAAATGTGGGGGTGTTAGAAGAAATTGAACAATTAATAACTTTTGCAGACCAGCATCTGAATCTCACGGGTAACGTGAAAGCTGCATTGGATAACCTGAGAACAGCTGAAACACTTCTGCAGCAAATGGATAACCCACAATTACTTTCATTGCATGCCGGTCTTATAAAAGATATTGAGAATCTGGAAGGTGCGCCAGATACTCATACCATGAGGATGGAGATCAGCGCGCGCCTCAATAATTTGAAAGCTACAGTTGATGCCCTGCCATTACTAATGGACACAGATTTAACAACAATAGAAATTGATCTTATTCCCAGGCAAAGACCGGATGAAAGCAAGTTATGGCTTAAATTTTTGAATGAAATATGGGCAGACTTAAAAACATTTATTCATGCCCAAAGGGTAAGTAACCCGGAAATTCAATTACTATCACCATCACAAGCAAATTTTCTTAAAGAAAATCTTAAACTGAAATTTATATTAATGCGGTTTTCTCTACTTTCCCATGATAAAGACAGCTTTGATACTGATCTTAAAGCAACAATAAATTGGATTAACAAATACTACGACCAAAACTCAGAACCTGTTATTACTATGCTTCAAGCGTTAGGTCAGTTACAAGATGACAAGGTCGGTTTTGAGTTGCCGAATGTCTCTGCAAGCCTGGAAGCATTACACAATTTTCGGAATATGCGCAACGAGGAGAATAAATGAGACTGATTCTATGGCTATTGGCATTATTCGCTGCGGCTGTGGCTGTAGTGCTTGCTGCCAAATACAACAACGGTTATGTCTTATTAGTGATGCAACCCTACCGAGTAGAGTTATCACTTAATATATTTGTCATGATGCTGGTTGTCGCTTTTTTTGCTTTCTATTCTGCAATGCGACTATTGTCGGGGATTTTTGGATTTAATCGACGCCACCGTCATAGAAAAGCGAATGAAATGATGTTGGCAGGCATTAAGACATTCTTTGAGGGAAACTACGCCAACGCTAAAAAGGCTTCCGCAGTTGCATTAAAATTGACAGATTCGCCCAGAGCTAAAGCAATTAATGCCGTAGTCGCAGCTCGCTCAGCGCATAAGCTGGAGGAATTTGCACAGCGGGATGAATTTTTAGCGATAGCAGAACAAGAAGCACCTGAAGAAAGAGCATTACGGCTTGTGACGCAAGCTGATCTGTTACTGGGCGAGGGTCGTTACGAAGCAGCGCTCAGTGCTTTGCAAGATTTATATTCTACGGGTGGCCTTCAGCAGACAGCCGTACTGCAATTAGAGTTAGAAGCGCAACAGCAGGCAAAAAATTGGGACGCTGTCCTGGAGATGGCCGATTTATTGGAAAATCGCCGTCCCCTTAACAGAATTCAGGTTGAACAATTAAGGTATATTGCGCACCTTGAAAATATCAAAATAAATGCAACCGATCTGCAGCTACTAAACAAATATTGGGGCGGCATACCTTCGGAAGAAAAGAAGGACAGCAGGCTTGCGGTTGCTGCTACTCGAGCATACATTGCCTTAGGTGAATGTGATGCGGCTCATCGACTTATCGAGCAAAGCATCGATAAAAAATGGAATTCTGAATTGATAGCGCTGTATGCAGAGTGTCTTGATTATCATGTAAATCGACAGATAGAATGTGCTGAAGTCTGGCTCAGAGCACAACCTAATAATGCGGATCTGTTACTTACATTGGGTAAGCTATGCACCCATTGTGAATTATGGGGTAAAGCTCAAAATTATCTGGAAGCAAGTCTGTCTGTAGAGCCGGGACACGCGGCTCATCTTGCGCTGGCTCAATTAAACGAGAAGCTGGGAAAACATGAGTTGGCTATGGATCATTACAATAAAGGACTTAAATTCACATTAACCTGAAAAAATCAGTTGAACCTATCCCTGCCAATTAACTTCAGCATATCGTTGTAAATAGGCCTTAAGTTAAAAACTTTATCTTATTCTTGTCGTCTTTTTGTTGGCTCAGAAATAAATCAAAGATTGCTTGGGAGCCTGTCGGACTTAAGTCCGACAGGCTCCCAGGATTTTTGTTCGGCTAGTGAAGGTGTAAAAACATCCGAGAAGAAGTTGTCTTTTTGTAAGCCGCGCAAACTGGTAAAGTCATCATAGGCTGCTTTTACCATAATCGGTGCTCCACAAGCATAGACCTGATGCGTGGCGAGACTTTTGTAATCCTGCAGTACCGCTTCGTGTACTAAACCTTCTCTTCCGCTCCAATTATCGGTGGGCAGCGCATTTGATAACACAGGAATGAAAGTGAAATTTTCATGTTGTTGCTGCCATTTATTGGCTAATTCCGCCAGATATAAATCAGCTTTAGTTTGGACGCCCCAATAAAGGGACATTTTTTTCTTGATACTGCATTTATTTTCCATGTAGAAAGCATACTCAAGAATACTCTTGATCGGTGCAAAGCCAGTACCGCTGGCGACAAATATAGTAGATTTGTCTTGTGGTTCATCTCGCAGAAAGAAAGAGCCAAACGGCCCTTCGATGCGTAAGATATCTTTTACTTTCATTTGAGTGAATACATGCTTGGCAAATACACCGCCAGGGTAATTACGCGCATGTATGTGCAGGAATTCATCATCATGTGGAGAATTGGCTAATGAAAAACTCCGTCGCTTTCCGTCCTTCAATAGTATGTCAATATACTGTCCCGCAAGAAATTGCAGTCGTTGATTGGCGGGAAGCTTTAATGAAATAATCATTACGTCGGGCGCGACACGTTCAAGCTTATGTACGCGGCAAGGTAGCTTTTTAATTTTGATATCCTTGATTGCACTGACTTCATGGCATTCAATGACGAGATCTGATAATGGTGTGGCGCAACAAAATAACGCCATTCCTGCCGTTTTTTCTTTTTCTGTCAGTGTCTCTTTATTATGCTGACCAAAGTCCACGGTTCCTTGTATGATCTTCCCTTTGCAAGTACCGCATGATCCGTTACGGCAACCGTAAGGAAGTGAAATTCCCGCACACAAAGCGGCTTGTAAAATTGTTTCACCTGACCGTACATTGAAAACCAGATCACTGGGTCTAATATTGATTTGATACGACATTAGGTTTCTAACAAGTTGAAAAAGATTGGAAGGAAAGAAGATTATTTAACATGAAGAATGCATTATTAATCATTGGATGTGGCGATATTGCCAAACGCATTGTACCGCTATTACAAGCACATTATCGGGTATTAGGTCTATGCCGGAATCCGGAAAATTTTAATCAGTTACGTTTACACGGGATTCTTCCAATAGCGGGGGATCTTGATCACCCGATGTATCTTGATAGACTCGCAGGGATCGCCAAAGTAGTTTTGCATCTAGCGCCGCCAACGAACCATGGTATACGTGATATACGTACAGCCAACCTTCTGGCCGCATTGACAAGACGGCCACAAATGAAAAATGCAATATTACCACAACGGCTTGTCTATATCAGCACCAGCGGGGTGTATGGCCATTGTCATGGCGCTTTAATAGATGAAGCTTACCCGCCTAATCCTGGTAACGAGCGTGCATTACGTCGATTGAATGCGGAAAGACAGATACGTGATTGGGGGATACGTAATCAGGTGAGTATATCGATTCTACGCGTGCCTGGAATTTATGCCGCTAGTCGCCTTCCATTAGCCCGTTTGCGCGAAGGCGCGCCCATGCTATTACCAGAAGAGGATAGTTACACTAACCATATTCATGCGGACGATCTTGCTCGTATTATTTGTATGGCGGTACGCTATGCCAAGTCTGGCAGAATTTATCATACCTGTGATGATTCTCATCTTAAAATGGGGGAATACTTTGATTTAGTCGCAGACCGATTCGGGCTGCCTCGTCCACCGCGTATTGCACGTGATCAAGCTAAAGGCATTATTTCACCCGCCATGTTGTCGTACCTGGATGAATCCAGACGGCTGAAGAATATACGGATGAAACGAGAGTTACAGGTTAGTTTGCGCTATCCCACCGTTGCTGATGGCATCACGAAAGATTCAACAAGCCCACAGAACGTAAACTAAATAATCGAAGTGGTTCATATTGCCATTTTTTGTAGCATTGAACAACTAGATACCCGGAAATTAAGCCGCCTATCCTTGCTTTCGCACTCTATTCACATATCGATGCTTTGATTTAATGCTAAGGGCGTCTCTAAAAATTCAAAGTTCTAAACAAAACGAGGCACGAGTAAAAAATGGTGACGCAGCATATGTTTGATAGGTAAGGAAACATTTTTTGCGAGTAACAAAGTGTTGTGACGAAACGGGGTAAGCAGGCAAGCCGCAAAGCGGCTGCTCGCAAATCTGGATTTTTAGAGATGCCCC
>JAUXRH010000241.1 GCA_030682075.1 Nitrosomonas sp.
TTTCGTCACCATACTTCGTTGCTCACAAAAAATATTTCCTTACATATCAATCATATGCTGCGTCAATATCTTTTATTCGCGCCTGCTCTTGTTTAGAGCGCTGAATTTTTAGAGGTGCCCTTTAGTAATTGCCGGTCAAAAACTGTTTACAATAAACGACTTTTGTCACCACTCGTAAACCCCACAAGTGGTCCGTAAATATTTCGGCCAAAAGCGATCACTTTGAATAATTCACCCATTTCAGAGGGATTCGCCAGTTTTTGCACTTGATTCGCCAGCGGAAAGTAGTTACCTACATCTTCTGCGGGTGTTTGTGCCAGAATTTCAGTGATGCCGCAGTTAATAAGAAAATGAGCCTGTGTCGTGTATCCCAACAAAGCGAGACCAGAATTTTCTGCGGCTTCGGTCACCGCGCTGAAGTCGACATGACTGGTGATATCCTGAAGGCCGGGCAGGTACAATGGGTCATCGTGTGAATGATGACGGTAATGACACATCAATGTTCCCTGGTTGCGCTGAGGGTGATAGTACTCGCTGCTGCCGAAACCATAGTCGATTAATAGTATGGCCCCGTGCTGCAAAATGTCGGCCACACTATGCATGAAGCTGCGCGTGGCGAGACTGATTTCACTGAGGTAGAGATTGGCCGGATCGTTGCTTTCATGAATTTGAGCAGTTAGTTTACTGGCAACCTTTAACAGTACTTGATTGTGGAGTGGGCGTGTTTGCCATTCAAATTGATCATTTTTCCACGTGATGCCGCGTTCAAACAGCTGGTCGTCATGCCATGCCACCAGATGTACCGGCATGGCATCAAGTACTTCATTAGCCAAGATGACGCCATTGAACTGGGTGGGCAGTTGTTCAAGCCAGCTAAGCAAAGGAACGAGATGAGGCACTTTGTTTTCAAATAAGGCGCGTTGCCGTTGCCGTAATTCAGCGCTGACTTCGAGAATAAAATATTGCTTTGGCAGGCACGCCAGTCTTTCCAGTTCCAGTAGTAAATCAAGTGCAAGTTTGCCAGAGCCCGCACCAAATTCGAGAATATCGGCATTATCCACCTGCGTAAGCAGCTGCATTACCTGGCGTGCCAGGGTGCGTCCAAACAGAGCGGAAATTTCGGGTGCCGTTACAAAGTCACCCGCACTACCAAATTTGGTGGCGCCGCCACTATAATAACCGAGTCCCGGCGCATAGAGTGCCAGTTCCATATAATGGGCAAATGAAATCCAGCTATCCGCAGCATTAATTTCAGATTGAATGACTTTTTGTACGGCGCGGCTATGTTGAAGCGCCGTTTCACTGGGCATGGGTAATGTCGGAGATGAGGGCATCAGTATGCGGCTTTCTTTGTGGTTAATTTCCTTGCCTGGTGAAACAAGCAAGTGATAAGGGTGTATAAAGTTATTTTTAGAGACACCCTCTAGGAGTCTGTCGGATAGGCATTGCTTCGATCGATCGGGTGGATTATTACTGGCATATTGAATGATAAATAGTGATTAAAGTGGTTTTTTAATTTCATTGAATAGCCTTTTACATGAGTCCGGTGGGACTTCTATGG
>JAUXRH010000242.1 GCA_030682075.1 Nitrosomonas sp.
GACGTTCTTTACATGCCGTGCATTGACGAGATTCACGGCAAACCCACGCGCTTCGAGAATCTCGTAGAGCGGTATCCAGTACACGCCCGTCGATTCCATTGCCACCGTATCCACGCCGCAGCACACCAGCCAGTCCGCCAACTCATCCAGGTCTTCGGTGAAACTTTGCAGTATTCCACTTTACCTCACGTCTCGCCGCATCGTGTTTCTTTCAAACGCATTGCGGCCAAAGGCCGATTACTATGCTCATTTGCGAGTCGTCGTCTCAATCGCGCGGGGCTACGACGGATATGGGCTGCCGCGAGCATCGTGCGAATTTATGAAATATCCGGGTTAAGTACACTTTTGGTGGATTCAAGAGCCAGCCGCAACCATTAATGTCATCTGTCCGTTTCTGCTACAGTGCTACAAGGCGAGCAGCAATTTTGCCGAATATATGAGAACGAGATCATTATCATCAGCCCCTGAGTTCTGGCAGTTGTTCTTCTTTTGGCACAAACTGTAGGGCAATCCCATTGTTGCACCAGCGCTCTCCGCGAGGTGGCGGACCGTCATTAAATACATGACCCTGGTGACCACTGCAGCGCATGCAGTGGTATTCTGTGCGTGGCACGATCATTTTGAAGTCACGCTTAGTCGCTATATGTCCAGCCATAGGCTGAGTAAAACTCGGCCAGCCCGTGCCGCTTTCGTATTTATATGCACTCTCAAACAGCGGCAGATAACAGGCGGCACAAATAAAAGTCCCTTCACGATCCTCATAATTCAGTGCGCTGGTACTTGGGCGCTCGGTTTCTTCTTCAAACAGTACCTGATAGGCCCTGGGTGAGACTAATTCGCGCCATGCTTCATGGGGTTTGTTCAGGGGGACAATCGGACTGGAAACTTCTCCAATCACTTGTTCGCGTGAGCATGCCGAAATTAGCGGCAATACGGCCAGGGTAGTAAGACTTTGTAACAAAGTGCGTCGTTTCATGGAATTTTCTCCTAAGTCAGGGCACCCGTTCGTGCACGGTCGTGGGTAAATACGGTACAAGGAGTCGCTTTTATCCTAAAAAAGCAGTTAACAGAAAATTATAGTGTATAACAGCATCCAATATTTGCCACTTTTAACATCTAGTTATACCAGCCTGATAATATTTAACACGATTAAACAATAAGATAGTGGTTATTTTGGGCAGATTCGATGCGGATTTCCGGCAAATCTTCAACGCTGTTTGACATTCCTTTATTAAATCTGGGACGGGAGTAGAATTTGGGCAGGCTCTCCCCGGTTTGAATCACGTCGGGGTTTTTATTCTGGCATCTATAATTTTTTTAACTGGCAGCCAACCTAATCACTGGTAACTGGGGGAATATTCCCAATATGGAGGTAAACATGGAAGAACTGAATCAAACCTGGATCACCCTGAAACTCGGCGGGATAATTATTGTGCCTTTGTCTTTGCTGGCGATCATCGCGATGGCAATTATGCTTGAGAAAGCATTTCTCTATTGGCGTTTTGCCCGTCTTTCTCACGACTTACTAAACCTGATTGAAACTTACGGGTTCAAATGGGAGGATCTGGAGAAAATTCTTTCAGGATTGGATAAACGTCACTATTACAAGCGATTTTTTGAAGTAGTGATCTTGAACCGGCATCAGCCATCCTGGTGGACGGAATCTCGAGCGGCTGATGAAGCCCAGTTAATCGAAACCTCTCTTGCCCGCCGACTGTGGGCATTGGAAACGATCGTTACAGCAGCTCCCTTACTTGGGCTGGTTGGAACGGTTGTCGGCATGATGCGTGCCTTCCAGGTGATTGGCAGTGAGGGCATTGTCAATCCCACAGCGGTAACAGGTGGCGTCGCAGAGGCGCTTATTGCAACGGTTGTTGGTTTGTTGATCGCACTGGTTGCATTGTTCGGATTCAATTATTTCTCTCGGCTGCAATCACAAACAATGGATGAGATGGAGCGCCTGGGTACGCGGCTGATTGATCATATTCGTCTGGATCAGCAGGAGGAAGGGGTCAATGAAACTGCGTAAATCACGGCAGGCGCGGAAAGGTCAAATTCAAATTATTCCGATGATTGATGTCATGTTTTTTTTGCTGGCAACCTTTATGCTGGCCTCATTGTCGATGCAGAATCTGGATTCCCTGCAAGTAAATCTGCCAGAGGGAGAAGCCGAGAAACTCAGTACGGACACCCCGGTTACTTTGACCCTGACAAAGGATAATAAAATTTTTATCAATCAGACACCGGTTACCCTGGAAACCCTGGCCACCACACTCAAACCGTTGCTTCAGGATTCACAACAAAAGTTGATTGTGTCGGCGGATAATGAGGCACAGCAGGGCATCGTAGTGCAGGCAATGCTGCAAGCGCGAGCCGCAGGCGCGCATCAATTCCTGATTGCGGTGAAACATAAATAAGTCGGCCAACATGAAAGACTCTCGATCAATGGAGATTCGGCTGTGGTGGACATTGCCACTGGCGGCGATCGTCTGGCTGCTTATCATCTGGGGATTTGGTTTTTTCCTAAAGCCTCCAACAGAGGTGAAGATTGAAACGCCGCCTCCAATTGAGGCGCGTTTTGTGGAATTGCCCGAATCAATACCAGAACAGGAGCCGCCATCCCCGCTTCCTGTGACTCCTCCCACTCGGCCTCAAGCTAAACCCAAGGTTGTCGAACCAGTAAAGCCAGTGAAGCCAGCAGAGCCAATAAAACCTGTAAAGCCGCCTGTTGCAAAAGAAAGGGCAAGGGCCGAAGTTCCATCGGATCTCCCGTCAGCCCCCGCATCGGAGGCAGCACCGACAGACATGATGGCTTACGTTAATCAAGCCAGGGAACGGCGGCGTGCAGCAGGGATTTTTGATGAACCTCAAGCAGTGGTTCAAGAACGCCAGCCTTCGGAAGACGAGATCAGAATGGCTCGTATCAACCGTAATCTCCAGGCTCCAGGTCTCAGCGGTGTATTTCAAATTATCAGAATGGGGCCTCGGACGGCTCAGTTTTCGTTTCGTGGCTGGTCAACGAACTCCAGCCAACCTCGGCTCGAATTAATCGAAGTAGATGCTGGACCAAATGGGGATGTGGAACGGACGGTCATTCGCCGAATGATTCAGCTGATCCGCCAGTACCACAAAGATAATTTTAATTGGGAGTCACACCGTCTCAACCGAGTGATTGTTTTATCTGCGCGTCTGGAAGATAACACCTGGCTTGAAGAATTTTTGATGGAGGAGTTTTTTGGCGAATATGGCGGCATTTACCGGCGTTAGGGAATTCATGTAAATCAGCGTGTTTGTGCCACTTTCGAGACCGGATTTTTTCAGTCTGCAAATTAAAATTACTGCAATTCTCCCTGATTGAATTTGACACTATTTGACATTGACGCAGCATATACTATGCGAAGCTATTAGCTAATTAAGGGCACCTCTAAAAATCCAATTTTGCGAGCAGCCGCTTTGCGGCTTGCCTGCTTATCCCGTTTCGTCGCAATACAGCGTTGCCCATAAAAAAAATTTTCTCTTACCTATCAACCATATGTTACGCTCAAATTTTTTTCTCGCGCATTGTCTTGCCTGGAAGCTTGAATTTTTAGAGATGCCCTTAACCCGCTGGGCTCCTGATATGACGGCATACCCCATTTTGATCTCATGCCCGATGATTGATACATTTCAATCGTTTGAGAAAGTATGTTCATATGATCTATGCACAAGTTTACGCTGCGAGAGGAGGATAAGATGAAAGAAGATTATCGAGTGAAGCCGGGAAGAAAGTCGATTCTCGCACGATTTGATGCTGACGCCACCGGTGACTACAGGAAAAACGGTCAAGGTAAAAAGAAAGCAAAGGCTGCCACGGTAAAGTTGATCCATAGACTTGAGAAACTGCAGGAACGTCTTTATGCCAATGGCAATCACGCCGTGCTCATTGTATTGCAGGGGATGGATGCCAGTGGTAAAGATGGCGCGATCAAAAATGTAATGTCCGGTGTGAATCCGCAGGGTTGCAAAGTGGTGTCCTTCAAAACGCCGTCGGCGGAAGATCTCAGCCATGATTTTTTGTGGCGCGTGCATCAAAAAACTCCATCCAAGGGGCAGATCGGCATTTTCAATCGCTCGCACTATGAGGATGTTCTGATTACCCGCGTCCATGGGCTGCTGCCGAACAAAGTAGTGAAACAACGGTTCAATCAGATCAAAGAATTCGAGGAACTGCTCTATGAGAGTGGGACGATCATTCTCAAGTTTTTTTTGCATATTTCAAAGAATGAACAGAAAGAACGACTGGAAGAGCGAATTCGCGATCCAGAGAAACGCTGGAAGTTCAACGAAGGGGACCTCGAAGAACGGAAGCTGTGGAAGAACTACAGGGATGCGTTTGAAGACATGATGGCAGCAACGAGTGCCGATCATGCGCCTTGGTACATTGTACCCGCCAATCGAAAGTGGTATCGAAACCTCGTAATCGCTGAACGTGTCGTTAACGCGTTGGAAGGTATGAAACTGAAAGCCCCGCCGGCCCCTGCAGGGATCAATTTTGATAAGTTGAAAATTGAGTAGTGAGTCAATCCGATACAGACTTAGGACGGGGCGAATAGTGGCATGAAAGTAGTTTTCATCTGGATGCTGTAACACGAGGTAGTAGTGTGGATATTAACCTCAAGGGAGGATCGTTCTCTATCGAGGTATGATTAAGATACGGGGAGTTTTCATGGAAATAGAACTGAAACTGGCGTTGCTTCCACGTTACGCTATGCGTCTTCGGCGGCACCCCTTGCTAAACCAGATCAAGCCGGATCGGCGCGTATTACTCAGCATTTATTTCGATACGTCGAAGTTCGATCTGATGCGGCGCGGCATCGCGTTGCGTGTGCGTCGAGTAGATCATCATTGGGTCCAAACACTAAAATCTGCATCGCGCGCAGTCGGCGCGTTGTCGAGTCGGCCAGAATGGGAAATGGCGGTTGCCGATGGCGACCGCCCGGATTTTTCCGTGTTGCCGCAAGCGGCGTTGGATTTATTGGCTGGAATCAAACTGAAGCATATCGCGCCGGTGTTCACGACCGAGTTTCAGCGCACTACCTGGCAAATTGGAAGTGATGAGGCGCAAGCCGAATTGGCGCTCGATATCGGCAAAATATGCGCCGGGGAGAAGTGCCAGGATATTTGCGAAGTAGAGATCGAGCGCAAGTCCGGCGCACTCGAATTGTTATTCCATGTGGCGATAAAATTGCTGGAGCAGATACCGTTACACATCGAACCACGCAGTAAAGCAGAGCGTGGTTATATTTTGAGCGATGCATTCAACCCCGCTCCGGTCAAGGCTTCGCGCGCCGCGATTCATAAGAACCAAACCGCTGGCGAAGTCTGGAACACGGTGATGCAGACTGCGCTGGTGCCATTGGTTGCCAATGTGCCAGGCTTTCTGGAGCATGCGCACGATACCGAATATCTCCATCAGCTTCGCATCGCACTGCGCCGTCTGGGCACGGGTGTCGTGCTGGCGAAGGCGTTGGGTCAAGGCGTGCCGGATTGGGATCGATCGCTGCATGAGTTATTGCATGCCCTCAATTCCGCACGTGACTGGGATGTGTTTCTGCATGAGACGTTACCCGGAATCCTGGTGGCCCTGGGGAAGGGGTCAGGAAATGCGCCGGTCGAGGATGCGACGCTTGACCTATTACGTTGTGTTGCGGCACGTACCCGTCAGCGGGCGCAAGCACTGTTGCTCAAGCCCGTATTCACCCGACTTGTTCTTGATCTTGGACGTAGTCTGTTGGTTCCGCCTGACGATACGCAAGTGTTGGAGGCGAAGGTATGGGCGGACAAGATTCTCGAAAAACGTTGGCACATACTGCGTAAACGCTGCCGCAGTTTTGCCGGACTCGGCCCAATCGAGCGTCACCAGGCGCGCATCACCGCCAAGAAGATGCGTTATGCCGCAGATGTGCTTGCGCCACTCTACGGTAAACGAAGTAATCATTTCATCGCCGCACTAACGGCAATGCAGAACGATATGGGGCATGAAAATGATCTTCATGTCGGCGTGCAGTTGCTGTCTGTGCTGCCAAAGAAGTCCGCCAGGATCAGCTATGATCTCGGTCGCATCAGTGGTGCACTGGAATTCGAAGCCATGCAGCATGCTCACTCATCCAACACCACCTGGCGGCGGCTGGCACGGTCGAGATTGTTCTGGCGTTGACCGAAGTTCAGAGCAACATAGAAGGTGTGGGGGCTAAATTGATTTTTTTGTGTGGAAGGCATTAACCTGATTTTAGTCTGACGAAGATGTATATGCTTCGGGATCAGTCGGTACTGAGCTAATGTTCGTCAGGTAACCCTTACCAATTGGAATGAAAAATCAAGCCTGGAATAGTTCGCGCCATATTTGGCATTCCTGGATTAAATAGTAGAATAGAGGGCATCTCTAAAAATTCAAGTTTCCAGGAAAGACAAGGCGCGAGAAAAAAATTGAGCGTAGCATATGCTTGATAGGTAAGAGAAAATTTTTTATGAGCAACGTCGTATTGCGACGAAACGGGGTAAGCAGGCAAGCCGCAAAGCGGCTGCTCGCAGAATTGGATTTTTAGAGGTGCCCTAGAGAAACTCTACCTGGACAAGAAACCTTATGGCTTTTATTGCAGAATCCATCACAACCTTTTATGACCAACAAGAAGACAGACTGAGCCTGATATTCAATGATAAAGATAAGAAGCAGCTGAAGGGCAATATGACGCGTCAATTGTTCAAAGGATTATTGGCGCAACTTCCAAATTGGCTCGCGCAACAGCGCACGGATTCTATGCCGCAGACAGTTGAGCAACAATGGGAAATTAGCCAAATTCATCATCAGGTTTCACAGCAGAAAGTAACTGTTACCTATGGAAAGATACAGCCAAACAAACGACTCGAAACCTTTCTTATTAGCACAGTCAGCTTTGCCAAAGGAGATCTGGTAGAGGGTGATCAGAAAATCAGACTTGACTTCGTGGATCTAAACAAAACGATTGAAATTATCTTTGTGCTCAATTCTGCGCAGCTTCATAAATTCATTAATGAAATTCTCAAACAAGTTCAAGCTTGGGACATTGATAATCCATGGCAGGAGAAGAGCATCGCCTTCGTTTCGTTGGATACTAAAGGTAGAGTGGTGCATTAACTTGATGGCGACTACCGAACAGGGTGTTTAATTGCTTGTTAATAAGGATATTAATGCGGCAATAAAAACCATGTTACCACCTCAAAAAGTCTGTGGCTCAAATATTTCTCATTTTTCTATTAGATGTGATTCAATCAAACCATCGTACGCCATCACTCTGTTATGATGTTTTGGAGAGTAATTGTCTTTGGTTAAATCAGACGTCATTTGACATGCGTATCCAAAAGCATCACTAAAATCTATCCCTTAATAGTATCCCTCCAACGTAAGCGTCCAACGCCACCATCTATCAAATTTTTTGCTTTAGCAATTCAATAAAATCTGGTGATAACGGGAGTAACTCGTCAATACGGCTATTAGGCCAGGCGGGAAGTTTTTCGAGGGTATCGGCTAGCCATTGTGCGGGGTTGATACCGTTGAGTTTGGCGGCGCCGAGCAGGGTTTGAATGGCGGCGGCGCGTTTTCCGGCGCGTTCGGAACCGGTGAACAGCCAGTTTTTCTTGCCGATGGCGATGGGGCGAATCGTGTTCTCCACCGGATTGTTGTCGATGGGTAGAAATCCGCTGCCAGCGTAGCGGATGAGGCTTTGCCAGCGCTTCAAGGTGTAGTCGATGGCTTTGGCGGTGCCGCCGCCGTCGGCGGTATGAAAGCGGGTTTGCAGTAACCAGTGGTGCAGCGATTGGAGGATTGGAATGCTTTTTTCCGCACGCAATTGTTGTCGCGCTTCGGCGGACAGTTCTTTGCCTTCGGCTTCGACGGCATACAGTTCGCCAATGCGTTGCAATGCTTCGAATGCAACGGCGCTGGCGTTGGCTTGGTGCAGGTCGAAGAATTTGCGGCGCGCGTGCGCCCAGCAGCCGAGTTCGGTGCAGTTGCCGAGGGTGAACAGCGGTTTGTAACCGGCGTAATCGTCGACGACAAGACTGCCTTGCCAACCGGCGAGGAAGCTTTGCGCGTGCTTGCCACTGCGGCTGGTTTGATAGTCGAACACGATGATGCGCGGCCCCAATTCGAAATCGTTACTGCGATACGCCCACAGGTAGGCGCGTTGGGTTTTGCCGCTGCCGGGATCAAGCTGCGCCACCGGGGTTTCGTCGGCGTGTAACACGCGGCCCTGCAGTAAGTGCCAGATCAGCCGGTCCGCCAGCGGTTGCAGTGCCACGCCTACGCGCCCGACCCATTCCGCGAGGGTGGAGAACGATAAAGTGACCTCTTGCCGGGTGGCGATTTGTGCAATGCGGTACAGCGGCAGGTGATCGAGGTATTTGCAGGTTGTAATCCAGGCAA
Source organism: Nitrosomonas sp. (assembly GCA_030682075.1). Taxonomy (GTDB): domain Bacteria; phylum Pseudomonadota; class Gammaproteobacteria; order Burkholderiales; family Nitrosomonadaceae; genus Nitrosomonas. Next base: position 8,441 of record JAUXRH010000242.1, read on the forward strand.
GCAGGCCGGGCGCCGCCATGCCGCTGTCGATCACGGCGGGCGACACGGGTTCGACCGTGACAGTTTCGCACGACCGGCAGGCGTATTGCGGGCGGATGTGGCGGTGGACGAAGAATTTCGCGGGTTCGACATCGAGTTGTTCGCTGACGTCTTCACCGATTTTGACCCAATCACTGCCGCACTGTTTGCATTGACAGGATTGCGGCTCATGGCGGTGTTCGATGCGCGGCAGATGATCCGGCAACGGCTGACGTCCGGCGCGCGCACGCTTAGGCTTCTGTGGTGAGGATAGCGGCAGTTGTTCGATTTCCGCTTCAATGGCCGAAACATCGCTTTGCCAGTCTTCTTCGAACAGACTTGACTGCGCCTGCGACAGCGTTTCGCTCTTTACACCGTAAC
>JAUXRH010000271.1 GCA_030682075.1 Nitrosomonas sp.
TAAAAAATTACTGCAACAAAACGGGTTCAGGTCCAGAATCAAGAATCCTTCTTCTTATGGTGACAGACTTCTTGAGTTTGGCAGCATACGGATTTTTACGCGATTTCATTTTTGACAGATCATATTCAGCTTTCATGACACACCACCTTGATGATATTTGCGTTCCGACTTGGTAGCCTTACGAGCCGATATAATCCTGATTACATTTCCTGAATCTCGCTCGCAATGGCAACGTTAGGCCCTCCGCACAATGAGCTGCTAATGGTCATGGATGAAAAAAAGACACGATGGTTTTCCCTCGAAGGATATTACGTTGACTCAAATCAGGCAACGCCATATTGCGCCCGATAACTGGCTACCGCCTGCAGATGATGCGCCAGGTCACTTCTGTGCTGAAGATAATTGATAATGTCATCGAGAGTAATGATACTAACCGCCGTTATCTGATGCGTGTGCTTGACCTCCTGCACAGCCGAAAACTGGCCGCTGCCCCGTTCCATCCGATCAAGTGCAATGACAACGCCAGCGGGGACGGCGCCTGAAGTCTGGATAAGATCGACCGATTCACGCACCGAGGTGCCTGCAGAAATCACATCATCAACGATCAGTACGCGACCGGACAATGGCGCGCCCACGACCAGCCCCCCTTCACCATGATCCTTCACTTCTTTACGATTAAAGCAGAAAGGATAGTTATGACCGCTTTCGGCCAATGCTATGGCGATGGCGCTCACCAAGGGAATTCCCTTGTAGGCTGGCCCGAACAGCATGTCAAACGGAAGCTGAGCAGCAATAATTGCTTTCGCGTAAAATTGCCCAAGCTGACGTAAGGAGTCGCCGTCATTAAATAGCCCGGCATTAAAAAAATAGGGTGACATGCGCCCGGCTTTGGTTTTGAATTCACCAAAACACAGGACATGGCGACTAATAGAAAACTCGATAAATGCTTGCCGAAAATCAGACATGACCTTGATCAACCAGAAAAAAAGATATGCAAATTATAACGCTTAACCTGAATGGCGTACGTTCTGCCGCGAGAAAGGGGGTATTCCAGTGGCTATCCACCCAGCAGGCAGATATTGTTTGCGTACAGGAACTGAAGGCTCAAGTGGCTGATCTTACCGATGAAATGCTGGCGCCCGATAGCTACCACGGGTATTTCCATTGTGCCGAGAAAAAGGGCTATAGCGGTGTCGGCATCTACTGTCTGAAAAAACCGGGCCAGATTGTTGAAGGAGTCGATATTGCGGAAATTGATCAGGAGGGGCGCTACTTAAGGGTTGATTTTGGGCAATTGAGCGTGATTTCGCTTTATCTTCCTTCCGGCTCCAGTGGTGATCATCGCCAAGCTTCCAAAATCTTCTTTATGGAAAAGTTTTTTCCCATACTTGAATCCATTAAAGCCAGCGGTAGAGATCTTATTCTCTGCGGTGACTGGAATATTGCGCATAAAGAAATTGACCTGAAAAACTGGCGGGCTAATCAGAAAAATTCGGGGTTCTTGCCCGAGGAACGCGCCTGGTTAACGGCTGTTTTTGACAAGCTTGGATTTGTTGATGTCTTTCGTCAAATCAACCCAGAACCCGATCAATACACCTGGTGGTCGAATCGTGGCCAAGCCTGGGCCAATAATGTCGGCTGGCGCATTGATTACCAGATTGCCACGCCAGCCATCGCGGCTAAGGCGATAAAGACCTCGATTTATAAGGCCGAACGTTTCTCGGATCACGCGCCGCTCATTATTGATTACGACTATACCCTATGATATCCCCCGCCCTATCTGGCTGGTTATCTGCATTTCGCGTTTACACTCACCCACGGGTACTGGGCATGTTATCACTGGGGTTTTCTGCCGGGCTGCCCTTGCTGCTGATCATGGGCACCCTGTCATTCTGGCTGCGTGAAGCGGAAATAGACCGTACTACCATTGGTCATTTAAGCTGGGTTGGACTGGCTTATGGCTTTAAATGGCTATGGTCGCCATTGGTGGATCGCATGTCATTGCCGATCTTAACCCGTTTATTGGGGCGACGCCGCGCATGGCTATTGCTGTCTCAGGTCGTGATCACGATGGCACTGATTGGGATCGCCCATTCAGATCCCGCAGTTAACTTAACCTATACGGTATTTTTTGCGCTGGCGGTCGCGTTTGCCTCTGCAACACAGGACATCGCACTGGACGCTTATCGCATCGAAGCCGTTGCGGTTGAACTCCAGGGCGCAATGGCCGCAACTTATCAGGCCGGTTATCGAATCGCCATGATACTGGCTTCTGCCGGCGTGCTCTGGATAGCCGCTGCTGTCGACCCTTCGGAGACCAGTTATGAACATTCGCCCTGGCGTTTCGCCTACCTGGTCATGGCGGCGTTTATGGCCGTTGGAATTATCACGACGCTGATTATTCGAGAGCCGGATGTCCCCTTTAGTCGACTGATTTCAGAAAACGAGAAATATGCGCGGCAAGCCATCGCGCATTGGCAGATAAGTCCACGGCTCGCGGGTATGTTGGCCTGGTTATATGGCGCAGTTGTGGCGCCTTTCCGGGATTTTATCGTGCGCCATGGTCGCCAGGCATTGGTGATTCTAGCCTTGATCGCCATTTATCGTATTTCAGATGTGGTCATGGGCGTCATGAGTAATCCATTTTATGTGGATATGGGCTATACCAAGGATGAAGTCGCCACGGTGTCTAAGGTTTATGGCGTGATCATGACGATCGTGGGAGCGGTCATTGGTGGGGTTTTAACCTTGAAAATTGGCATTATGCGCACGCTGTTTCTGGGCGCAGTTCTGTCAGCCGCGACGAATCTCCTGTTTGTCTGGTTGGCGGGGCAAGGCCATGATGTCACCGGACTGGTTCTTACCATTTCGGCTGATAACCTGTCGGCGGGGATTGCTTCCTGCGCCTTTATTGCCTATCTCTCCGGGCTGACCAATTCGGCCTACTCGGCCACGCAGTATGCCTTGTTCAGCTCAGTCATGTTGTTACTGCCAAAATTTGTTGCGGGGTTCAGTGGGCAATTTGTGGATGCTTATGGCTATGAGAATTTCTTCATTGCCACCGCAATACTGGGTTTGCCGGTATTGGTATTGGTGTGGCTGGCCGGACAGGCAAGATTTGAAACAACGGAGATACCCCCGGCGGAGTCTAAATAATCAGAGAAGCGCGGATATTAATCCATTACTTTTCTTTGTTCGAGTCGATAAAACGCCAACACACCCATCAGGTTAGGTAGCAGCCTGACCCGCCGCTTGCCATTCATGACAATTCGCTCAAGAATATGCGCACCCTGTTGATGGCACAACGCTTCAAAGTCATCCAGGGTGCAAAGATGAATGTTGGGCGTGTCATACCATTGATAGGGTAATGTTTCCGAGATCGGCATATGCCCGGAAATCACTTGCTTGCGATTCTTCCAATAGCCAAAATTGGGAAACGACAAAATACCTTCCTTACCAACCCGCAGCATCTCCATGATAATACCTTCGGTATGTTTCATCGCCTGCAATGTTTGCGACAAAATCACATAATCAAACGACCCCGATTCAAAGCTGGACAAGCCGGATTCGAGATCACTCTGGATGACATTGATGCGATTTTTAAAACAACTGAGAATATTATTGTCGTCAATTTCTACGCCGTAACCAGAAATATTCCGCGTATCCTGTAAGTAACGTAATAAAGAGCCATCGCCACAGCCAAGATCCAGCACTTTTGCGCCCGGTCGAATCCATGCTGCGATCGCAGCAAAATCAGGTCGGGAGGGAATTGAGTGGTTTATGATTTCAGTCATTCGTAATTTCGACGCTAAGTTTTAATGTTATCCATATAAGCCCGTACCAGCTGGTGATAATAGTCATCGACCATGAGGAAAGAATCGTGACCATGACTGGACGTAATTTCCGCATAGCTGACATTGGCCACATTATCCAGTAACGCTTTGACAATTTCACGTGAACGTTCCGGGGCGAAGCGCCAATCCGAGGTAAATGATAGCACCAGGAAATTAGCCTTGGCGACACGGAACGCCGCGCTCAAATCATCCTCATGGGCACCGGCTGGATCAAAATAATCCAGTGCTTTGGTCATGAGCAAATAGCTATTTGCATCGAACTGATCCGCAAATTTATCACCCTGATAACGAAGATAAGATTCGATCTCAAACTCGACATCAAAACCAAAAGCAATCTTGCCCGCGCGCAATTCCCGCCCGAATTTTGCGGCCATTGAATCACCTGACAGATACGTGATATGTCCCAACATGCGCGCAAGCCTTAAACCGCGCCGTGGCAAGGTATTGTGCGAATAGTAGTCACCCCCGTAAAAATCCTGGTCGGTAATAATCGCCTGACGTGCGACATCGTTGAAAGCAATATTCTGTGCCGTTAATTTAGAAGCAGAAGCTATAACCAGGGCATGTCTCACTCGCTCTGGATAATCCAGTGTCCACTGTAACGCCTGCATACCGCCCAGGCTACCACCACCAATCGCGGCAAACTGTTCAATCCCCAGATGGTCAGCCAATTGTGTCTGGGTTTTCACCCAGTCTTCCACCGTTACAATCGGAAAATTTGCACCATAAGGCTTGCCCGTTCCAGCATCAATGCTGGCGGGTCCGGTTGAACCATGACAGCCACCTAAATTATTAACACCAATAACAAAAAAACGATGGGTATCAATCGGTTTCCCGGGGCCAATCATATTATCCCACCATCCGACACGCTTGGGTTCGTCTGCATAAAACCCGGCAACATGGTGATTGCCGGAAAGTGCATGACAAATCAGGATCGCATTTGATCTGGCCGAATTAAGTTCACCATAGGTCTCATAGACCAGATCATAGCTACGAAGAATCGTGCCACTTTTTAAATGCAATGGTTTATCTATGTGCAGATATTGGGGAGTAACAATCCCGATCGAGTCTGAAGCTTGCATTAAATAAATACTAAAAAATAAGGGTCAATTTACGGAACACCTGAATAAATACCGGACGACAAAAACCAGGAAAATGACGCACACACACGCAAATACAGGCCAGACATTATTTATACAGACCTGAATTTGAGGATAAAATCCGGGTCATTGGTGTTTATCTTTATTTATCGCTGTAAGTTCTTAATGATTATATCGTTAAAGAACTTTGTCATTCAATTTCATCAATAACCCATAAATCTTTTCCGGGCTCTCTGCTTTTAAAATTTTATGAACCCATGGTGTAATATCGGGCAAATGACTTTTTAATATTTCACGCTTTACCGTCAGCAGTTGTGCTGGATACATGGAAAACTGCTGCAAACCAAAGCCCAATAATAAACGGGTAAATTGTATATCACCCGCCATTTCACCACAGATCGCTACGGGCACATTGGCACGATTTGCCGATTGAATGATGCGTGACACCAGCCATAGTACTGCCGGATGCAGCGGATCATATAGATGTGCGACCGCATCATCAACACGATCAATGGCAAGTGTATATTGAATTAAATCATTGGTGCCAATCGACAGAAAATTCAGCTTGCGCATGAACATATCAACACACAGTGCCGCCGCCGGAATCTCGATCATGCCCCCCACTTGAATTTTCTCATCAAATGCGGCCTTCTCATCGCGTAAGCTTTGTTTTGCATACTCAATCAGGCGCAGCGTCTGATCAATCTCTGACACACTTGAAAGCATGGGGATCAGAATGCGCACCTGACCAAAATGTGATGCCCGCAAGATGGCTCTCAATTGCGTATGAAACAGTTGTGGTTCCGCCAGGCATAAGCGTATCGCACGTAGCCCCAGTGCGGGGTTAACTGCAACACGCTTGGCATTTTTAATATTCTTATCCGCACCTAAATCAAAAGTACGGATGGTTACGGGCAAACCACGCATCTTAACCGCTACAATACGATACGCTTCAAATTGCTCCTCTTCATCCGGGAGATTGTCGCGATTAAGAAAAAGAAATTCGCTGCGAAACAGACCAATACCGGTAGCACCACTTTCTTTTACTTGTTCCAAATCTTCAGGAAGCTCGATATTGGCATATAACTCAATCGGCGTACCATCCAGCGTCATTGCAACAACTGTTTTAATCCGTTGCAGCTTCCGCCGCGCCAGTCCCAGCTGGCTTTGTCGCAACCGATATTCTGACAGCACATGCTTGTCAGGATTAACAATCACCACATTTTGGCTACCATCCACAATCAGACGATCATTCTCGAAGATCAACTGGCGCGCATGATGCAGTGCCACAATAGAAGGAATATTGAGGCTGCGGGCAACAATGGCCGTGTGGGAGGTAGAGCTTCCCAGATCCGTGAGGAAAGCAACGAATTGGTGCTGCTTGTACTGCATCATATCGGCAGGACTCAAGTCATGTGCAACCAGAATGCTGTCACCGGTATGTTTTATCGGTGACGGAACGTTCCCGGAATGCCCTAGCAATGCTTTGAGTACCCGTTTCACTACCTGAGTCACATCGGCTTTACGTTCACGCAGATAGGCATCATCAATTGCTTCAAACTGCGCCAGCAATTGCTCCATCTGTTTTGTAATCGCCCATTCCGCATTGCAGTGTGTCTGTGCAATACAGTGACTTGCCGCTTCCGCTAACATCGGGTCATCCAGAATCATATGATGTAGATCCAGAAATGCACTGAATTCGGCAAATGTGGGGCCATCAGTCGCAGATGCCTGTAGTGTCTCCAGTTCTTTACGCACCATAGCAAAGGCACCGTTCAGCCGCAGAATTTCCTGATCAACTTGATTCTTTGGGATCACGTAATGCGCTACCTCCAGCGCAGCGGGTGCCGCAAGGCGCGCGTGTCCAATCGCAATCCCTCCAGCTACGCCAACACCGTGCAGTATAAAGCTCATTCGCCCTCTCCAAAACAACCTTCAACCAATGCAACCAGAGCCGTCATCGCTTCGACTTCATCTTCACCGTTGGTTTCGATCTCTATGGTAGAACCCTTGTTCGCGGCCAATGTCATGACACCCATAATACTCTTTGCATTGATTCTGCGATCTTTACGTGTTAACCACACGTCACTCCGAAACTGGCTTGCCAGTTTGGTCAATTTGGCGGATGCACGTGCGTGCAACCCCAGCTTATTAATTATTTCCACTTCTCTATGCTGCATTGCCTGATTCCAGTTGAATATGTATGACGCCATCCTTACCACCGCTGAGTGCTTTTTCTACCACAACAGCGAGGGGCTGATCGCGATAAGTCAATGCCCGCACCAGCATGGGCAAATTAATTCCCGACAGACATTCCACCTTGCCGGAGATAATCAATTGACTGGCAATATTACAGGGCGTTGCGCCATAGATGTCACTTAAAATCAGTACACCGTCACCATCATCCAGTTGCCTTACCATTTCCCGCGCTTTGGACACAACAACATTGGTATCATCCTGAATATAAACACCCAGGTGCAGCAATCGCTTCGGTATCTCGCCCATGACATGGCTGGCGCAGTGAATGAAGCCGTCACCCAGATGCTCGTGGGCGATAATCAGAATACCAATCATATTATTTTTTATCCTGCTTTTTGAACTAATGGGCACTTCTAAAAATTCAGAGTTCTAAACAAGACCAGGCGCGAATAAAAAATATTGACGCAGCATATGATTGATATGTAAGGAAATATTTTTTGTGAGCAACGAAGTATGGTGACGAAATATGGATTTTTAGAGGTGCCCTAATAACTATTAACCAGGTATTTTAGCATTGTACCCTGTCAGACTTAAGGG
>JAUXRH010000149.1 GCA_030682075.1 Nitrosomonas sp.
TTCGTCACAAACGCCCTGGCTATGGCAGTACGGTCTTGAGGCGGACGACTTGGAAAACCTCGGCTGGAATAGATGAATTCTTCGATGCGCACTAATTCCAATGTGCTAATGTGGTCACCAATTCCTGTTGTTTCCCTGTTAGTGGCCCCAGCTCTTCCGACAACCATGGAAATAAAGATCCTTGTATATTAAACCATGTTCGTGATAAAGTACTTCGTAGCTTGCTCATCTCATTGATAAAGTTGATTTTAGAAGCTTCTATTTTATCATTCCGGGCAAGTTATTTTTCCTTTTTCTGCCGTTCCGGCGACTAATTCAACTCGTTTTATTGGGCCTTGCAAGTCCATCATAAGGAATGGATATGGTAAGACTTGATCTTCGCACCGATCACCGTTGGAGTGCCGGTGAATCCCCATGGCAGCAGAAGGCTAGCAGGCGAAAGAACTGGAGAGAGCGGCTGCTGGGTTGTCTGCTATGTCTGCTCATCAGCCTGCCTGCCATGGCGGAGGAGATCTTGGTTCCGTTGAAAAAACCCGGGACTGCATTGCAGCTATCCGTTTTCCTCCCTGCCATGGCGAAAGAGATCCTGATTCCGTTGCAAAAGCTTACGCCCCACTCAATGCTGCAATTGAAGTGCATCACCGACGAAAGATCGATAGCGATTCCCATTCCTGAGCGCTGGGATGTGAAAAAAGCAACTCTCAATCTGAACTACATTTCATCCATCAGTATGATTGAAGATCATTCCCAGCTCGTAATAAAAATCAACGATGTCCCCATTGGCCAAGTCAAACTCAACCCGCTCGCACCTGACGCACTGGTTGCGGTGAACGTGCCGACGCAATATCTGAGACCGGGTTATAACAAACTCAGCTTTGCGGTAGCTCAACATTTTTTTATGAAAGGATGCGAGAGTCCGTGTGCCCCAGACCTCTGGACCAACATCAACATGCAGAATTCCTCCCTGCAGGTCGAGTACGAACCTAACCCTGTGCCATTGAAGCTCTCGGCCATTGCGCAATTTTTGTTTGATCCGAAGATCTACCCTGAAGCACGCGTCAATATCATTACTGAAGATCGCTCTGCGGAAAATCTGACCATCGCTGCAATCGTCGCTTCCGGGATCGCGCGGCGTTATGACTACCGTAAAGTAACTTTCGAAGTCTCACAGCAAATAAAACCCGATATGGACAACATCGTGGTCGGTCAAACTGGCTTTATGCGACAGTTCCTGCAGCCGTTTGAATTTTCCATGGGTGAGGTAAAGGGCGGCTACCTTAAGATATTCCCGTTGCCGACTCCCAGCGGCAACGATAACACGCATGCACTGGTGGTAGTATCCGGTGAAAAATTTGACCATGTGAAATTGGCTGCACTGACCTTTTCCAGTATTTCCATCGCTTATCCCGGCACACAGGAACTCAACGCTTTCGAGTTCATCATGCCCGAATTAGCAGCTTATGCCGGACGCGATGTCATAATCGCTAACAAGACTTACGATTTTAAGACACTCAATTTACTCACCACCACTTTCCAGGGCATGAGTTCTGCTGTAAAAGAAATGAGCTTTCGCCTGCCGGCCGATATGATGATCAGGCAGAATTATTCTGCCAAGCTGGCTCTCAGTTTCGCTTATGGCGCCGGCATGCGCGAAAGTTCTGCCTTGAACGTGCTGGTGAACGGCATCGCGGTACGCGCAGTCGGTCTCAATAAACAGAGCGGGGATTACTTGCATAATTATGAAATAGATTTACCCGCATATCTGTTCAAACCCGGTACCAATATCATTACATTTGCACCAGAACTTCATCCCGTACTCAAGGAATGCGACTTGGCGCTGGTAAACAATCTGTTTCTCAGCATATTCGATAATTCCACCATGACATTCCCGGATATGCCGCATTTCGTCGAATTGCCCAAACTTGAATTGCTCATGCTCAATGGCTTCCCATTTACCCGCTGGCCGGATGGATATGAATCGATGATTTACCTCGTCGATCCATCAAATGAATCGATTGCCACTGCATTGAATCTGGTTGGGTTAATGACGCAAAAGAATGGTTTTCCGATGTTGAGTATCCAAATGGGACTGCAATTCCCGGAAAACTGGAAAGGAGACCTCATCATTATCGGCAATCAATCGAAATTACCCGCCGAGTTGAAGGAAAAATCACCACTGCTTACCAGTAATTCCTCGTTGATACCCTACCCGGTTGTACGTGGCTGGGAAAACGAAACAGCCACCCTGTCACTTAGCCGCCAGACAAGCTCCCTGGGTGAAGGCAGCGGGTTGTTGATGCAGTTTGAATCCCCCTGGCAGATAGGACGAACGGTAATGACACTTTCCGCTGACACGACTGCAGATTTGTTACGCCTGGGTGAAACTCTGCTCGATCCCGAGGTGCAGGCACAAATTTACGGCGGCATGGTGCTGATTGAAATGACACAAACCAAGCCCAAAGTAACTAGCATGAATGTGGGTGCAAAATATACTACCGGTAAGAAAGGCGACATCTTGTGGATAGATTCTTTCCTGTATGCCTACCCTTATGTTTACTACGCCTTGCTGGGATTGCTGATACTGGGGCTGGCTTTTATAATATATATCCTGCTCAAGCGCTACCGCGCTACCCGCAAGCTGGGGGAGATACAGAATAA
>JAUXRH010000285.1 GCA_030682075.1 Nitrosomonas sp.
CGAGCAAAGTGGGAAAGCGAGGATAGATTGGCCGGATTTTGAGGCGCATAGTCATTCTATGCAACGAAAAATCAGGGTAATATGAACCGCTTGTCCCATTTGCGCAGTAGATCAACCTTAAGTCCGACAGACTCCTGGGAATTAAAAAGTCTCTAGAGAACGTGAGTCTGGTTGCGATCTATTTCAAGATATGGAAATAGTTACGACTACTTATTCAAAATTTAAGAAATTAAGGCTTTAATATTGTGGCAAGAAAAACACCAATAGATCGTTATCGCAATATAGGTATTATGGCCCATATTGACGCAGGGAAGACCACCACGACAGAGCGAGTGCTCTTTTATACCGGAGTGTCTCACAAAATTGGTGAGGTGCATGATGGTGCGGCCACAATGGATTGGATGGAGCAGGAGCAGGAGCGAGGTATCACGATTACTTCGGCAGCTACAACATGTTTTTGGAGTGGAATGGATGGTAAGTATCCAGAGCATCGAATAAATATAATTGATACGCCGGGTCATGTGGATTTTACGATTGAGGTTGAGAGATCATTGCGTGTCTTGGATGGGGCGTGTACGGTTTTCTGTGCAGTAGGTGGCGTGCAGCCGCAAACTGAGACAGTCTGGCGTCAGGCGAACAAATACAAAGTTCCGCGACTTGCGTTTGTTAATAAGATGGATCGGTCTGGCGCAAATTTTATGCGTGTTCATGATCAGATTAAGGCTCGACTTAAGGCTCAGCCAGTGCCGATACAGTTACCAATAGGGGCTGAAGAAAATTTCGAAGGCGTCATCGACTTGGTAAAAATGAAGGCTATTTATTGGGATGAGGGAACCAAAGGCGTTAAGTTTGAGGAAAGAGAGATTGCTCCGGAAATGGTGGCTGATGCAAAGAAATGGCGCGAGAAAATGATAGAAACAGCTGCTGAAGCCAGTGAATATTTAATGAATAAATACCTTGAAGAAGGTGATCTATCTTTCTCCGAAATTAAACAAGGGATCCGGGCGCGGACGTTGAACAATGAGATAATCCCGATGTTGTGCGGCACTGCTTTTAAAAATAAGGGTGTTCAGGCAATGTTGGATGCCGTGATAGATTATTTGCCATCACCAGCAGATGTACATGGAATTGAAGGTGTGGATGAGAATGATCAGCCAACTCTTCGACAGCCGAGTGATGAGGAATCGTTTTCTGGATTGGCATTTAAGATTGCTTCAGACCCTTATGTTGGACAGTTAATATTCTTTCGGGTTTATTCCGGTATCGTGGTTTCTGGTGATACAATATACAACCCAGTTAAAGGTCGTAAAGAAAGGATTGGCCGGTTATTGCAAATGCATGCGAATCAGCGCGAAGAAATTAAGGAAGTCCGTGCTGGAGATATCGCTGCAGCTGTGGGGTTAAAAGAAGCGACAACAGGGGATACATTGTGTGATCCGCAGAATATTATTACGTTGGAGCGGATGATATTTCCGGATCCGGTAATACATGTTGCAGTGGAGCCTAAGACTAAGGTAGATCAGGAAAAGATGGGGATAGCATTAAACCGTCTGGCTCAAGAAGATCCCTCATTTAGAGTGCATAGCGATGAAGAGTCGGGGCAAACCATAATTTCAGGAATGGGTGAGTTGCACCTGGAGATTTTAGTTGACCGAATGAAAAGAGAGTTTGGTGTTGAGGCGAATGTAGGGGCGCCACAGGTTGCTTATCGAGAAGCAATTAAAAAATCGGTTGAAATAGAGGGGAAATTTGTAAAACAGTCTGGTGGCCGTGGTCAGTATGGTCATGTTTGGTTAAGGATGGAGCCAAATGAAACTGGAAAGGGGTTCGAATTCATTGACCAGATTAAAGGTGGTGCTGTTCCGCGTGAATATATACCTGCGGTAGAAAAAGGCCTTAATGAAACGTTACCTAATGGCGTTCTGGCAGGCTTTCCAGTTGTTGATGTAAAGGTTACTCTTTTTGATGGTTCTTATCATGATGTTGATTCAAATGAAAATGCTTTTAAAATGGCTGCTTCGATAGCATTTAAGGATGGCATGCGTAAGGCTAATCCAGTTTTGCTTGAGCCAATGATGGCGGTTGAGGTTGAGACACCCGCAGAATTTATGGGAAATGTAGTTGGAGATTTATCTTCACGACGAGGCATGATTCAGGGAATGGATGATTTACCTGGTTTGAAGGTTATTAGATCTGAGGTCCCTCTTGCTGAGATGTTTGGATATTCAACGACTTTGCGTTCAGCTACGCAGGGTCGTGCAACATACACCATGGAGTTTAAGCATTATTCGGAAGCTCCTAAGAATGTTGCTGAGGCAATAATTAACAAAAAATAATTAAGTGAGTGTAAAGGATAGATCATGGCAAAAAGTAAGTTTGAGAGATCGAAGCCACATGTCAATGTTGGCACTATTGGTCATGTAGATCATGGTAAAACCACGTTGACAGCAGCAATTACAACGATATTGACCAAGAAATTTGGTGGCGAGGCGAAG
>JAUXRH010000328.1 GCA_030682075.1 Nitrosomonas sp.
GTCTAGTCTTGGGTCTTTAATACTTGAAAAATGATGAATAATTGAGGGCGTTGGTTTGTCTGTCATTTGAAATCAAAATGATAAACTTAATACCTCATCTAGTTTCTGTTTTCAAGCGCTTTTAAGCCCGATTGCCCTGAATAGGGGCCTCTTCCAACAGCACCTCCCGCTAACTCAAACAACATTTGCTGCAAAATCAAATTTATGAATTTTTTGCGAAATCCATGTTTTGAGGCAAAGCGAAACCATCTGAGTCAAGTCAGTTTTTAAAATTGGCTACTTTTCCCTGGAAAACACCCTTCTAACATACTTTACCCCGGTTTGGAAAAGGGGAGAAAAGGGGACGCTACCCTTTATTATTTTTTCTTTCTTTGGGCGTCCTAAGGGGCGGTAATGTAACGGCCTGCCAACAACTTTCTCCAATCCGCGAATAAATTTATCCGCTCCGCAAGGCAATCCTTTTTCAGCATTCCTTCGTAACACCTCTAGTTCCTGAGGATCATCGTTTTCAGCCAACCATGCCGACCAATCCAAAATTGGTTCGCATGGTTGCTTCCATTCCAATAATAAAGGGTAGCGTCCCCTTTTCTCCAGAAGCCTATAGCCAACTCCTGCCTCATGGTAAATACTTGCTGATATGCTTTTGGATTCTGACTGGCTGGTCTTTAGGTGGATCAAAATTTTTGACCAAGACTGAGTGATCGATATCGTCGCTTTCCAATCGTAGCCTACAGGCTCCGCATTTTTTAGATTTGTATGCCCATCACAGCTCCATTTCCCGTTTAGGTCTGGTACTAAAAGCACTTTTCTGAGCCACGAAATCTTCCAGAGATATTTATCAAATAGGAAATACAGACCCGCAAATAGCCCAAATACCGGAATGGCGACAACAGGGGCAGAACTCCATCCAGTGCTGACCTCAAGCAATGAGACCAGAACTTCTGCCAGCCCCTTAATTATTGGTGCGGCAGTGATGGCGATAAGCGCCAAGAAGAAAAGCACCTTCTCCTTTGGGTGTTTGTCAATTGAATAGTCGTGCATTCTTCCTCCTTTTTGCTGCCCGAGTGCATGCGATTGTTATGTTCTCTACAAATTTTCCCTGTTACTTGTCCTCATCCTGTTCTTCTGATCTTGCTTTTGAAAGCGCTGAAGCGAGCAGTCCCGCAGGAACGGCCACTATCCCAAGCCCTATCATAAGCATCAAGAACGTGAATATTCTTCCACCAACGGTGATAGGGTAGACATCTCCATATCCAACCGTAGTCAGGGTTGCAACGGCCCACCAGAAGCTATGAAATATGCTTTTAAACTGTTCTGGTTGCGCCTCATTTTCGAAGTAGTAAATGCCTACGGCAGATAGATACAACAACATGATTGTAACAACGCCAAACAATACAACTTCTTCTTTTGCTATGTAGAACGCCCTGCTCAATCTCCGCATGGCAGTGTTGTATCTGACAAGTTTAAATAGCCTGAAAAGTCGTAACATTCTTAGAATTCTGAGCGACCGCAAATCTAGGCCAACCGACAGATAAAATGGCACGATTGCGATTAAATCGACTATGCCATAAAAGCTAAATACATAATCACGTTTTCTGTCTGCAACATACACCCTGGCAAGATACTCAAGCGTGAATATGGAAACGATAACTGTCTCAATATTAGATAACAAACCAATCGTTTCACTGCTGAGGTTCGGGAGTGTCTCAATTGAAAAGGTGATTATTGAGATGACAATCAAAAGCTGAATTGCTAAGTCGAAGCCACGGCCAGCAGCAGTGTCATTCCCCTCAATTATTGTCTTTAAACACATATGCAACTATTAGGCGACAATTAACCTGTCCGGTATGACGACAATTAACTTGGCCGGTTGAGTGAAATTAGAAGCATGTAAAGTTACCTCTTAAAAAGGAGGTGAATTTGTCAGGCAAACACATCACTCAACAACAAAGGAAT
>JAUXRH010000334.1 GCA_030682075.1 Nitrosomonas sp.
CATGATTCATCGCGGTCTCCTGAGTTGTTTTGGCTGTTTGCAAGACAACCATTATTATACTCCTTGTGAGACCGACTTTCTTATTCTAATCAAATAATTAAGTTTCTTTTATGGAGTTTTTGAACTCCGAAACTTTAGTATATAACATAATTTTATTCCAAAAGGCCGGAAAGATGATTTTTTCGTGGGATATCGGGAAACTTTAACTCGTATCCTTTGAGCTAAAGGACACCTCTAAAAATAAAGCACCCAACAAACGTCGGTTTCTTGCTGTTATATGCCTATTCGCTATAATGCCTTATTTACAATGGAGACTCGATGATTTTATTCTTGCAGTCAGTCAGATTTCTCGGTTTTATTATTCTTTTACTAATGCTGCCAGTTGCCGATGCACTTTCAGTGGAAGCTGAAGAACTCAAGATGCAACCTACGGGCTTGTTTTCTGTTGACTTTACTGAAACTAACCTTTCAGAACTGCGACGATTTTATTCAGCCCGTGATTACCGGCCGGTATGGTTGACACCCAAACAGAAACTATTGCCACTCAATATCGCATTAACCTTCATTGCAACTGCTGAAGAAGAGGGGCTCGACAGTCGAGATTACCAGCTGCAACAATTAAAACAGCTTGAGTTGCGTGTTGATGAAACAACGGATGCATGGATCGAGCTGGAATTGCGAACAACACATGCGCTATTGACGTTGATACACGATTTACATAGTGGGCGATTATCTGCATCTACTGTTGACCCGGATTGGCATATTCCACAATCGCCATTTGATGCTGTGGCTTTCTTACTTGAAGCCGTCACTTCTGACAATCTGCATCAATTGCTCAATGAATTGCCGCCGAAAAAGTTAAGTTATCAGTTGTTAAAACAAACATTAGCGCGCTACCGGGAACTGGAAAACAATCAGCTTACTCAGATCCACATTCCTGATGCCCCTGTAATTCATCCCGATACCACGCATGCCCTGATCCCGTTGATACGCAGACGGATGGCGCAAGCATACGTGATCGATGGTTTTGCTGAATACAATATTACTCAGAGCCAAAGCCTGCATTATAATGACGAGCTGGTTGCTGCCATTAAGGCGTTTCAAATGCAGCATGGATTGAACGCGGATGGCGTTATTGGAAAGAACACCGCGCAAGCGCTGAATACTGCGCTTGCCTGGAAAATTCGCCAACTTCGGCTTAATATGGAACGGCTTCGGTGGCTTCCCCGAGATCTGGATGAACGCTACCTGCTGGTCAATATTGCAGGATTCAGACTTACTACAGTGGAACGGGGGGAGCATGTTTTAGACATGCGGATTATCGTTGGACGTGATTATCGCTCAACTCCAAGTTTCAGTAGCCATGTTTCTCACGTTATCTTAAATCCTTACTGGAATGTTCCGGCCAGTATTGCGCGCAAAGACTTGCTGCCCAAACAAAAGAAAGACCCAACTTATTTCTCCAGGGAAGGCATAAAAATTTATTCAGGGTATGATTATGATGCGGCGGCGCTGGACCCGGAAAGCATTGATTGGCACGCCATAAACAAAGGGTTTCCTTATGTGTTACGGCAGGATCCTGGCGCTAAGAATGCATTGGGCACGATAAAATTTATATTTTCCAATCCATTTGATATATATCTTCATGACACCCCTTCAAAATCTTTATTCCAAAGCGATATACGCACCTTCAGCTCTGGGTGCATCCGCTTGGAAAAGCCACTGCTACTGGCGGAATTCACGCTAAATGAACAGAATTTACTAACGCAGCTTATTTCTCAGATAGATAGTGGTAAAACGAGTAGAATCAATCTACCTGAACCGCTACCAATTTACTTGGTATATATTACAGTCTGGGTAGATAATTCGCAGAGAGTTCATTTTTCACCGGATATTTATGGTCGGGATGAACGTGCGTTGAACTTTGCTGGTTGGTAAAATACCTCTGTTTTGAATAACAGAACGATTCTCTGGTGATTCATCAGGATTCAAATCGATAGGTAAGTAAGAGATTTATTTCAACTAAATAAGGCACTGCCGATATTTATTTAATTGAAATAAATCAGTGAATATAAGTAAGTGAGCTTTATTGGAGGGATTTAATGTTTTTACGAAAATTAATCGGCGGTAATTGTCAATCTCATACTGAACCTGCACATAGCCGCCGTCGATTTTTAAAGACTGGAATTGGTGCCTGCACATTACTTACGTTACCATTGGCGCTACCTCAGGCCTATGCTAAGAGTCTGGCTGAGAGAAAACTGGACTTTCTTAATCTCCACACAGGCGAACGTGTTCAGTCGGTTTATTGGGCAGAAGGGCAATATATTCCTGATGCTTTACAAGCAATTGGAAAAGTGCTGCGCGATCATCGCACTGGCGACATACATGCGATCGATACAAACTTGCTTAACATGCTGCATTTAATTCATAGTCAATTGGATTCTAATCATGAATTTCATGTTATTTCTGGATACCGATCACCCGCAACAAATGGCAAGCTATCTGCCCATAGTAATGGTGTAGCAAAGCGGAGTCTGCACATGCAGGGGAAGGCGATTGATGTCCGTCTGTCAGGGTATAAATTAACAGATTTACGTGCAGCAGCTTTATCATTGGCGGTGGGTGGTGTTGGATTTTATCCGGGATCTGATTTTTTACACTTAGATACTGGGCAGGCCCGATCCTGGGCTGGGTAGATTACCCGTACGCATTGCTCCAATCTTCTGTTTCAGAGCAAATGGATTCAAAGCCTCACGTAGTTTTCTCAACGAACGCTTATCTGTTGGGCGAATTTCATTAGAAGCCATCAGGCGGGCATATGAAATTTCAGGTTTTGCGTATTTTTTTGATAAAGTGAATTTGCAGTAGGCTCCATTCATTGGCATACAGCGCATATATCTTTTTAACCAATACCGGACTATCGGTGCGGCAGTCTAACCAAATAGATGACGAATATGTGCCCAGTTTTTGCGCAACATGCGTATTATTATTTTTGATCGGTGATAAGTACAGATAATACGGATAACCTTGATTATCGTCAGGGTACCTCTAAAAATTCAGAGTTCTAAACAAGACCAGGCGCGAATAAAAAATATTGACGCAGCATATGATGGATAGGTAAGGAAATATTTTTTGTGAGCAACGAAGTATTGTGACGAAACGGGGTAAGCAGGCAAGCCG
>JAUXRH010000014.1 GCA_030682075.1 Nitrosomonas sp.
ATAGCGAAAATCAACCCCGCCGAGGTTGTTTTTTGCCGATTTCGCCGCCGCATGGTTGTTCCATGGGGCAAGAAATCGGCAAAAAAGGAGCCGGCGCGGTCGATTTGCAGCCGACGATTCCAAAGTCCGACAGGCTCCTAGACAATACCCTGATCTCTAAGATAATCTTCATAGTTTCCGGTAAAATCATTAATTCCATCCGGCTTTAGCTCCAGGATCCGGGTCGCAAGAGAAGATACAAACTCCCGGTCATGGGAGATAAAAATCAAAGTGCCGGTATATTTCTCCAAGGCAGCGTTAAGTGATTCAATTGATTCCATATCAAGGTGGTTAGTGGGTTCATCCATCAGCAGGACATTAGGTTTTTGCAAGATAAGTTTACCAAATAACATACGTCCTTTTTCCCCACCAGAAATCACCTTGACAGATTTTTTTACTTCATCGCCGGAGAATAATAGTCTTCCAAGTATGCTACGTATGGTTTGATCGTCATCATTTTCTTGTCGCCATTGTGCCATCCAATCAGTCAATGACTCCTCTTTTTCAAAGTCGGTTGCATGGTCTTGTGCAAAATAGCCAATATGTGCTTTTTCCGCCCATTTGACATGTCCGCTATCAAGTGCCAAATCACCCACCAGGCAGCGCAGTAGTGTCGTTTTTCCAATGCCATTGGGGCCAATAATAGCAACTTTCTCTCCAGCCCCAATGTTGATACTTAATTTATCCAGCAAAGGTTTCCCCATTCCTGGAAAACTTTTGCTGATATCCTTTACTGTTACTGCCAAGCGATGTAGTTTGTCTTTTTCGTCAACTTCAAAGCGTATGAACGGATATTGACGGCTGGACGGTTTTACATCTTCCAGCTTTATCTTTTCGATCTGGCGTGCACGGCTGGTAGCTTGCCGTGCTTTAGATGCATTAGCTGAGAAGCGGCTGACAAAGGATTGTAACTCTGCAATTTGTGATTTCTTCTTGGCATTATTGGACAGCATTCGTTCACGTACTTGGGTGGATGCTGTCATGTATTCATCATAATTCCCAGGGTAAATTCGTATTTCTCCATAATCCAGATCGGCCATGTGCGTACAGACACTATTCAAAAAATGACGATCGTGAGAAATAATGATGATGGTGCTTTTGCTTGCATTGATTATGTCTTCCAGCCAGCGAATCGTATTAATGTCTAGATTATTAGTTGGTTCATCCAGTAGCAGGATATCTGGATTAGAGAATAGGGCTTGTGCCAGTAATATACGTAACTTAAATCCAGGCGCAATGGCACTCATTGGTCCTTGATGCTGAGACAGCGGAATGCCAACGCCAAGTAGTAATTCACTGGCACGTGCTTCAGCAGAATAACCATCAAGCTCGGCAAAATGAGACTCAAGTTCAGCAGCATGCATATAATCATCTTCGGTCGCATCTGCATTGGCATAAATTGCATCACGTTCTTCTTTAACATGCCATAACTCTTCATGTCCCATCATTACCGTGTCAATGACGATATGGTCTTCAAACGCAAATTGATCTTGACCTAATTTTCCAACACGCTCACCATTGTCTACATTTACATTGCCGGATGTTGGCGCAAGATCCTTACCAAGAATTTTCATAAAAGTGGATTTGCCACAACCATTTGCACCAATCAGGCCATATCGGTTACCGCCACCAAATTTAACAGAAACATTTTCAAACAAGGGCTTGGCCCCAAATTGCATGGTAATATTGGCAGTAGTGATCAAAGCTTTTTCCTGAGCATGGGATTAAAAAAAACGAGTATTTTATATGGTTTTGTTTTCTTGAGCGAATTCCAGAGACAGTGTAGATGAGGTCTTTGGCTGTCTTTCAAAAGAACGAATTTTAGTTCTTAAATATAAATTGATCACTGTTATTTTGATTGGAATTCATTTCTATAACGTGTTGTGATAAGTTTACGCAGTATATAAAGATAGGCAATGTGAAATAATTTTTCTCGGCAAATTGAAGTGCTGATGCTATTTTTTTTATCTTGCCAGTAACAATTTGGTCATAACTTTTAACTTGAGCAATAACGGTTTTTTAAAAAAAAATCTACAGGGCATCTCTAAAAGTTCAAGTTTCCAGGCAAGACAAGGCGCGAGAAAAAATTTTAGCGCAACATATGGTTGATATGTAAGATAAAATTTTTTATGAGCAACGCCGTATTGCGACGAAACGGGGTAAGCAGGCAAACCGCAAAGCGGCTGCTCGCAAAATTGGATTCTTAGAGGGGCCCTATATAGGAAAGAACATGAAATTAAAGTTGGTTGACATGATTAAGAAGATTCTTATAGCGGCTGTCTCTAGCCTGATACTTTGGATAATTGCTTTGCCGGTGGCTCATGCCGCCTGTACGGGATGTCTCTGTCCAGGTAACCCCTGTGGCTTATGCTCGTTACCTGCAATGGTAGATGATACCCCAATAGCCAATGAATCAGAAACTTGTATTAAGATTAAGGAAATAGTACCCCCCATATCAGCACCCCCTGGAACAAATGAACATTTTGCAAATTTGGATAGATCTGTAATCGAGTGTGTAAGGAATGGTGGTGATGTTGTTAGAAATCCACGCCGAAGTAAGGAGTACCCGTTAAAGCACTATTGTAAACCACCAGAAGGGGCATCTGAAGTAAAGTAAGTAGCTATTATGTGCTTATGTTCACGGGTGTTACATTGCTCTATTTCTCAAGGAGAGAAGATCAATCCGCTATAAGTTCCCTGAGAACATAGGGTAAAATGCCACCATGCACGAAGTATTCTACTTCAATAGCGGTATCAATTCTGCATAGTAATTCCACTTTCTGATGCGTACCATCTTGTTTATGGATTACAAGCGTTACGTCTTGTTGTGGACGGATATTATCCAAACCGTGGAGATCAAATTGTTCATTACCTGTAATTTCGAGTGATTGAACATTATCATTATCTTTAAATTGCAGCGGTAATACCCCCATGCCGACCAGGTTACTGCGGTGAATTCGTTCAAAACTTTCGGCGATCACGGCTTTAACACCAAGCAGCTGGGTTCCTTTGGCAGCCCAGTCTCGACTTGACCCCGTTCCATATTCTTTGCCACCAAAGACGACAGTAGGTATATCATTTGCGATATATGTCATGGCCGCATCATAAATACTCATTTGTTGACTCTCAGATCCATCACTCGTCTGATAAAAAGTAACGCCGCCTTCTGTGCCAGCAGCCATTAGATTCTTAATACGGATATTTGCAAAAGTGCCGCGCATCATTATTTCATGGTTGCCACGGCGCGATCCATAACTATTAAAATCAGTTTTTAATACATTATTTGCAAGCAAATATTTTCCAGCAGGAGAAGCTTCCTTGATTGCGCCAGCAGGGCTGATATGGTCAGTGGTTACAGAGTCGCCAAATATACCCAATACGCGCGCATTTTTGATATCAGCCGATTTACCGGGTTGTGTGAGGTGTAGGGAAAAGTCGTTGAAGAAAGGCGGTTCGGCGATATAAGTGGATGGCGGCCAGTTATAAACTTGGCCAGTAACTGTTGATACATTGTTCCACAGTGGATGATTCTTGGTGAGATTGGTGTAGAGCTGCTGGAAAATTTCCGCATTAGTGGCAAACTTTAATAATGTTTGGATTTCCTCATTACTCGGCCAGATATCACGAAGCCAGACAGGTTTATTATCTTTGCCGGTGCCCAAAGGTTCTGTTGTTAGATCTTTCATTATGGTGCCCGCTATTGCGTAAGCGACAACCAGTGGGGGTGAAGCAAGAAAGTTGGCACGAATATTAGTGTGAATTCGAGCCTCAAAATTACGATTACCAGAAAGTACTGCCGCACAAACAAGGTCATTTTTAACGACAGCTTCCTCAATGGACTCAGCCAATGGGCCAGAATTGCCAATACAAGTAGTGCAGCCATAACCTGCGATATAAAAACCGAGTTGTTCAAGATAGGGTAGCAGTCCGGTTGCTGTAAGATATTCGGTCACCACTCGTGAGCCGGGTGCCAGTGACGTTTTGATGTGAGGTTTAACCGATAACCCTTTCTCAATTGCCTTTTTAGCTAATAATCCTGCTGCAATCAGAACGCCTGGATTGGACGTATTGGTGCAAGAAGTAATGGCGGCGATCAATATATCGCCATGACCTAAGTCAACTGAAGAGCCATTCAATTCATCAGTAGACAGATCGACTAAGTTAGGGGTCGGGCGGTTACTGGTCATTTCAGTGATGTTGCGGGAGACCATCCGTCGTTCTTTCGTGGCAACTTCTTGCGGCAGATGATTGCTGTCCAACTCAGGCGCATTGCACGAAGTATACGGTGATATCCGGATTTCACTCATATTATCAGAACCAATTTGAGTACAAACATCAGGATCTTGAGTACGAGTATTACGTGTTAGATAACGTTGATTAATATTATCACTCGGTTTATCGTAACCACTTTCTGCAACAGGTTTATTAAAGAGTTCAGTAAATTTTGATTTGATAGCGGCAAGATCAATGCGATCTTGCGGGCGTTTGGGGCCTGCCAGTGAAGGCGAGACTGAGCTTAGATCAAACGCTAGCTCTCGGGTATAATCAATGTCTCCTTTACGGGGAATGCCATACATTCCCTGCGCTTGGAAATAGGCCTGAAATACTGCAATTTCTTCATTACTGCGCCCTGTGCCTTTAAAATATTCAATTGTGACATCATCAACTGGAAAGAAACCCATAGTTGCGCCATATTCAGGTGCCATATTGGCGATGGTGGCACGATCTGGCAGTGTTAGTGAAGCGGTTCCTGCCCCAAAAAATTCTACAAATTTACCCACTACGTTGGCTTTCCGTAGCGTCTCAGTAATAGTTAATACCAAATCAGTCGCGGTAACACCCTCGCGTAGTTTGCCCGTTAAATTTACGCCGATAACATCTGGTGTAAGGAAATAAACCGGCTGCCCCAGCATGCCAGCTTCTGCCTCAATACCGCCCACTCCCCAACCAACCACGCCAATTCCATTAATCATCGTAGTATGCGAGTCAGTGCCAACGAGGGTGTCGGGAAAAATCACACCATCTTTCTGATGTACGCCACGCGCCAGATATTCAAGGTTGACCTGATGCACAATACCAACCCCCGGTGGCACAACCTTGAAAGTGTTAAAAGCTTGCATCCCCCATTTAATGAATTGGTATCGCTCATTATTTCGGGAAAATTCAATTTCCATATTCTGTCTAAGAGCTTCTTTATTACCGTAATGATCAACTTGCACTGAGTGATCAACAACCAGATCGACAGGCACTAATGGTTCAATGAGTTGAGGGTCTTTTCCCAATTTGATTGCGGCACTACGCATTGCAGCCAAATCAACCAGTAGCGGAACGCCGGTAAAGTCTTGCAGGATGATACGGGAAACAACAAAAGGAATCTCATTCACACGAACGGCATTAGGTTGCCATCCGGCAAGTTGCCTGACATGTGCTTCGGTAATTTTTTTGTCATCAAAGTTGCGTAATACGGATTCCAGGACAATGCGGATGGAAACAGGTAACCGTGAAATCTTACCAAGGCTTGATTTTTCTAATGCTGAAAGCGAATAGAATTTTGCATTTTTACTCTGAGAGATAGAAAATTCTTTCAAGCTGTTGAATAGATTGTGGGTCATGGCAGTGTTCCTATCCTGGAGAATTGCGAGGGTCAAATTGATTGTCGTAATAGTAATACATTAACAATACTATATGATTTTTACAGAATAAAGTCACGGTGTGTAACGTTTGAGCAGCACCTCCCGCTAATTCAAACAACATTTGCTGCAAAATCAAATTTATGAATTTTTTGCGAAATCCATGTTTTGAGGCAAAGCGAAACCATCTGACTCAAGTCAGTTTTTAAAATTGGCTACTTTTCCCTGGAAAACATCCTTCGAACATACGTTACCTCGGTTGGCGTATTAAGACGAATCATTAAAGGGCACCTCTAAAAATCCATATTTGCGAGCAGCCGCTTTGCGGCTTGCCTGCTTACCCCGTTTCGTCACCATACTTCGTTGCTCACAAAAAA